>NZ_JBVIHM010000031.1:0-50971 GCF_055570295.1 Streptomyces sp. NPDC031265
GGACCCTTCTCGCCCCCCCCCCGACCACCGACCACCGCCCACCCACCCTCCCCCCCCCCGCCCTTCGGGCGGACGACGCTACTTTCGAAACACGCCCTAGGACCCACGGTCCGGCGCCCGCAGGGATCAGCAGGTCGGCCGTCTCGCGCGCCGCGTCCCGCGCGCGGCCGGCGGTCTCCACCGCCTTGCCGCGCGCGGGCAGACCCGCGCGGATGTCCATCGACTCATACAGGCGGTTGGGAAGGCTCCGTACCTCGGCGCTGCGCCGGCGTCGACGCGCTGAGCGTACGCGAGCCGCTCGATACTTCGTCCGCCTCTGGGCGCAGGCACTCGATCAGGTAGTCGCCGGTGGCGGAGTCGAGAGTCACGCCGTGGGTTTCGCTGCGGAAGCCGGGGAAATGCCGGTCGAAGGACTCCAGTGCGGTGAGGTAGCGGAGCAGGGGGCCGTCCGGGTCGCCGACGCTCTCGCCGGGCATGAGCACGGGGATGCCGGGCGGGGTGACGGTGACCATGGCCGCCGCCACCCGGCCCGCCGCATCGACCAGCCGTACCCGCTCGGTGCCGCCTCGGATCAGGCGCTGATAGCACAGTTGAGGCGGCGCGACGGGCTCGGGAAGCTGCTGGAAGGCGGCGTCGAGCAGAGCGACCAGGCGGACCGAGCGCAGATGGTCGTGCATCTCCTGGCACAACTCGCGCAGGGTACGGCCCGAGTAGCGCTGCGGGTACTCGGCGACCAGGGCCGGCAGAACGCGGCCGAGCGGTGCGTCGTCGTCGTAGAAGGCCTTGAAGTCCATCAGGGCGTCCAGAAGCGTGCCCCACTTGCCCTTGGTGATGCCCATGGAGAACAGCACCAGGGTGGTGTAGCTGTCGGTCTTCTCCACGACGATCTTCCGCGTGTCCAGATACGCGGTGAGCACCCGGGCCGGGATGCCCCAGTCGCTCATGTCGCCGGTGGCGTTGATCCCCGGGCAGGTCAAGGTGACCTTGATGGGGTCGAGCATGCAGTGGCCCTCGGTGAGACCGGGGAAGCCGTGCCAGTCCGCACCCGGTTCGAGATGCCAGCAGGACGGCTCGGTGCGCAGCAGATCGGCCGATGCCTCGTCGAAGGGCACGTGTGCGCCACTCGCCGGGTCGGTCACCGCCTCGGGCTGCCACACCCCGAAGAACCAGGGGGGCCGGTCGCCTGCGGCCTCGATCCGCCGCCCGATGCGTACCATTTCCTGACGGAAGCGAATCGCCTCGGTCACCGCCTCGTCGATCAGCCAGCGGCCCTGCGCACCGTCCATCATCGCGGTGGCCACATCCAGCGAGGCGATCATCGGATACAGCGGTGACGTCGTGCCGTGCATCATCAACGCCTCGTTGAAACGGGCGTCTTCCACCGGGGCCCGGGGCGCGGGCCTGACGTGCACCATGGCGCCCTGCGACAGGGCGGCCAGCAGTTTGTGCGTGGACTGGGTAGCGAAGACGGTGGGCCGCTCGGGGCCGGGGAGGGTCTCCTCGTCCACCGACATGCCGTAGCGCCCGCGGTACAGGGGGTGGAAACGGGCGTAGGCGAACCAGGCTTCGTCGAAGTGGAGACGGGGGGTGCTGGCGGCGAAGGACCGGGCCGTTGACACCGCGTCGTAACAGAGGCCGTCGTAGGTGGAGTTGGTGAAGACCGCGTACTGGCAATCCAGGGAGGAGGCCTCCCGGGCCAGCGGGTTGGCGGCGACCCGGGACGCCACCGAGCTCGCCTCGATCTCGGCCGGCGGCAGGGGTCCGGCGAGGCCGTAACCGTTGCGTGTGGGGATGAGGAAGACCGGCCGGGCGCCGGAGACGACAAGGCCGTGCAGGACCGACTTGTGGCAGTTGCGGTCCACGAGCGCGATCTCGTCGCGCGTGACGCTGAAGTGGCCGACCAGACGGTTGCACGTGGAGTCGCCGTGCAGAACGAAGAAGGTGAGCTCGGAGCCGAACACGCGCGCCGCGTTGCGCTCCGCCTCACCGATCGGGCCGGTGTGCTCGAACAGCGACCCGAGTTCGCCGACCGAGATGGAGAGGTCACTGCGCAGCAGACGTTCCCCGAAGTAGTCGTGGAAGGCGCGGCCCACCGGCGACTTCAGGAACGCTACACCGCCGGAGTGCGCAGGGGTGTGCCATGAGTACTCGTGCGCGTCGTCGAAGCGGCGCAGGGCTTTGAAGAACGGTGGCAGGAGCGCTTCTTGGTAGGTGCGAGCGGCGGCGGTGATCCGTCCCGCGATGAAGGCCGGAGTGTCCTCCAGCGGCCACACGTACCCGATCACGGACTGCGACACCCACAGCGGCAGGTCGCGCAGGCTGTCGTCCCTCATGACGAGGAACACCGGAAGGTCCTCGAAGCGACGGCCGATCGCCCGCAGTACGGTCGCGCCACCCGGTTCGTCCTTCGCGTCGTGCCCCGCCGGAAGGTCCCAGGCCACGAGTACCGCCACGAGGCCCGCCTCCGTACGCAGCACCGCCTCGGCGTCGGAAACGCTCACCACCCAGCGGACGTCGTACCCCTGGGACTCGATGGCCCCACGAATCCTGTTCAGCTGATCCACACCGGCACTGTCGTCCCGCGGGTGTTCCGGTACCGCCACCAGAACAGCGTTGTCACCCATGTGTCCCCTCCCGGTCGGCTCCTGCCTACCTCGGTCAGTCTCGGCCGGACCGCGCCGGCAAGACCACCGAAACAGGCTTAAACCACCCGGCTGAAGGAATGTGGGGCCGTGGGGCTGACTTGCCGTACGCAACCTCGCCAACGGGCCGGCCGTCCCCGGCGACGCACTGCGCGGAGCCACCCGGCCATGCATTCCATGGCAGGGGGGCGGGCAGCCCTGTACGCCGCGTCGGCACTCCTCCGGCTCCCGGCCCGCTCGGCGGTCCGCCCGCGCGCGCCCCGGACGCCGACGGCCCTCGCCGACGACCACGAGCCGCGCACGGGACGCGTCCGCGGTCAGGCGTCGGCAGCGAACCGGTCGAGAGCTCCGAGTACGTGATCGCGCGTCGTCGTACCCCCGGCCCCGAGCTCCGCGGCTGCGGCGGCATCCGTTACGCGTCCGTCGGACCGCCGCGAGTCCTTCCGGGATCGTTCCACGAGCTCGATCACCGAGTTCGACAGACGTCCGCAGTGCGCGGTGGCCCTGGGCCGCCGCGCACCACGGCTCACAGCGCGGTCCGCTCCACGGGGATCCACAGCTCCGCGTCCGCCTGTGCCGCGTCCTGCGACAGACGTGTCCGCAGGATCTCGGGCCCCGGCCTGCTCCGGTACGGATTGGACGGGAACCACTGGGTGAACACGTCCCGCCACATGTACTGGAGCGCCTGCGGAAACGGCCCGGAACTCTCGAAGACGGCCCACGCCCCGGCCGGGACGGTGAGTGCGTCCATGTCCTCGGGCACGGCGGCGCCGGTCACCACACCGTGGTAGTAGTCGAGTTCGGTCCCTTCGGCACGACTGTCGTCCAGATTCTCAGTCACCGAGACGATTCCCTCCGGCTCCTGGTCGGACAGGCTGTGGATGCGCTGCAGCGTCTCCTGGCCGATGCCCCGGATGAAGTCGGCGATGGCCGGGTTCACCCCCTCGTGCACGAGGGGGACGCGCGCCTTCCTGCCCACCACACGAAACTCCTCCTTCTCCACGACCCTGTACCGCATGCTGCTGCTCCCTTCGACGACGAGGCGGAAGGACATCCGTGGCTGGGACTGCAGACTCGCACCGACCCGTCTGGCCTCTCCCGGACCGACGCCGTGCATAGCGCGGAACGCGCGCGCGAACGCCTCCCCCGAGGTGTAGCCGTAACGCACCGCGACCTCCAGCAGCGTCCGCTCGCCGGTCAGCACCTCGGCACCCGCGACCGTCAGCCGCCTGCGCCGGATGTATTCCGACAGCGGGATCCCCGCCAGCGCGGAGAACAGCCGCCGCAAGTGGTACTCCGACGTCACCGCGATCCGCGCCAGGTCAGCCGCCTCGATCCGCTGATCGAGATGGCCCTCGATGTGCTCCATGGCCTGGTTGAGCCGCTCCAGCACCCCGGTCTCCTTCCCTTTCGATCACTCACATTAGGAAGGACTCACCTTGCCGCACCCGACATCCTGTGCCCGGTCCGGTCGGGTACGGCTGACGACGGGCATCAGGGTCGGCACCCAGGTGGCCGACGCCTTGGAGGAGCTGCGCCCGACGGCGGCCTCGATCGAGGCCGTACTCGCCCTTCTCCGCCAGGGTGAGCATCAGCAGGCCGCGCGGTTGTTCGTGGAGGAGGTCGCGTTGGGCCCCGGTATGTGGGACCAGTTGCCCGGCATGGTTCACGACGGTCCTCGACCGGCCGGCCGCGGCACTGCCGCACGTGCAACGCCACACCATCGAAGGGGCGGGGCACCTCCCCCACGCCACGCATCCGCAGCAGTACGTCGCCGTTCTCACCCGATTCCTCCAGGGTCGGGAGGTCTGACACCCCGCGATGCGTGGTGCCGTGCGTACTTCCCGCACGCCTGCGATCCGATTGGCGCCCCTCTCCCCAAAGAGGTCGCCCAGACCAGAGCCGAGCGGCGCTGCCGTTCTCGTCCTGAACGTGACCTGAGGCAGCCGCCGGCCCAGCTCTGATTCAGCGACCCCGAAGGCTCCGTGCACGCTTCACGGCCGTGCCCCTGGCGAGGCCAGACGGGCCTCGGGCCCAGGCGTTCGGCAGTGGTGACGAAGGCACGCACGCGTGCGCGTCACCGACCAGCCGTTGCCGGCCACGGACCCGGTCCTGGCTGCGTGGCAGCAGTCGGCGGACCTCGACGTGGTGCAAGACCGGCGCGTGGGTGCTGCACGAACGCCCGCTCCCCGCCGAGCTGGTGGCGTTCCTGGACGCCGGCACACCGACGGTGTACGTGGGGTTCGGCAGCATTCCCGTCCGCGATCCGCAGGACGTCGCCAGGGTGGTCATGGCCGCGGTCCGCGCGCAGGGCCGCCGCGCGGTCGTCTCCCGCGGTTGGGCCGAGCTGGGCCTGATCGACGAGGGGAACGACTGCTTCCCCGTCGGCGAGGTCAACCACCAGGCACTGTTCCGCCGGGTGGCCGCCGTCGTGCACCACGGCGGCGCGGGCACGACCACGACGGCCACCTGCGCGGGCGTACCGCAGGTGGTGGTGCCCCAGGGCGGGGACCAGCCCCACTTCGCCAGCCGGGTGGCGGACCTGGGCATCGGCGCGGCACACGACGGCCCGACGCCGACCACCGAGTCCCTGTCGGCCGCGCTCAGGACGGCCCTGACCCCCGAGACCCGCGTACGGGCGACCGCCGTGGCCGAGGCGTTCCGTACCGACGTGGCGACGGTGGCCGCCAAACTGCTCCTCGATGCCGTCGGCCAAGGAAGGCCGCCCGCGGTGCCCGCGTGAACCTGGTGGGATGGTCGAGCGCGCCCAGCTTGCGCCTAATCGGCGTGGCCTGTCGCTGCCACGGTCACGCCCAGGCCGATCATCGCGATGCCGCCCGCCCCTCCGACCATCGACAGGCGGCGGTCCGAGCGGGCGAACCAGGAGCGGGCCGCCGAGGCGCCCAGGCCCCAAAGGGTGTCCGTGATCATGCCGATGGCGACCGGGACCAGCCCCAACACCATCATCTGGAGCGGCACATGGCCCGCCGAGTGGTTGACGAACTGCGGCAGCACCGCCGCGAAGAAGACGACGCCCTTCGGGTTGGTGACGCCCACGAAAATACCGTCCAGGACGGTGCGCAGATCGCCACGGCGCTCACCCGCCGGGGCCGCCATGTTCGACGCGCGCATCTCCTTGCGGTGCCGGAAGGCCTGCACGCCGAGGTAGACGAGATACACCGCCCCCGCCAGCTTCACGCCCACGAACACCGTGGCCGAGCTCTCCACCAGCGCGCCGAGGCCCCACGCCACAGCGATCACCAGGAGGTACGAGCCGATCAGGTTGCCGACGACCGTCGCGAGCGCCACGCGGCGGCCGTGTGCGAGGGCTCTACCGATCACGAACAGCACGCTTGGCCCCGGAATCACGATCACCAGCAGCGAAATCGCCGCGAACGCGAGAATGCTCTCCGTGGACACCATGTATCCGCTACCTCCTGCGATTGTCTCCCAGAGGTCATGGAAACAGACGGCGGGCCGTCCGCTCTAGACACATCCACCCACCAATATCACCGGGCACCGACAGGCACGGTCTCTTGACGCCGTGGGTGGGCGGGGACCCTGCGACCGTGTGGCATGTCCTACGGTGCGGCGCCGTACGGTCACTGCCGGAGCGGCGGGGCGAACCGGTTCCGGCCGGGAGCCGCCGCGTCACGGTGGCTCCCGGCCGGATGGGCTACTCCTGGGCGGGTGCAGAGGCAGGTCAGTACAGCGGGCAGCCCTTGGGGAGCTTGGGGAAGTCGGTGAACCCATACTCTGTGGGACCGCCTTGAGTCTTGGACTTCAGCTGCGGGTCCCAGCCGGACGGCTGCACTATCTCGGCGTAAATACCGGCCGACGCGGGCAGTTTGGGGTGGCTGCGGTTGAGCGTGCCGAGCCGCGTGACCTGGCTGCCGTCGGCCTCGTCGACGAAGGTGACCGAGGGGCCCTCCGGGCTCATCGTCAGCCGGGCGTCGAGGCCGGCGCCAATGCCGTCCTGATGGGAAACGGTGCATTGCTTGACGATCGTTCCCTCGTCGAGCGAGCAACCCTTGGGCAACTTGGGGAAGTTCTGGATCCCGTAGTAGCCGTCCCTGCCGCCGTTGGTTTTGGCCAACAGCTGCGGGGTCGAGCCATAGGGGTTGAGTATCTCCGCGTCGATGCCCGCATCCCGCGCCAGCGCCGGGTGACTGCGGTTGAGCGTGCCGAGCCGCGTGACCTGGCTGCCGTCGGCCTCGTCAAGGAAGACGACCGAGGGGCCCTGAGGACTCATCGTCATCCGGACGTCGAGGCCCGCGCCGACTCCGTCCCTCTTGACCACGGTGCACTGGTCAGCGGCCGTCGCGGCTGAGGCGCTGCGAGCACCATGGGAAGTGGCCGCGAAAGCTGCGGACGGGACGATGACGGATCCGGCGAGCGTGGCGACAGCTAAGCCGGCGCGAAGGGTGTAACGCATGACAACTCCTGTGCATGGAAGAACGGATGGCCGCGAGAGCGAGCAAGGACACGAACCGCCACCGTTCGGTCTGACCCGGTGTGTTGCGGCGGTGTATGAGTGAATCTATTGGGACATGTGCGACGGACGAGTGCACTCCATGTCACGGAACCGTCACGGCGCACCGGCGTATTGCACAGAGGCCGGGAACTGGGCATCTATCGCTCCGGGGGCGGGAGTTGCAAACCGAGCGGGCTTCGTCGGAGACCTCATCGGGCCGCGGGTAGATCTGCTCGGATGGCTACGGCCGCATAACCGCAACCGGCCTGCCTTCGAGTTCGACCGGCCGGCCCACAGCGTCCTGCGACACGCTTCACCGATACGATGCGGGGGCAGGCGGAGCCGTAGCGCAGAGGTCGACGCGCGCGGTCTCCAAAACCGCGAGGACGCCGGTTCGAATCCGGTCGGCTCCGTCTGCTGAGATCATGCGCCCGCTGTCAGCGGAAGTAGGCTTCAACATCGCCCACGTAGCCGCCGACTGGTGGCGCCGCCCCACCCGCTTGCACCGGTCACTGCCGACGCGCTCGTACGCAGAGCCATCATCGGGCGAGGTGTCGGGAACAGGAAGCCGCTGGCCTGCACGGAGGTGCCGACCTCCTGGTCACGGCATGGCCTGCGGTGGCGACGGCGCGGTGATGCGGGCGGTGCCACACCCCTCTGCGGGTGAGGAAATCGTTGGCGCCCCCGTGAGGTGAGCCGTTAGCTTCCGCCTGAGCGCAGTGAGGCAGGAGACGCGGACCGCGAAGGGAGCCATGTATGGAGATCGAGGGCATGCGGACCGACCGATTGGGCATATTGCTCGACCAGTTCGACCGGGCAAGGGAGATGGCGCACATACGGCTGACGGGGCTCGGCGACGAGGAATACCTGTGGGAGCCGGCGCCAGGTAGCTGGTCGATCCGGCGCCGGGAAGAGGCAGTGACGCCCCGGGCGTTCGGGCCGGGTGCGTGGGTGCTCGACTTGGGCGCCCCGGACATCCCGGCCAACGAGTACGCCGAGGTTGCCCGGCAGGCTGCCGACGGCATGACCGTCGCCAAGATCGCCGATGACTGGAGCGTGAGTGTGGAGCGGGTCGAGCAGATCCTCGCCCACACCGGTGAGCCGGAGCCTGACCGTACGCCGATCACGACCATCGCGTGGCGGCTGGCGCACCTGCACTTCCACTTCGCGGGCGCATGGGAGTGGACCTTCGGTGAACGGCGGCAGGAACCGAAGCTGCTGGTCGACTTCACACCCTCCGCCACGGTGGCAGTCGAGCGGTTCTGGGCGCTGATCGACCGCTGGCGCGACAGTGCCGCCACCCTGACCGACGCGCAGCTCGACACGGTCGGCTTCTCGCAGTACCCGTACAGCAACGACTCCGAATACCCCTACGTTGGCGTGCTGGCGTCAGCCAACCTCGAATTCATCCATCACATGGCCGAGATCGCGCTGCTCCGCGACCTGTGGCAGGCCCGCTCCACCACTGACGGGAGGTAGGTACGAGCGCGGTGGCGTGGAGCGTGAACGGCATTCAGCACCCACTCGCGCGCTTGATCAGCTCGGGTCAACCAATCTGCTCAGCAGCACTGTCCAGTGCATTGGCTTCGCCCCGAAGCAGCCCCTCGTCGATGGGGTAGGGCCGTTCGCCGGGCAGGAGTTGCCGGGCGGTTTCCAGGTCTCCGTCCCGTACGTGGGCGTGGACCGTGCGGGCGAGCGGGCGAGCGGGCGAGCGGGCGAGCGGGCGAGCGGGCGAGCGGGCGAGCGGGCGAGCGGGCGAGCGGGCGAGCGGGGTGACGTCGGTGATGGAGGCGATCCACTCGTCGGCGTAGAGATGTGCGGCTTCGCCGGAGAGGCCGAGCTGGAGCGCACGACGGGGAAGGGGCCGGGGGCGCGGGTCGCGTTCGGGGTCCCATTGCATTCGGGCTGGAGCCCGCTTCAGCCGGCGCTTCCACGCTGCGCGATCGGCGTGGAGGCCCTGCTCGTAGTGGGACAGGCAGGTGTGTTCCAGCGCCCACGCGTCGACCGGATCATCGAGGTCGCCCTGTCCGACAACGCCGACCTCGACAACGCCGTCGCCGCGAACGAGGCCGTTATCGCCGCCCATGCCACTCGCGCGGACCGCACCGAAACCCCCTTCTGGCCCCTCCTGTTCAGCAACGTCACCCTGCGGCTCTTCGGCAGCGCCGACTTCCCCGCCGAGGCCGAGCGCCAGGCCGCCTCCGGCCACCGGGCCGCGCCGAGCGCCGCTGGAGAGTCACTTCGTCAGCCGCGGCCCCGGCGGCCGTTCAGCCGAGCGGCCTGGCGAGTGAGGTGATCGCGCTCTGCGAGGTTGGGGGCCTTCTGGGCCGCCTCGGCGTACAGCCGTGCCGCGGTCGCCAGGTCGCCGTCGCGCTCGTGGAGGTACGCCGCCACCGCGGTATGGCGGGGCAGGGAGTCGTCCAGTGCCGCGAGTGCCGCCAGGCCGGCGCGCGGTCCGTCCGCCTCCCCGACGGCCACCACGCGGTTGAGCCGGACGACCGGGCTGTCGGTCAGGCGCGCGAGCTCGTCGTACCACTCGACGATCTGCGCCCAGTCGGTCTCCTCGGCAGTGAGCGCGTCGGCGTGGAGGGCCGCGATGGCAGCCTGGGCCTGGAACTCGCCAAGGCGGTCACGGGCGAGAGCCGCCTGGAGGATCGCGACGCCCTCGGCGATCGACTTGGTGTCCCACCGGCCGCGGTCCTGCTCGGCGAGCGGCACCAGGCTGCCGTCGGGCGCGGTCCGGGCGGCGCGCCGGGCGTGGTGGAGCAGCATGAGGGCGAGCAGCCCCGCCACCTCGGGGTGGTCGATCGCGGCCGCGAGCTGCCGGGTGAGCCGGATCGCCTCGGCGGCGAGGTCGACGTCGCCGGAGTAGCCCTCGTTGAAGACCAGGTAGAGGACGCGCAGCACGGTGGCGACGTCGCCGGGCTGGTCGAACCGTATGCCGGAAACCGTGCGCTTGGCCCGGCTGATGCGCTGCGCCATGGTCGCCTCGGGCACCAGGTAGGCCTGGGCGATCTGGCGGGTGGTCAGCCCGCCCACGGCGCGCAGTGTGAGCGCGACCGCGGACGACGGCGTCAGCGACGGGTGGGCGCACAGGAAGTAGAGCTGGAGCGTGTCGTCCACCGCGGGCGCGGGCCCGGGCGCCGGATCCTCGTCGGCGACGTCCTCCCGCCGGCGGCGGGCGGTGTCGGCCCGGGTCGCGTCGAGGAACCGGCGCCAGGCCACGGTGACCAGCCAGCCCTTCGCATCCCGCGGAGGGTCGGCCGACCAGACGCGGACCGCCTCGACCAGCGCGTCCTGCACGGCGTCCTCGGCCGCCGCGAAGTCGGCTCCGCGGCGGACGAGGATCCCGAGCACGCTCGGCGTGAGGCTCCGGAGCAGGGCCTCGTTCATCGTTGAGGTCACTCCGTGATGGTGGGCGACACGCCGTAGAACGGGCGCAGCTCCAGCCACTCGTGAATCGGCTTCCCGCCCGCCCCGGGTGCGGCCGACAGTTCCCCGGCCAGCTCGACGGCGCGGTCATAGCTGTCGACGTCGATCACCATCCAGCCGGCGATGAGGTCCTTGGTCTCGGCGAACGGGCCGTCGGTGACCGGCGGGCGCCCCTCACCGTCGTACCGGACCCATGTCCCCTCGGGGGCGAGCGCCTGCCCGTCGACGAACTCGCCGGTCCCCTCGAGCCGGGCCGCGAAGTCCTGCATGTACTGCACGTGCGCCGAGATCTCCTCCGGCGTCCACTGATCCATGGGCACGTCGTTGGCCGGAGCCGGAGCGCCGCGGTAGCGCTTGAGAAGCAAGTACTTAGCCATGGTGGTTCTCCTCGGTACTGGTGCGACCCATTCTGGCCGCGTTCACTACGGGGACGGAGCCAGCCACGGGTTCTCGACATCGCCGCCCGAATTCTTGTGAACCAGTCTGTGCATGGGGTTCAAGCCTTTCGCTTTCAACGCGCCTCTTGGACCCTGGAGCGCCACCATCTCCCCGGCCTGGGCCAATGGAGCGCCGGGATCATGGGCCACTCCGGCGGCAGCCGGTTGGGCCTGGCGGATCGCGCCCCGGCGCCCGTGAGGCATGCTGACGCGGTGAGTGATTCCCCATCCGAGTGGCAGGCCTGGCTGAACAGCCTGGACTCGCGCCGAAGCGCGGCCGCAGAGTCGCTGCGTGCCCAGTTCGAAGCGCTCGGCGCGGCCGATGCCGAGGACCGGGCCAAGTCGGAGATCCGCGAAGACCTTCCGCACCTCGCGCGGTTCATGCTGCTGCGCAGCCTGTGGCGCGGTCCGATCGACGGTTGGGCCGATGCAGGCGCGTTCGATCAGCTTCCGGCTGCGCAGCGACTCCTTGCCGCTGGGGCGGACAACCAGGACCTCGTTCGTCTGGCCCGAGCCGTCGCCTACGAGGCGGTTTTCGCGACGCTCGACGAGCTCGGCGCCGGCAGCGATGTGAACGTGTCGGGCATCGATGTCGGCTGGGTTGTCATGGAGACGGGCGAGGACGGCTCCCCGACCGGCAGAACCCTCTCAGGTCTGCATGAAGACCTCATGACCTTGGACCCGAGCGGACGTGATGGTGCTGATTTCTGGCAGTAGTTACTGGACGAGGCGCCGCAGGAATGAATAACAGTTGGGGTGACGTTCCGGGCGCGGCGGAGAGGGTCACCGCTGCCGACTCCCGCGACGAGACCATGACCCGGCTCCTGCTCTGGCGCCCGCGGCTCCCACACCCTCAGATCACCCGGGTGTGGGCCGAACCCGCCTACGCCCGTGACCTGCCGCCAACTTGGGCCGCGTATACGCCTGTGACGTGACTCGTCACGCGAACGCAGGTGCGGGTGCGGGTGCGGGTGCGGGTGGGACAGGGAACCGATCGTCGCTGCCCCACCCACCTCAAGGAACTCGCCCGGGCTGACTATCCGGGCCAGCCCCACTGCTTCACACGCCTGAAGCCGCCGTCCGGGCGGTACATGCTGATGCCACGGCGGTCGCCCTGCCACGGTCCGCGACCGTAGTTGAGCTGCTTCTGCAAGGATCCCTTCTCGCAGAGAATGCTGACCCCGTACCGGGCGGGCCCATGCCCGTCACACCACACGTTGGCCGAGGTGCTGTTCTGCCAGTTCGTATGACACTTCAGGGCCTGCACGCTCACCTGACCGGACGACGAGTTGCTCGCCGTACCAGCCGCCACCGCCGGCGCCACAGGGGCAGCGACGGCCAGCGCCGTCACAACCGACAACACCGCTCCGCGCAAATGCACTTGGTTCCTCCCTTTTCGACTGCCGTGCCACGCCCTGCCTGCCGGGGGGTCAGTCCCGACCCGGGCGTCGCGGTCGTCATCGAAGCTACAAAGCACGTTGCGGGCGGTCATCCAACGGACGGTTGAGCTTCCGGTGGACCGCGCGCGGCAGCGCCGTGGGGAGGTCGACTCCGGCGTTACGCAGCCCACCAACCCGAGGCTGGGAGCGAGCCCCGGTGCGCGTCCACGCCGAAGCCGCCGGCCATCTCAGGCTGTACTTCGAGCGCACCCGCGATGAGCGGGACTGGGGCCAGGAGGAGGTGGACGGCAACCTCTGGTTCTACAAGGGCAACGGCGCGGGCGGCTACGCGCCGCGCGTCCAGATCGGCAACGGCTGCCCCGACAACGAGCCGCTCTTCTAGACCCGGTCCGGGCGACCACCGCTGTCCGGGCGACCGCCCGCCTCCGGGGGACGCCCCCCTGCTGCGCAAACGTCACCCGGAGGGACCCGCCGACGTGCCCGAATGCGGTGCGGGCTCAAGAATGAGGGGCCGCCGGCGTTGCGGCGCGCCCCGGCAGAGAGGCCCTCCCATGCCAGGACCTACTCGTCGTCCGCCCGGGCCACGCCGTGGGCACGCGCGCACCGACCGCATGCTCCGTACGGTGCTCCGCCGCCGCAAGCGTTCCCTGAGCAGCGCGGACGTGACGGTCGCCGATCAGCCCCAGGTCCGCCGCGCGGTGACGGCGGCCGCGCTCGGCAACACCATGGAGTGGTTCGACTTCGGTGTGTACGCCTATCTGGCCGGGACCCTGGGCAAGGTCTTCTTCCCCGCGAGCTCTCCGGGCGTCCAGGTCGTCTCCTCCTTCGCGACCTTCGCCGCGGCCTTCCTGGTCCGACCGCTCGGCGGGCTGGTGTTCGGCCCGCTCGGCGACCGGATCGGCCGGCAGAAGGTGCTCGCCGCAACGATGATCATGATGGCGGCGAGCACCTTCGCGGTCGGGTTCCTCCCCACGTACGCGGCGGTCGGCTTCGCCGCTCCCCTGCTGCTCCTCGTCTGCCGGCTCGTCCAGGGCTTCTCGACCGGTGGCGAGTACGCGGGAGCCACCACGTACATCGCCGAGTACGCGCCCGACCGGCGCCGGGGATTCCTCGGCAGCTGGCTCGACTTCGGCACCTTCGTCGGCTACGCCCTGGGATCCGGCCTGGTCACGATCCTCACCGTCACTCTCGGCGCGCAGGGACTGGAGGACTGGGGGTGGCGCATCCCCTTCTTCGTCGCCGGGCCGCTCGGCCTCATCGGTCTGTACATGCGGCTGAAGCTGGAGGAGACCCCGGCCTTCAAGAAGGAGGCCGCCTACGCCGCCGCGGAGAGGGGAACCAGCAGGAGCGGTGAGCCTACGACCGAGGAAGCCCCTCCGACGGCCAGGGGGACCCTCAAGGAGATCTTCACCCAGCACTGGCACGCGGTGCTCATCTGCATGGGCCTCGTCCTCCTGTACAACGTCACCAACTACATGGTGACGTCCTACCTTCCGACGTACATGACCGTCACCCTCGGCGAGGACGACACCACCGCGCAGTTGCTGGTGCTGGCCACCATGCTGCTCGTGGTCCTCACCATCACGACCGTGGGCCACACCTCGGACCGCTGGGGCCGCAGACCGGTCTTCCTCGCGGGCAGTGTCGCCCTCATGGTGCTGGCCGTCCCGGCGTTCCTGCTCATCCGGGAGGGCGGCATCCTGCTTCCGGCCGTGGGCTGTGCGGTCCTGGGCCTGCTGCTGGTCTGCTTCGCGGGTACGGCCGCCTCCACCTTGCCGGCGCTGTTCCCCACCCGGCTGCGTTACGGCGCGCTGTCCATCGCCTTCAACATCTCGGTTTCGTTGTTCGGCGGTACGACGCCGCTGTTCACCTCCGCGCTCGTGGAGGTGACGGGGAACGACCTGGTCCCGGCGTACTACCTGATGGTGGCCGGGTTCATCGGTCTCGTATCCACACTGTTCCTGCACGAGACGGCGGGCAAGCCGCTGCGCGGGTCCGGCCCGATGGTCGAGACACCTGACGAGGCGGAACGCCTCGTCGCCCACAGCCGGGCCGCGGCCGGTCGGCAGGCGCGGGACATCTGGATCCGGCTGCGCCACCCGTGGGCCCACCACCCTCCCGAGGACCGCCGCGACTGACCACTGCCCTGTCCACCCTCGCGGGGTGACGTCCTCTTCGCGACAGCACGTTCTACGAACGCAGGCCGGCCTCTGCCATCAGGCGTTCATCGAGTCGGCATGCCCCCATGAGGGCTGTTCACCACCATGGCCAGTGATCCAGCGGCAAGGTAGTAGTGACCGGGGTAGTACTCGATGTGCTGGTGACCGCCGTCGTCCATCTCCGCTGTCGACCGCAGCCCGTCAGCGAGTGCGGTCAAGCCCATTCGGTCGCCCTCGATCAGTAGAGCGCTGTGTTCCGAGTCAACTCTGATACTGACACCCGGCCCCCTACGGCCCAGTACCTCGACCGACGCCAGTTCAGTGCCACCAAAGGTCGGTTCAGCCGAAGCCGTGGTTTCCGTAGTGCCCTTTCCCGTGCTGAGGGCGAGGGCCAGGCCGAGGAGTTCCGCCGCGCTGCCCGAGAGGTCTACTGCGTCTTCATCGGGAAAGAACAACACCCTCATCTGTCACAACCCCTTCAGCTCCACAGCACAGGACTCCACGATCAATGCGGTTGTCCCTGGTCAACCGGCTCCCGCGGTCAAGGCCAGCCCCTCACGGACGATACTCACCGCTTGGCGAAGAGCAGAGGGGTGCCCCCCCCACGCCGGGCCTGAGCCCTCCGGGACTCCTGGTCCCTCCGGCGCCGCTTGGTTCTCAGCTCCGCGGGACGGCCCAGACCGCGGCGACGATCACGCCTCCGGGAAGCAGGAGTCCGGCCTCGCCGAGGGTGTCCACCAGCCATGGGGACAGCGAGGTCCAGTGGTCGTACGCGATACCGACGGCGACTCCGCTCGCGACCGCCAGGGCGCCGCCGATGTACAGAGTGGCCCAGGACGCGATGCGGACCCGGCGGTTGAGGAGGACGTCGTCCCGCCACAGGGTCTCCGTCTGATGCCGGGGGCGTGGGGAGGGCGCGGCAGGCAGCGGCTTCCACCAGAAGAAGAAGACCGCCGCTGACAGAAGGCCACCACTGCCCCAGACCATGGCCTCGGTCCATCCGGCGGCGCGGTGGTGGAGGACGGAGTTGTTGAATCCGGACGCGGAAACGATGAGCATCAGCGTGGAGAACTGCGCCGCGAACTGGATCAGCCCGCGGAAGAAACTGGTCATGTCGTTGTTGTCGCGGCCGTACGCGGGCAGCAGCCAGGCGAGCGCGACGATCACGACGACGGCGTCTCCGGCGAGGATGGCCCCGGCGAACAGCTGTTCAGTGATGGCCCGGCTGCAGACCAACTCCCCGGAGGTGAGGGCGTACAGGTAGGACGCGGTGGCAAGGCCGATGAAGCAGGGCAGCAGAAGCCTCAGCCCGCGCGAGGCGTGACCGTCACCGCCGGGCGGGTTCTTCTCGCCGATGACCACGATGATGCCGGCGAGGACGAAGCCGGCCATGATTCCGCAGAAGGCGCTCATCGCCCCCGCGGAGGCTATCGCGCTCCAGTCGATGCCTCCGATGCCGCTGCCGCAGGTGTCGGGAGTGAACGCTGACTGTCTCTCAAGTGGCGCCATGGCCATAGATGTTGACAGCCCGTCACCAAGGGCGGCGCCGGGATCGACGGGATCGTGAGGCACCACTTGGCGTACTCGGGGCGCACGTCACCGGCGCGCCGATACCCGTTACACGCCCCCGGATACCACCGCTCCGGGTTCATTCCACCCCGGAGTCGAAGCGACCCCTGGGTCAGCCGGCGACCACTTCCGCCGAGCGCACCGCCCGCGTCGCGGTGACACCGCGAGGCGCACCACACTGCCCGGCACGACGGCCGGTGCCTCGGGCGGCAGGGCCCAGGCGATGGTGCGGTCCGTCTCGCCCGTATCCAGCGCCAAGAAGCTGGCGCACTCTCACGCCTGCGCGGCTCCATGCGCAGCACCTCACCCGTGACCGTGTGCGGAGCACGCCGCTCCAGGACGGCGAGGGTCGCGTAGTACGCGGCCGGCGCGCCGAAGCAGACGATCACGACCATCTCCTCCACCAGCGGCCCGGAGCCGTCCATGGCGTGGCCCAGCCGGCCGTGGGCGCTGCCGAAGTTGCCGGGCAGCAACGCGAGGAACGCCAAGAACAGCGTCCAGCGGCCGAAGCGGCCCGCCACCAGCACGCCGAGCAGTGTGATGCCCACCCAGCCGGCGCTCAGCAGCAGCCCGGGGCGGCGCAGCGAGTGGTCCGCGTCCGGGCCCGTGGTCGCCGCCCAGTCGGGCTGACGCAGTACCGCGAAGAGGTTATTCGCTGTGACCCGGGATGCGGTGTCCGTAGGGTTCCTGCATGGCGGATGAGACCGAGCAGGCCGTGCAGGCGGCAATGGAGGGGGAGCTGCGGCTTCTCGACCCTGAGGTGCGCGCTTCCCCGGACCGTGTCCTGGAGCTTCTTGACCCGGAGTTCACCGAGATCGGGGCATCTGGACGCCGGTGGGACGTGGCGTCGATCCTCACGGTGACGGGTGACGGCACGGTGTCCCCGGAGTCTCCGGTCAACGTCGGCGAGATGGCCGGCGTCGTCCTTGCCCCGGGCATCGTGCACCTGACGTACTTCGCCCACCACCAAGGCCGCCGGGCATGGCGGAGCTCCTTGTGGCGCCTGACGGAAGAGGGCTGGCGCATGTACTTCCACCAGGGCACTCCGGTCGGCTGATCGGAGGCGTAAGTCCACAGGGTGAGGTAGGTGCCGTTGGCGTGCGTTGTACGCGTCACCCTGCGGGTCAGACACCTCCCGAGAAGTCGGAGAACCGCGGTGTGCCGGGCTCCAGGGGGAGCCGGGTGGCGCGGGCGGTGTAGCTGATGGCGTGGTACCAGCCGCACAGCATCAGGAGGTCCAGGAGTTGCCCGGGGCTGAACTCGGCGGCCAGTCGGTCCCATAGCGCGTCGTCGATGTCGTGGTGGGCGTGCAGCGCGTCGGCCGTCTCGATGAGCAGCCGGTCGCGTTCGGTTTCCCAGCATGCGTCCGTGCGGGTTCCGTGTGTGAGCGAACGGATCTGCGCTGTGTTCAACTCCGCGCGGGGTGCGAAGCGTTGAACGTGCACGCCCCATTCGTACTCGCACCCGCACAGCGCGCAGGTGCGGTCGATGACGATCTCCCGGTCGCGCAGGCCGAGACTGAGTCGGCGGCTGAGCTGGTAGGCGCCCCAGGCGTGGAGCGCCTCCGTCAGTCGC
Organism: Streptomyces sp. NPDC031265; assembly: GCF_055570295.1. Classification (NCBI taxonomy): domain Bacteria; kingdom Bacillati; phylum Actinomycetota; class Actinomycetes; order Kitasatosporales; family Streptomycetaceae; genus Streptomyces; species Streptomyces sp. NPDC031265. The sequence continues at coordinate 17,689 of NZ_JBVIHM010000031.1, forward strand.
GGATTGCGCGCGTAGGTCCGGAAGAGGGCGATCGGCTCCTCCCTGGTGGGCATCATGCCGCGCAGCACTGACGCAACGTCAGTGGAGTACGGGGCAGTGACAGGTGAGATCCGGGCAGTCATGGAGCCTCCCTCTCGAATGCTTCTCTTTTAGAAGCGCCTGGAGGGAAGATACTGTCTCTGAAACCGAAGCGCCATCCCGGGCACAAGAGAGCAGAAGAGAAGGGCAGGCTCGATGACCGGCACACCAGTACCCCGGCGTCCCGTCCGCGGGTCCTCCACGGGGCGCCCCCTCATGGCGGCCCTCGACCTGTTCGGCCGACGCTGGACCTTGCGCATCCTGTGGGAACTTCGCGACGAGGCTCTTGGATTCCGGCCGCTGCAACAGCGGTGCGACGGCATGTCGTCCAGCGTGCTTCAGCAACGCCTCACCGAACTCCAGGAAACCCGCCTCGTCGAGCGCGACCTCGAAGGCGGCTACCGCCTGACCCCTCTCGGCAAGGACGCCTGCCATGAACTTCGCGGCCTGCACCGCTGGTCCGAGCGCTGGGCCGCCGAACTCGACCGGACACCGCCCGACGGCTGAAAGCGAGGTCCCAAAGCGATCGCTCGGCCCGCTGAAGACCGGCCCAGGGTGCCCGGCGGACGTTGCCTCTCTCAGCTCGTCTCTCGCAGGGCATCGGCGGCCCCGCTGGAGAGCTCGACTCGTACCAGGGCGGCCGCCAGCTTCGGCAGGTCCTCGGCTGCGACGAGACGCGCCAGCCCCTGAGGTGTCTTCGGAAGCCCGAGCTCGCCCGCAGCGTGGCGGGCCCGGCTGTCGAACGCGGGGCGCAGCTCGGGCCACACGCCCTGCGCCTCCCGGCAGAAGATGCCGGCTCCCACCGGGCCGATCCGAGGGACCTCCTGCAACAGCTCGCTCACCCGGTCCGGGTCGCCGCCGGCCTCCTCGCGCAGCCGCCGCAGGTCCCCGCCATACCGGTCGAGAACGAGCTCGGCTCCGGCTCCCAGCGCGGTGGCCGTGCTCTCGTCGTAACGGCGATAGTGCGCACGGCCGAGCGCGTCCACCCGCGCCTGCCACGACGACGCGGCCATCGCCCGGGGTGTACGCATCCCGGCCCCGAACAGCTCGCGGGCCGCGGCCACCGCGATGTCGGCCTTGATGCGCACCGAGAACAGTACGCAGAGGGTCAGCAGCTGGTACAGCGGTGCCGGCGTGTTCCGCAGCCGGATGCCCGCCTCCTCGGCGTGGGTCCGCCCGCACTCCTCCAACAGGTACTTCGCCGTGACTCGCCGTGCCATGGTGCTCCTCGGGGCCGCAGTCGAAAACGGGCAGGTCACGCAGACTCGGGTTGCGGGATGACTCCGGACCCGCGCGTAAACGCCACGACAGGCGCGCGGTGGAGCCGCACCCGGTCACGCGGCGCGCCCGCGCCCTCACGCCTTGGGTGCGACACCAACATCGTCGGCAGTGCCCTGGCGGATGATGACCACCGGGCACGACGCATGCTGGGCGCACTGCAGGCTGACCGAGCCGAGCAGGAGACGGGCGAACCCTCCCCTGCCGCGGTTGCCCACCACCAGCAGCTCCGCGTCGGCCGATGCACCGATCAGCACCTCTGCCGGGTTGCCCCGCACAACGTGGCTGGTCAGTGCCACGTCTTGGGCCTGTACGAGCACGTTGTGAATTTCATCGGCAAGATCCTTTCTCGCCTGTTCCTCATCGAGGTCCGCGTCCACCGCCGGAGCGGACCACCCGGCCGCCCCGGGCACGTCGTAGGCCGCCACGGCGTCCACCGTCGCCCCGATGAGCCGGGCGTGCCGCACCGCCCAGCGCAGCGCCTCATGAGACGCCTCGGAGCCGTCGACACCCACCACGACACGGGGATTGCCGATATTGGTATCCATGGCCGCTTCCCTTCTCCCTGGCCGCCGCCCAAGGCCGTCTTCACGCAGCCGCCGGCCGTCCTTCTCGAAGGCCTCCGTCTTTACCCGTCCCGGCGCGCCCTCACGGTCCGGCCATGAGCGGGGCCCGACCTCAGGGGGAAAGGGGAAAACCGGGGCGCTTCGTGTTGCTTTCTACTCGCGCGACCTTCCCTCCTCCAGGGTGCTACACACGCTGCGGCGTGACCAGCGGCAACGCACCGGACCGGGCGGGCGGGGGCCGCCACACCGCCTCACCCGCAGCACACCCCCGGCTATCGAGGGTCTTCGGGCGTTGGCTTCAGAGCCGGGCGCGGCGGCCTCACTGGCCGGGTTACGGGTGGTGGCCGAGGCCCTTTTCGTACGCGCTCCAGCCCTTCACGCGCTCCGGCGCGGCGGCCCGTGTCGCACCGCTCGAAGAGACGGCCCGGCCGCCCGCGCACCCGAGAGGGCCGCGAGCGCGATGGCAGCCAGGGCGAGCACGACGCCCGCGACGGTGGCCGCCGTGACCTGCGTATCACCGCGCGGCAGCAGCAGGTCCAAGGCGAGGGAACCCGCCAACTGACCGCTGATCGTGCACAGTCCGAGCACCAGGACGCCGAGCTTCTGCACCGTGGCGACCGCGATGGTGATGAAGGAGATGCCGACCAGCCCCCCGAGATAGAGGTACGGCTCGGTCGGCAGACGAGCAGGCAGCCCCGTCGCCACGGCATGCACCAGGAAGATCACGCTCAGCGCGCCGGTACCGGCGACGAAATTGAAGAGCGTCCCCGTGTAAGCGGACCCGGAGGCGTTCCTCACATGCCCGTTGACCGCCTGCTGCCAACTCACGCACACGCCCGCCACCAGCGGGAGCACCAGCATCAGATACGGGAATCCCCCGTCCAGCTTGTCCGCCGTCGACAGACCCACGGCCGCGAGCACGAGCACCGCGCCGACGACCCGGCGCCGCGTCGGCCGCTGCGGTCCGGCCGGCCCGAGCCCCATCCGGTCGAAGAGCAGTCCCCCGGCGACCTGGCCCGCCACGATCGCCACGGTGAACAGTGCGACCCCGAGCTCCCCGACGGTCAGCCCCTGCGCGAGCAGAAAGGCCGCACCCCCGAAGCCACCGAGCACCTGCCACCACTTGAGCCGCCCGCTGCGTACGTCCGCCAGCACCAGACCGATCCCACGGCGCGGCTTTCGCAGCACGAGCAGTCCGAGGGCCAACACCACCAACCCCGAGCCGAACGAGATCACCGCGGCCGTGAAGCCGTCGCCGCCGAGCCTGGCGGCGAGCTCGCCGGTGATGCGGGCCTGGAGGGATATCAGGGTGCCGGAGAAGACGGCGAGGAACAGCCAGGGGGCTGCGGCTGCGGGCATGTGCGTACGACCTCTGAGCTGGGCATTGCCGACGGGAACGAAACGGCCCGGAAGCACCTGCGAGCGGCATCCGGGCCGGTCCCTTTTTAGCTGATCAGCTCATCGCCGGACAGGGCGGGCCGGATGACGAGACATCCGGAGCGCCGGCCCGTAGCAGGCTGCGCACGCCGCACCCCAGTGCTGACCGCCCACCCAGTTGGCTCCGAGCGGGCCTATCGTGTCGGTCGCCTCCATGAAGTGGACCTCGGTACGCGGCACGTCGGCGTACGGCGGGAGGCGATAGCGCCGGGAGGCCGCCGTGGTCACCTCGCCGCGTTCGTCGAGCCGTACGCTCTCGAAGAGCGTGGCGCCCGGCGCCTGGGCGGCTCTCCGGCCACGGACGCAAGCTCCGGGGGGCTGCCGGGCCGGAACCCGGCAGCCCCCCGGAGGTCTTCAGCGGTCGCGGCGGCTAGTTGTAGACCCAGCCGCTGCACGCCGGGCTGGCGCCCGTGGAGACGTCCTCGACGCAGACGTTGTCCTCAAGCCGTCCGCCCGAGGAGGCGAAGCCGTGCCAGTAGGTGGCCGTGTTGGCTCCTTGCTCGGGGGCCGCCACGTAGCCGGAGTTGGAAGAACCCTGGTTCGGGCGGGCGCTGTCCCACTGATAGATGGTGACCTTGCACGTGTCGTACGAATGGTCCCAGGTATGGCCGGTGACATGGTTGGCGTCCCAGGTCGTCCAGCCGAAGCAGCTCCCCGACCAGCCGCTCCAGTTGGCGCCGGCCGCGCTCGCGCTGGGCGCCGCCAGGAACGTGGTGGCGAGTGCGGCGGCGGCGATCGCACCGGCCGCACCGATGCGGACCTTGCCCCGGCGTGCGCCGGGAGCCGTGAGTGATCTGCGCATGGAATTCCTCCTCGTGCCGTTGAAGTCGTCCCGGGAGACTAGGAAGCGCGCTGCCTGGCCGACAACAGGTTGGGACAGGGTGGGACGACTTGGGACAGCCACCGGGCAGCCCAGGACAGCGTGACTCCCACTGTCTCCGCGCGCCGTTGTCACTTCGAAGCCCGCTCGTAGTGGCAGCCGTAGGCGGGGCCGACGTTCTCCCCTGACCAGGGCCAGGGGGCGGAAGCCATCTGTCTGGGCCGCGACACGCACGGTCTGTCACCGGCGTGAGGGGGCAGGCTGGACACCATCGCGGGATGCCCACATGGAGCACTGGCCGAGAGGCGCTGCCGCCTGGCGGGTACCGCTGTATCAGCCGAGGCCGCGAGGGCCGGTCGGGGTGACGAACGATGAGAGGTGACGAAGGATGCAGCACGTCAGGCCGGGTGGCCTTGAGCAGATCGACGAGCTCAGCGGCCGGCCTACCTCCGGCCGCCGGAAAAACCACCCGGAAGGCGCCCGGCAGATGCCCGAGCGCTGACACCCGCCCCACGAACCCACGGCCCCAGACGCCCCTCCCCGTAAGGATCCCGCATGCAGACCGTCACCCTGAACAACGGCGTCGAGATGCCGATCCTCGGCTTCGGCGTCTATCAGATCCCGGCCGAGCAGACCGAACAGGCCGTCAGCGACGCCCTCGCCGCCGGCTACCGCTCCCTCGACACCGCGGCCGCCTACCGCAACGAGGAGGCCGTCGGCCGTGCGATCAAGAGCAGCGGCATCCCGCGTCAGGACCTGTTCGTCACGACCAAGGTGTGGGTCTCCGACGCCGGCGAGGACAAGGCCAGGCGCGCTTTCGACGCCTCACTGCGCAAGCTCGGCCTGGACCACCTCGACCTGTATCTGATCCACCAGCCCTACGGCGACGTGTACGGCTCCTGGCGAGCCATGGAGAGCCTGCACCGCGAAGGTCTCATCCGGGCCATCGGCGTCTCCAACTTCTACTCCGACCGGCTCGTGGACCTCATCGACCACAACGAGGTCACACCGGCGGTCAACCAGGTCGAGACCCACCCCTTCCACCAGCGCATCACCGATCAGGACCTGATGCGCGAGCGCGGGGTCCAGATCGAGTCGTGGGGCCCCTTCGCGGAGGGACGCAACAACCTGTTCACCCATCCGGTACTCGTCCGGATCGCCACCGCGCATTGCAAGTCGGTGGCACAGGTCGTACTCCGCTGGCTCGTCCAGCGGAACGTCGTGGTGATTCCCAAGTCGGTCCGCGCCGAGCGCATGGCGGAGAACCTCGACGTCTTCGACCTCGAGCTCCCCGACGACCAGATGACGGCTATCGCTGCCCTGGACACCGGAGAGTCGCTCTTCTTCGACCACCGCGACCCGGTCATGGTCAGCCGGCTCGGCAACAGCACCCTGGACAGCTGATCTGCCCTGCGGCCGTGGGGGCCCGAGCAGCGCCTGCCTGACCGGCTGCCGACCGCAGCCGGTCCGCGACCTGCCGCGGCGGTCCGCCGCAAGCGGGCGGCCCCGGCAACGGCGGAGCCTGCTCCCCGTTCCCGCAGCCGATGGTGTACGAAGTCCTTCGTGAACGAACAGATTCAGCCCTCGACCGTCCGCGTGTTCATAGCGCTCGCGCCGCCCGACGACGCGAAGGAAGAACTGGCGCGAGAACTGCGGCACGCCTACTCCGCGTACCCCCGTCTGCGGTGGAACCGCATCGAGGACTGGCACATCACCCTGGCGTTCCTCGGCGAGCTCCCGGTGGCAGCCGTCCCGCTCCTCCAGCCGCCACTCGCCGACCTCGCGGCAGTGAACCCACCCCTGCGACTGGCACTGCGCGGCGGCGGGCACTTCGACGAGCGGGTGCTGTGGAGCGGGATCGAGGGGAACCTCGAAGGGTTGCACCTGCTCACCAAAGAGGTCCGCGATGTGATCAGAGCGTGCGGTGTCGTCTTCGAGGACCGGCCCCTGCGCCCCCATCTGACGCTGGCCCGGTCACGCCGCGACGACTCCTCCAGCGTGGTGGAGGCCGCCGCCGAACTCGCCGCCTTCACCGGCCGGCCATGGCGGGCCGAACACCTGCACTTGGTCGCCAGCAACGTCGGCCGCGGACCGGGACCGATCCACTACCGCGACATCGAAGCGTGGCGTTTCGGCGCGGAGCCTTCCTGAAGCACGGTTGAGAAGGCCCGGGTTCAGCAGGTCAGGGGCCAGGGCCCGCGCCCCACCCAGGACGCTTTCAAGCCGGACCAGCTCCCGCCCCTTCCCGACCGCACCCCGCCGAACCCCGACGAGCCTTCCCGACGCTTCCCCGGCTCGGACGCTACGAGCGCCACGTCATCCCCCATTCCGACTTCCTCTGACCGGCCCTGGATTCATCGACACCGTACGCAGATAACCGCTCTGAGCTGGGCCTCCCCCCAAGGACGTCCATCGCAGCACGGCGGTCCGTGACCTCCAGGGGCTCGCAGGGGCTTGGTTCACGCCGGGGCGCGTGCGCGCTATGGGTTGACGGTGTGTCACATTCTAAGTCTGGTCAAGCATTTAACTTCCCTGCCCGAGTGGCCGGATTCAGGGGTCAGAGTGTGGTGTCCGGCCGAATCGGCGCCGTACACGCAGTACACGCACGCAGCACATCCGCACATCCCGGCACCCCCGTGCTCGTCGCCGGTGCCGTGAACTGGGGGCTCACATGTCTTCTCGTTCCATCGCCCGCGTCCTCGCGCTCGCTCTCGCCACCGCCGGCCTCGCCGGCGCCGCAGTCGTCCCCGTCAACGCCGCCACGGCCGCCGCCAAGCCGGTGCCGCGTTCGCCGATCGTGCTGGGGGCGATCCAGTACGACAGCCCCGGACGCGACGACCACTCGCAGCGCTCCCTCAACGCCGAATGGGTCACCGTCACCAACACCGGCCGCGGCACGGTGAACCTGAAGGGGTGGACCCTGACCGACCGGTCCCGTCACACCTATGCGTTCCACAGCCTGCGCCTGGCCGGACACCAGTCCGTGAGGGTCCACACCGGCATCGGTCGCGACACCGGCCGCGATGTCTACCAGGACCTCCGCAACTACGTGTGGAACAACTCCGGCGACACCGCGACCCTCCGCGACAACCACCGGCACGTCGTCGCCGCCAAGTCCTGGGGCCGCCGCTGACCACCACAGGCCGGCGCCGCCGCCACAGTGCCGGAAACCAGGAGGCCGGCACCCCTGAACCAGGGGGTGCCGGCCTCCGGCCTGCGGCTCTCCAGAGCCGGAGGCTCAGCCCGCGAGGCGGGCCATCCACTCCTCGACCTCGTCCGCCGAGCGCGGCAGGCCCGCCGACAGGTTCTCGTGGCCGTCGGCGGTGACGACCAGGTCGTCCTCGATACGGACACCGATGCCGCGCCATTCCTCGGGCACGGTGAGGTCGTCCGGCTGGAAGTACAGGCCGGGCTCGACGGTGAGCACCATGCCCGACTCAAGGACGCCGTCGACGTACTCCTCGTTCCGGGCGTGTGCGCAGTCGTGGACGTCCAGACCGAGCATGTGACCGGTGCCCGCCATGGTGAAGCGGCGCTGGAGGCCGAGCTCGTAAGCGCGCTCCGCCGGGCCTTCGATGAAGCCCCACTCCACGAGGCGGGCCGCCAGATGGCGCTGGGACGCCTCGTGGAAGTCGCGGTAGGCGGCGCCCGGCTTGACGGCGGCCATGCCGGCTTCCTGGGCCTCGTACACCGCGTCGTAGACCATGCGCTGCAGCGGCGTGAAGGTGCCGCTGATGGGGAGCGTGCGTGTGACGTCGGCGGTGTAGAGGGTGTGCGTCTCCACGCCGGCGTCGAGCAGGAGGAGGTCCCCGGGGCGGACCGGGCCGTCGTTGTCCGTCCAGTGCATGATCGTGGCGTGCTCGCCCGCCGCGCAGATCGTGCCGTAGCCGACGGCGTTGCCCTCCAGGCGTGCGCGGCGGAAGAACGTGCCCTCGATCCACCGCTCGGACGACGCGATCGCCCGGGAGAGCTCACCGATCACGTCGGTGAAGCCACGCACGGTGGAGTCCACGGCCTTGCGGAGCTCGGCTATCTCCCACTCGTCCTTGACCAGGCGGAGGTCGCTGAGCGCCTCCTCCAGTTCGGCGTCGCGCTCCTCCTCGGTGGCGACGGCGGCCTCAAGGGACGGGTCGATTCCTCGGACGATCCGGGTCGGCGCACCGGAGGCGGCGGCGAGGTCGTCGGCCGCCGTGCGGACGTCGCGGCAGGGCAGTCCGAGCACGACCTCGGACTCGGCGAGGGAGCGGCGCCGGCCCATCCACAGCTCCGCCGTGGCCCCGGTCCAGAACTCGTTGTCGTCCCTGCTGTCCCGCGGCAGCTGGTAGCAGTAGGCGTCGTGGCCGCCGTCCGCTCGGGGTTCGAGGACGAGCGCGCCGTCCCGGGCCTGGTCTCCGGTCATGTGGACGTAGCCCGTGTACGACCGGAAGGGGTAACTGTCGTCGTTGGAGCGGGTCTTGAGGTTTCCCGAGGGGATCACGAGGCGTTCGCCCGGGAAGCGAGCGGAGAGCGCGGCGCGGCGGGCGGCAGCGTACGGGGCCTGCTCGTCGGGCCGCAGGTCGTGCCGCTCGGTGTCCGCCCACCCCGTCCGCATCAGCGCGGACAGTTCCTCGGAGATCCCTGAGTAGAGACCGTTCTTCCGGCCTTTCGCCACGGCGTACACCTTCCTCTGAATGGGGCTGCTGGGTGCGTTTCCTCGGCGGACGGTACTCCGCGCCACGCACACTCGGTGCCGAAGAGTGCCACTGGCACGAATCGGCCACGGCCCCGGCCGGTGCCGTTGATAATGCGGCGTATGACGAACGCGAAACTCGGCGAGGCCCTGCGGCTTCTGGGCATCGATCATGCGGCGGGCCGGGTCTATCTGGCGCTGCTGGAGCTGGCCCCCGCGCCGCTGAGCGCGATCGCGGCCGCGGCTGGTCTGGAGGGTGCGGAGCTCGCCGCGGCGTACGGCGCGCTGGTCGACGCCGGTCTGGCCAGTGCCGCCGAGGAGGGTGGGGACGTGGTGGCCCCGGTTCCGCCGGCCGCCGGTCTGGAGATCCTGGCCCGGCACCGGGCGGCCGAGGTCGAGGAGTCGCGCATCGCCGTCGGGGGCGCGTTCGAGTCGTTCCGGCGTCAGCGGCTCGCCGCGTACAACGACAACCTCGTCGAGGTCGTCACCGGCGACGCCGTCGGCCCCCGGATCCGTCAGGCCTGGGCGAGCGCCCGCGAGCAGATCCGGCAGCTTGAGTCGCCTCCCTACCTCACCCTGCCCGGCTCCACGGACGACGCGCTGGCCACGCTCGCCCGCGGGGTGACGCAGCGCGTCGTGTACTCGCGCGAGTCGCTGGAGTACCCGGGCCATCTGAAGGAGGCCATCGAACCGTGCGTCAACGCCGGCGAACAGGCCAGGGTGCTGCCGTCGGTTCCGGTCAAGCTCGTGATCATCGACGAGGCGTACGCGCTCGTGTCGTTGTCGATCAAAGAGGCCGACGTGCACAACACCATGCTGGTCGTACAGCCCTGCGGCCTGCTCTCCGCGCTCATCGCTCTGTTCGAGCAGTCCTGGCAGAACGCCCTGCCGTTCCACGGCAGCACCACCCGCCCCGGCGGCGTGCCACCCGCCGACCGCCGTCTGCTGTGGCTCCTCGCGGGTGGCGCGAGCGACGACGTCATCGCCCGCGAGTTGGGACTCAGCCGCCGCACACTGTTCCGCCGCCTACAGATCCTGATGGCCCAGCTGGGGGCGGCGAACCGCTTCCAGCTCGCGCTGCAGGCACAGCGCCACGGGTGGCTGTGACACCGTCCTGCCTGAACGCCCCGGCACGGTTCAGGCGGAGCCCGTACGCAAGCGGAAGGTACGGCGGCAGTCGTCGGGAGGCACGCCCACCGTGCGGTTGAAGTGCCGCCGCAGCGTCGTGACGGTGCCCATGCCGGTCGCCGTCGCGACGGAGGTGACGCTGTCGTCGGTCTTCTCCAGCAGCTCCTGGGCGCGGCGGATCCGCTGGGTCAGCAGCCACCGCAGCGGAGTCGTGCCGGTCGCCGCGTGGAAGTGGCGGCCCAGGTTGCGCGAGCTCATCCGCGCACGGCGTGCCAGGTCCTCCACCGTCAGCGGCCGGTCGAGCCGTTCGAGCACCCGGGGCAGCAGCACCGCGAGCGAGTGACTGGGCGGTGACTGCGCGAGCGAAGGACTGAGCCCGGACGCGGTGCGGCGGCCGGCGGGACACCGACGAACCTGACCGTCAAGAGGTGGTGAGGGCTCGCGTTTCGGCGGTGTAGAGCTCCGCGGGGTCGAATCCCATACCCCTGAAGTGGCCCGCGAGTTCGAGGGACAGTACGCCGTGGAGGCGGGTCCAGAAGAGGAGGGCGCGGGTGAGAGCCGACGCCGGTGCCTGGTGTTCGCGCGCCCAGGACCGGTGCTCGGCGAGGTGGTCGTCGAGGGGAGCCGCCGGGGATGCTTCCGGTGTGCCGACGGTGCAGGCATCGAGGAGGACGGCCATGATCTCTGAGGCGATCCGGGTGGTGTCTTCGGGGGCCTGGTATCCGGGCACGGGGGTGCCGTAGACGAGGAAGTACCGGTGAGGGTCGTCCAGGGCCCACCGGCGCAGGGTGTGCGCCAGTCCGGCGAGGTCGGCGCCGGCCGCGGCGCGGGCCAGGAAGGTGTCGGCGAGGCTGCGATAGGCGTCCCGGATGAGCTCGGTGATCAGCTGGTCGCGGTTGGCGAAGTACCGGTAGAGCGCGGGCCCGCTCACGCCGATCTGCTTGGCGATGGCGTTGAGGGACAAGGCGGAGGCCCCGGCGTGGGCAATCTGCTCCCAGGCGTGCTTCTTGATCTCTTCCCGTACCTGAGCGCGGTAGCGCTCCCGGGGGGTCCTCGCGTCCGACTCTGCCACGTCCGCCTCCAGGCTCCACGACTACAGCATCAACCTCTAGTTAGAGGCTATCACTTTCCCTCTTGACTCTCACCGAAGCTGCCAGTTATAACTTCTAACGAACGCAACAGCTTCCACAGAGCATCTACAGAGAGGGATCGTCATGACCAGCGAGCACCTGACCGAGGTCGTCCTGCCGGGGATCGTGGCTCCGGAGGGCCTCAAGATCCGCCACGGAGCCGTACCGGAGGCCGGCCGGGGCCAGATCCTGATCGCCATGGAGGCGAGCGGGGTCTCCTTCGCCGAGCAGCAGATGCGCCGGGGGCGGTACTACGACCAGCCGCCCTTCCCGTTCGTGCCCGGCTACGACCTGGTGGGCCGCGTACTGACCACCGGAGAGGGCGTCGACCCGGAACTGGCCGGCCGGCGGGTGGCCGCGCTGGTGAAGGTCGGCGGGTGGGCCAGCCACGTCGTCGTCGACGCCGAAGACGCCGTACTCGTCCCGGACGGCCTCACGGCTGCGGAGGCGGAAACCGTGGTGGTCAACGGCATCACGGCCTGGCAGATGCTGCACCGCCGGGCGCGGGTTCGCGCCGGGCAGACCGTCCTGGTGCACGGCGCGGGCGGCGGAGTGGGCTCCGTCCTGGTCCAGCTGGCGCGTGCGGCCGGTGCCGAGGTGATCGGCACGGCGTCTCCACGGCACCACGAAGCCCTGCGAAAGGTCGGCGTGATCCCCGTCGACTACCGTGCGGGCAACGTGGCTTCCCGGGTTCGGGAGCTGGTGCCCGGCGGGGTGGACGCGGTCTTCGACCACGTCGGCGGGCGCAGCGTGATCGACTCCTGGCACCTGCTCGCACCCGGCGGCACGCTCGTCTCCTACGGCAGCGCCTCCACCCGCGACGACACCGGCTCCAAGCAGTGGCCCGTACTGAAGATCCTCGCCCGCACCTGGCTCTGGAACACCCTGCCCAACGGCCGCCGAGCCCACTTCTACAACATCTGGGCCGGCCGCGCCCTCGGCAGGGACCGGTTCCGCGCCCGCCTCCGGGCCGACCTCACCGAGGTGTTCGCCGCCGTGGCCCGGGGCGACGTCAGCGCCCGTATCGCCGCGCAACTCCCGCTCGCCCAGGCCGCCGAGGCGCTGCGCCTGGCGGAGTCCGGCACCGCCACGGGCAAGGTCGTCCTGACGCCCTGAACCGCGCCACGACTCCTCCGCCCGGACCAAGCACTCTCCCTACCGCTTCTACAACCATCGGGCCCGTTCGGCGATCAACTCCCGTGCACACAGCGCCAACACTGGGAGAGCCGTGAACCGTACCGCCATCGCGTTATGCACCGTCTTCGTCACAGCAGCAGGGCTGACCGCGTGCAGCAGCGACGACGACGCACCCAGAGCACCCAAGGCATCGACGTCCGTCGTCATTCCGAAGGCCTCCGCATCCAAGCAAATAGCGGACGGCCTGGCCAAGTTGGGCATCCCGCGACGGCCTGATGCCGCGACTCAGGCGAGGTACATCGTCGCCTTGACCTCGATCGACCCCGACATCGTGCACGGCAAGCCCGACAAGGCAGTCGACCGTGGACTCAATCATTGCAGCACCATCGCGAGCAGCCCGAAGGACCACGCCAAGCAGGTGGACCTCGCGAACAAGCGGTTCACCTCGCCCGCGCACCCGGATGGCTTCGGCCTGGCCAAGGCGGCCAAGGTCAACGAGGCGGTGCACGCGCAGCTCTGCCCCGGGAGCTGACGCTCGACCGCCCTCGACGCGCCCCGAGTCCCTCATCGTCGTATCGTCGAGGGCTGAGCGGCAGCCTGCCGCGCGTACGCGAAGCACCCTGGCACAGTTCAGAATTCGCGGTCGATCCCCGTGACCGCTGCAGGCCCCAAGGGGGCGTCCTCCTCGGTGAATCCGCTGTCGCGCAGGGCAGTGGAGACCAGCCGCACCGCGTTCGCTTCGGCCTCGGTGCGGCTGGCGGCCTCCACTTCGAGCCGGACGGAGAACGTGTTGCCGTCCTGGACGGTCAACAGGCTCAACTCCTCGTTCTCCCCGAAGTCGGTGTTCGCCGGGTCCTGGGGACGCAGCTTCCGCTCCACCGCGGAACGCTGGGCGTCGGTGACGCCGTGCACGAACGTGCCCGGCACGGTGATGACGTAGTCGGTCATGGAAACTCCTGACGTGCAGGCCCCCGCGGGTGTCGGGGGCATCCTCTTGGAATGCCCCGCAATGGGGATACCAACCAACCCACTCCCCCACCCGGGTGGTCGCCCGCCGAGAGCCCGCCGTGCTTTTGCCCACAGCTGCTCGAACTCCTCCGCGGAGATCTCGGCTGCCTGGGACTGGCCCTGCCAGCCATCCATGGGACCCTCGGCGAGAACGCCGTACCGGCGTTCGTAGCGACCCATCGCCGCCAGATCGGCATGATCACGCAAGTGCAGCACCTCCGCCAAAGAGGCAGCCACCAACGGCCGTGAATCCTTCCTCCGGATCTCAACCTGACGTGCCGCCCAACCCTGGCCATCGGCCTCGAAATACCGCCACAGATCCTCGTCCTCGCAGTAGATGCGGAACCAGGTCGTCATATCGCCATCTCACCGACCACCTCGACCAATACAAAGGGCCCCTGCGTGCGCCCGTGGGTCAGTGGACCTGCCCGATGGGGCGGACCACCACGGTGTTCACATCCACTCCGGCCGGCTGGCCGAGCGCCCAGGTGATGGCGTCGGCGACGTTCTCCGCAGTCATCACCGGACCTGTGGGTGCGGCGCCCTGCGGGTGGCTGCTCCAGAACGGGGTGTCGACCCGGCCGGGGGCGATCAGGGTGACGCCGACTCCGGCACCGGTGACCAGGACGCGGGTGTTCTCGGCGAGGGAGGTGAGGGCGGTCTTGCTGACCGAGTACATGTTGCCGGGGGTGTTCTTGATGCCCGCGGTACTGCCCACCAGGATGATCCGGCCCCCGTTGGCCATGAGCTCCGGGAGCGCCGCCTTCACAAGGAGAGCAGGGCCGAGGACGTTCACGAGGAGCATCTCGCGCCACTCCTCGGGGTCGCCGTCGGCGAGGTTGTCGTGGGTGGAGAACCCCGCGTTGGCGACGACGTGGTCGAGCCGCCCGAAGACCTTGACCGTGGTGTCGACGGCACCTTGGACCGCCGCGAAGTCGGTGGTGTCAGCGGCTATGGGCAACAAGGCCTCCCCGGCGCCCAGTTCGGCGGCGAACCCGTCGAGCCGTCCCTGGTCGCGGCCGGTTACGGCCACCCGATGCCCGGCCCCGACCAACCGCCGCACGGTCGCCGCACCGATCCCGCTCGCCCCGCCGGTGACGAGGGTCACCGGTCCGCCGTGCTCGCCGCTCATGACTTCCTGACTGCTGCTCATAACTCCCCCTGGAATCAAGCCTGATGATCAGCGACTGTCTACCACGCGCACAGGCGCCGCCGCGCGCGGATTCCGATCCCGTACGGGCGAGCAGCGCGGTGTACGCCAGGTGCTGGCCAACGCACGGGCCCGTGGCCGTCCCACGGACGAGGAACCCGTGCGTGGGCTGCGAGGCAGCCGGTGCCGACTCCGCGCCGTCGGGCTTCTTGGGCGTCGCTCCGCTCTTGGCGTCACCGCCGCCGCCCGAACATCCCGCGACCAGTACGAGAGAGCCGACGGCAAGCGCGGTGAGCATGCGAGTCGACACGTGATCCCCCGGAGATCAGAAAGCCGAGGCGCATCACAGCGACTGGAACCGGATGCACGCGCTCCACCAAAAAGTGGGGAGTGGGTGGGAGCGCACAGCATGGGATCGTCCCGGGGAGTCTGGCTGCGGCAGGATTGAACCGTGCCGAACGAGTCAGAGGACATTGAGCTGAGCGAACACGAACTGCGCGAGATCACGGGCTACGCGGCCGACTGCGCCCGCAGAGTGCTGTCGCTCTTCGAGCAGCATCTTCCTGCGGACACGCGCCCTCGCGACGCCATCGACGCAGCACACGCCTTCGCCGGGGGCGGTCGGCGCACGGGCGCCCTTCGGCAGAGCGCATGGGCGGTGTACAGAGCGGCACAACAAGCCCCTTCACCCGCCGCGGCCGACGCGGCACGAGCGGCGAGCCATGCCGCCGCCGCTGCCTACCTCCATCCCAAGGCAAGCGCTCATCAGGTCAAACACATCCTCGGCGCGGCAGCACACGCGGCCCGCGCGGAAGAGCTGGCAGCCGCAGAGGACGGGCGCGTCCCTGCGGAAACCCTCGACTGGGCGCGCCATCACGCGCCTCCGGCGGTCAACGCGGTGCTCGGCCGTCTGCCTGTCGCACCTCCCGGAGGCGGACGCGTCGGAGAGTTCATCCGCGATCTCGACGCCGCTCTCCGTACCTGAGGACGATCAGACTCGGCAGCCCGCGCCGTTATTCCTGGGCGTTGCAGGCGGCGAGGAGAGGAGTGAGGCGGCGCGCGGGAGTGGCGGGATGGACGGCGAGAAAGGTCTCGGCCATCGGGACGGGAGGCGCGAAGGGCCGGAAGACAGTGCGCCCGGCGGGGAGGCGGGCGGCCTGGGCGGCGTAGAAGACCGTCCAGCTGGCGGCGCCGGTGGCGATCGCGGCAAGGGTGTCCTGGTCGGTGGTGAAGGCGGGGCCGACGACTGGCTCGAACCCGGCGCCGTTGCACGCCGCGACCACCAGGTCCACCAGATGGGGGTTGTTCTCGCGAGGGACGATCCGCAGGGGCAGAGCGGCGAGGTCGGCCACGTGGACGGCAGTGCCGGTGGCCAGGGGGTGGGCTGCGGGAAGGGCCACGACCAGGGGATCCTTCCAGACCGGGATGAGGTCCAGCCCTTGGCTGCGACTCGCCCCGCGTACGAAGGCCGCGTCCAGCTCACCGTCCCGTACGGCTTGCAGGCGGCTGGCCGTCGGGGAACTCGTCAGTTCGACGGTGATGTCAGGGGCACTCGCCGCCAGCGAAGCCAGGACGTGTTCGAGGCGGGTCCCGAGGCCGACACTGGTGCCGATGCGCAGCACGGCGTTCTGTTCGGCGCGGTGGTCGGCCATGGCATCGAGGCCCGCGCGCTCGGCTGCCAGGACGGCCCGGGCGTGAGGCAGGAACGCGGCGCCCGCGGCGGTGAGGGCGACCTGGCGTGTGGTGCGGTCGAACAGGTCCTGTTGGAGTTCGCGCTCCAGGCGCCGGACCTGCTGGCTGACGGTGGGCTGGACGATGTGCAGGCGCTCCGCGGCCCGGCCGAAGTGCAGTTCCTCGGCAACGGCCACGAAGTACCGCAACTGACGCAGTTCCACTACCTACCTCCGGCCACCCCGAATTCATCACGATCCTTGATGAGTGTACGAGCGAACCGGACCTTGGTCGTCGCTCGGTAAGGCGGTGAAGTGGCTCAGTGAAGTTGCCCGCACAACGCCGCGTTTCCCGCGTGGCGAGTCAGAGAGTCAGAGCGTCAGAGAGGAAAGCCGCTCATGCCGTACGCGACCGTCAACGGGGTCAAGCTCTTTCACACGGACACCGGAGCGGGTGCCCCGGTGCTGTTCCTGCACGGCTGGGGCACCAGCGGCCGGGCCTGGGACGCCCAAGTCGCCGACCTGGCCGCCGACCACCGCGTGATCACCGTGGACTGGCGGGGATGCGGACGCTCGGAGCATCCGTCCACCGGCAACACCACACGGACCAACGTAGAAGACATACTCGCCCTCATCGAACACCTCGACCTGGAACGGCCGTTGCTGGTGGGCAGTTCGCTCGGGGCCACCTTCGCCCTCGAAACGGCTCTTCGCGCACCGGAGCACGTCGCCGGTGTGGTGTCGGTCAGCGGACCCGGCCACTGGCCGAGCCAGGGCATGGCGAGTGCCCTGCGCTCCCTGATCTCCTCCCTCGCCGTCGACCGTGCGGCAACCGTGGCCAACTGGGTCCCGAAGTGGTTCGGTCCTACGGCACCGGTGGAGCCCGTACGGCAGACGGTGCGCCAGATCCTCGAATCGGGGCGCTTCATCGACGAGTTGTTCACCGAGGCCATGTCCCACGACCCGCGCGAGGCACTGACCGGGATCGCCGTCCCGGTGGCCTACCTGCACGGTCGGTACGACTCCGAGATACCGCTTGAGGTGTCCCGTACGCTCGCCGCGCTGACCCCGTACGGCACCTTCCACGTGATCGAACAGGCCGGGCACATGGCCCACCAGGAGCAGCCCGCCGCCGTCAACGCGCTCATCCGCGCGGCACTGGAGCGCATCACGGCCGACGCGTTCCCGAGGCCGGCGACGGGCAGCCCCTCCATCAGCCCTGCCGTCTAGGGCGTGTTTCGAAAGTCCCGTCTGCCCGGCCCGCCCTTCGGGCGGACGACGCTACTTTCGAAACACGCCCTAGGGCTGGCCGGCCTGCTTGGAGCAGGTCTGGTCGTTGGCGGGCAGCTTGCCCGTGGCCAGGTACTGGTTGACGCTGTTGTCGACGCAGGCGTTCTCATAGAGGCCGTAGATCGCGTGCCGGTTGGCGCCCTTGAGGGTGATCAGCTTGGAGCTCGGCAGCAGGCCGTGCAGGGCGACGGCACCCTTGTGCGCGGTGCGCGGGTCGCCGGTGGCGGACACGATCAGCACCTTGGCGTCGCGCTTCACCTGAGTGGGCTCCTCGCGGGGCCGGTCCCAGAAGGCGCACGGGCCGATGTTGTTGACCAGCGCGCCGAAGCGCGGGTACGCGGCACGGCTGCGCTCGATGTCCCGCCAGTAGACCTCGGGGTCGCGCGGGGCCGCCTTGTCCCCGCAGATGACCGCGGACTGCACACTGCCGTGGTGTGACTGCTCGCCGGTCATCGCGAGCCGCAGGGTCGCGGCGAAGATCGGCGACAGGCGGGTCGGCTGCCCGGCCGCGGCCTTGTTCAGCACGGACACCTGTTCGGCGAGGGTCGCCCGGGACGTGTCGGTGTCACTGTCGACCCCGGCGAGCAGGATGAACGGGACCTGGGTGTCGTCGAGTTGGAAGGTCTCGGGCGCCGTGCCGACGGTCAGCGGGCCGCGCGCGGAGGTCTTGATGATGTGGTCGATGGTGGCCAGGACCTGTGCGCGGGTGCGGCCGAGGCCGTACGTGCCGTTGCGGGCGGCAACCCACGCGGCCCAGTCGGCGAGCGCCTGCTCGTTCTCGCCGACGGCCGCCTGGAGCAGCCGGGGGCCGAACTTGCGGGGGTCGACGGCACCGTCCAGGACCATGCGGTCGGTGCGGCCGGGGAACATCTGGGTGTAGACCGTGCCCAGGTAAGTGCCGTACGAGTAACCGAAGTAGGAGATCTTCTTCTCGCCGAGCGCTCCACGGATGACGTCCATGTCCCGGGCCGTGTTACGGGTGGTGACGTGCGGCAGCACGGAGGCGTTGGTGGCACGGCACTTGGCGGCCAGATCCTTCTGCAGGGCGACCTGGCGCTCGAAACCCGCCCGGCTGAGACCGGCCGAGAAGATGTTGGTGCCGACGGACCAACCGCAGTCCAGCGGGGTACTACGGCCGACGAAGCGCGGGTCGAAGCCGACTATGTCGTACCGCGGGCCGGTCCTCTTCATCCACGCATGGAATTCCGGCGGGGACTCAAGCGCCTTCCCACCAGGACCACCGTTGTTCAGCAGGATCGACCCGATGCGGTGGCGGGTGTCAGTGGCCTTGAGCCGGGATATCGCCACGGTGATCGTACGACCCCGGGGGTCGGCGTAGTCGAGCGGCACGGTGACGTCCGCGCACTGCACCCCGGCCTTGTCGAGATCGCGGCCCATACTGTCGCCCGGCCCCTTGGCACAGCTGCCCCAGCCCAGGCGCTGATCGTAGTAACGGTCGAGCGAGGCTCCGGACTTCGACGCGGTGGGCACCGCCGCCGTGGCCGTTACGGTGGGTACCGCGCCGAGGCAGGCGGCGAGAGCGAGGCCCACGGCCGAAGTGCGGCGCAGGGCGGGGCTGGGGGTGATCACGAAGTCTCCTCGGGATGCGGGGGGTTGCGGTCGGGAGTGCAGGCGGTGTGCGCCGCGCTCGCCGTGGCCAAGGCGAGCGCCACAACGGCTGAGCTTTCGGCCAACGGCCCTACGGACGCGGCTGGTTGACTTCCACCAAAGGGGTGTCTCTTCACCCTGTTCCGTATATGTCTCACACCGTCAGACGCTAAGCGGAACGGCCGTCCCATTCACTACGGCTGTCCCCCGAGCATCGATGGGGGGCACCCCTACCAATGGCCCGTCAAAGCCACACTCCGCGAGAACAATCAGCCGGAATCCACATCGGCGACGTACTGTCGCCCGAGACCGAGGCGTGGCGTCAGTCTGTCCTTCCTTCCGTCAGGTAGCGTGCGCGGAGGCGGGTGAAGGCGGTGGGAGTGGGGCGGTACGGGAGAAACTCCTTGATCCGCCGAGCGCATTCGCGTGGGCTCGCCGTGCTGGTGTCGCACTCCAGGTCATAGTCCCCGTGACCGTGAACCACGTCGTACTGGTGCGCTGCGAGGCCCGCCGGGCGGTCACCTCGGGCCTGCTCACGGCGCATCAGTTCGTCCATCGGGCAGTGGACGCCGACGAACAGCACGTTCTCGGGTGGCAGAACCGTCAGGCAGTCGAGCAGCCGCCACGGTTCGCTCAGGACATGGTCGACAACAATGTCGTTGCCCACCGCGGCCATCGCCGCAGCCGAGCGGTGGAAACCCATCCTGGTCCGCCGCAGCGCGGCGTCCAACTCCTTGGTCCCGAGCTCCCGCTTGCTGCGCATCGCGTTGAAGCCGTCCACCGCCAGGTGGAAGAAGACGCCGTCATCCAGGATGTCCAGAAGGTCCCGGGCGATGCTCGTCTTCCCTGAACTGGAGGTGCCGTTGAGGAAGATGATCCGGCCGCGTGTCATATCGGCATGATGACACGGTGCCGCGTTGGCGCCGCGCCCACGGCACCTTTGTGCCTGGCACTCTCCGTGGGAGAGTCCGTCACGGAAGCCAAGTCCATGGCCGCAGACAGCGGGACGTCTTCCCCCCTGAGCGATCTACGGCGCGGCCCCCTCCAGGAGTTCCGGGCCGTTGTTGCGCACATTGTTCACGGCCGGGGAGACCGGGCGGGCGTCCAGGTGGCCGCCCGCGGGCTGGGTCAGTAGGGTGCGCAGCTCATCGGGGTCCTGGTGGTGGGGGTCGAGCCAGGCGTCGTAATGGTCCTCGGTGAGCGCCAGCGGCATGCGCGGGTGCACGCGGCCGGCCGCGTCCGTGGCCTCGGTGGTGATGATCGTGCAGGTCACCAACCAGGCGTCAGGATCGTCGTCGTGCTTGACCGAGCGATCGCGCCAGTACTCGTACAGCCCGGCGAGCGCCATCACCTGGTCGTCCTCGGGATGGATGAAGTACGGCTGCTTGCGCACTTTGCCGGTGTCCTGGTCCTTGACCTGCTCCCACTCGTAGAAGCCATCGGCCGGCAGCAGGCAGCGGTGCTTGAGGAAGGCGCGGCGGAAGGCGGGCTTCTCGTGGACGGTCTCCACTCGGGCGTTGATCATCCGGGCGCCCACCTTCACGTCCTTCGCCCATGACGGCACCAGCCCCCAGCGCAGCGGCCGCAACTGCCTGCCGTGCGGCGCGGCATCGTCATGTCCGCGCGCGGTGCGCTCCAGGACGGCCCATACCTCGTCGGTCGGCGCGACGTTCCAGTTCGGCGCCAGGCTCTCCTGGGCGTGCCAGTCGGTGACCTGGAAGAGCTGGACCAGGTCCTCGGGGCTGCGGGTGGAGACGTAACGGCCACACATAGAACCACTCTGCCACCGGGAGCACCGAGGGAAACACTGTTCCGCGGCCTGTTTACGGGTCGGCGAATATGGCGGTTGCCACCCAGGTGCCATTCTGCTCGTAAGCCGCCACATAGGCATGGAATCCCGGCTGAAGGAATCCGTAGCGGTACGTTCCCTTGGCGAGCTCGAAGGTCACCTCTCCGTTGGTGGTGGCGAGCTCAAGGTGACCGTCCTTGAATTCGATGACCTTTCCGCTGAACCCCACGGTTTGGGGCGCTGTCGACGCGGCGCCACCGCCGACCTGCCGCACAGCAGCATGCCCTGTCGGAGCCGCGTGTGCTGCCTGTGCCGCCGGTCCGCAGACGGCCAGCATGCCCGTCATCCCGACACCGATGATCGCCGCCTCGGCAAGCTTCCTGGAATTTCGCATGTGCATTCCCCTTCTTCAAGCCTTCACGAGTGTCCGATTCAGCCGTCGAAATCCATCGGATCCGACCCGCCGTTCGGACGCTGGCAGCGTCCCCGGCACGCACGTGATTCACTTTCGCATTGCCTTCAGGATTCGCCTCTTCGGGCGCCGACGATGACGCCGACGCGGTGGTCATCCCTCGATACTCGGGTGCGGACGAGACCGGGGATTCCGGTGCGGGCGAGATGTTAAGTGCCGTACGGGACGGGTGCGTTGCGGCCTGCTCCTCTCGGCCTTCCCCGACCAGGCCCATACGTTCCAGGCCCGCTGTGCCGAGTACCGCCTCCTGGCCGTCGAGATCGAGGAGGTGACGGGTGGCGGCTCCCCCGGGACGATCCTGATGAAGGCCCTGGGACGCGGAACCGGGAAGGGACACCCGCGTGACTCCGTCCGTCGTGCACCAGAAGTTCCTCTACCTCTGCGCCGCAATCGGGTTCGCCGCACTGGTCTCGGGACTCGCGGTCGGCGTCCTCACCGAGAGCAGCTGTGGGCCTTGTCGGCGGTGGTTCTGGAGTCGCTGGGATCGGCCGTGCTCTTCCCCATCCTGGTGTCGTTCTCCTACGACCGGCTCAAGGAGAAGTGGCCCGGGGACGAGGTGTGGCGCATCTTCAACGAGCTGTCCGACGCCGGGATCAGCCTCGTCTACAAGGACCGCGAGACATCGCCCCGCCGCGACAACGCGCAGACCCGGCTGTCGGAGGAGTTCCGCAGTTTCGAGAACCGCGAGATCCTCACGATGGGCGTCTCTCTGCGGATGTTCTGCAACCCCCTCGGACCGTTCTACCGCGACATCGAGACGATGCTGCGGGAGACCGGCGGTCGGGTCCGGATCCGGGCGGCCGGGCGGCCGTCTGCGATCCGGCCAACCCCGATGTCCCCGTCCGGGGCCGCGACCGAAGAGGCCGGCCGAAGCCCCGAGCACACCTCTCAGCTGGAGCGCGCCGTCGAGTCGACGAGGGTGACCGTCGCGGCCTGCGGGCCACGATGGGACCGCACATCCATCTGAGACTGGCCATGGCCGCCCCCTAGTGCACGACGGCCATCTTCCCGCACGTCTGCTACTGCTCGCCCAACCTCCACGCCCCCAGGGCCCCGGCGGCCCTGCCGATGACCCTCTTCCGCTCCGGGGCACACGGCTACAAGATGATTCACGCCTGGTTCGAGTACGTGTGGCAGGTGCCGGCCACCCGCGATCCGGCGGGGCGGTACGAGCCGGAGTCGGCCCCCGGCGTGGCTTCGCTTTTGTACGTGTCACTTGTACGCGCCAGAGGGGTGTGGCAGTCGTGCCGGCCATAGGGCCTCAACTCGCCTGTACTGCCGTGGCCTTGTGTGTCGCGGGCGCTGCGGTGGGCTTGCCGCGCAGGGGTATTTCCTTGATGAAGCAGGCCGCGGCGATGCCGGC
Source organism: Streptomyces sp. NPDC031265 (assembly GCF_055570295.1). Lineage (NCBI taxonomy): Bacteria > Bacillati > Actinomycetota > Actinomycetes > Kitasatosporales > Streptomycetaceae > Streptomyces > Streptomyces sp. NPDC031265. The sequence continues at coordinate 40,282 of NZ_JBVIHM010000031.1, forward strand.
GAGGCAGATGAGCGCGCCCCACAGGAAGAGCGCGTGGGTGCCGGACGCCACGGCGTCGAGGTAGGCGTCCTTGACCGTGGGCGGCAGGCTCGCGAGCGCCGACGGATCGAGCTGGGTGCTGTCGGCACGGGCGCCGTCCACGTGCGCGGCCTGCATGCCGTGGTCGACGTGACGGGCGAAGAGCGACCCGAAGAGCGCGACGCCGAAGGAACCGCCGACGGTGCGGAACAGGGTGGAGGAGGCGGAGGCGACGCCCATGTCCTTCATCTCGACGCTGTTCTGCGCGATCGTCATCGGCATCTGCATCACCAGGCCCAGCCCCGTACCGAGCACCGCCATGTAGAGGGAGGAGGTCAGGCGGCTGGTGGAGGTGTCCACGGTGGAGAGCAGGGAGAGGCCGAGCACGATGCCGGCCGCGCCGACCACGGGGAAGATCTTGTACTTGCCCGTCTTGGTGGTCACCCTTCCCACGAGCTGCGCGGCCAGCACGATCGGGAGCATGAGAGGCAGCAGCAGCATTCCTGAGTTGGAGGCGGACGCGCCCTGCACGGTCTGCTGGAACATCGGCAGATAGCTGACGACGCCGAACACCGCCACGCCGACGACCAGGGCCAGCACGGAGGACAGGGCCAGGTTGCGGCTGCGGAAGATGCGCAGCGGCAGCACCGGCTCCGCTGCCCGGGTCTGGGACCACAGGAACGCGGCGAGGGCGAGGACGGTGAGGACGGCCAGGCCGACGATCTCGGCCGAGCCCCAGGCGTACTGGGTACCGCCCCAGGTGGTCACGAGGATGAGCGAGCAGATGGTGACGGCCAGCAGAGCGGCCCCGGGGTAGTCGATCCGTGCCTTGGTGCGGATCCTGGGCAGCCGCAGCATCAGCTGGAGCCAGACCAGGACGATCAGGCCGATCGGCAGGTTGACGTAGAAGCTCCAGCGCCAGCCGAGATGGCCGGCAAAGAGGCCCTGGTCTTCGACGAGGACGAGGGCCGGGAGGCCGCGCTCGTCGCCGCCGTACGGGACCGCGCTCCCGGCCAGTGGGTCATCCACGCCCTGCGCGACCATCTGATGCAGACGTACGCGTCCCGGCCCGGCGACGACCCGGGGTTCGCCGCCTACAAGGAACTGGTGGAGTCGACACCTGCTCTGCGGGAGGCCTCCGACCGCATGTGGCGGCGGCACGAGAGCGCCCTGACGGCCGCCATCGCCGAAGCGACCGGCGCCCCCGAGGACGACATCGCCTCCGCGGCCCTGGCCCGCTTCGCGCTGGAGACCCTCGGCCTGCTCCGTGGCCGCGACGACCCGCCGCGGATGCTGGGCGAGGTGTTCGCCCTGCTGGAGAACGGCTGGGGTCACGGGCCGGCCGGCGAGGCGTCCGCCGCGGGGCGGTGACGCAACCGGGGGCACGGCGTTGTGCAATCACCGATTCGGGTGGCCGCACCCCCAGGGGTGGATCGAACGAAAGATCACAACAGTGAAGCGCGGTACCACGGCCCCGCACCGGCACATAGAACATTCATACGGCCACTCGCCCCCGCTTCACCGTTACGCATGACCAACCGTGCCGGTTTCCCGAGCACCAGTCCGTACTGATGCCACCGGAGGACCTCCATGGGAACCCAGCCCAACATCGTCGGCGTACACCTCGTGTTCGAACAGGCCGGGCAGGTACTCCTCCAACGGCGCTCCCCCGACGCCCGGTTCGCACCCGGTACGTGGCACGTTCCAGCAGTTCATCAGGCAAGCCAGTTGTCGGGATCGATGTTGTCGGACCGGTCATCGGCCCCTGACGGGGCGCCCGGGCAGGAACACCGAGCCCCTCGACCAGCTCCGCGAACACCTCCCGCGGCTCAGGCCGCCCCGTCGGATAGAACCCGCCCAGAGACGCCACCAACTCAGCGCCCAGCCACCGACTTGCTCTTCCGTCACGCTCATCAGCATGATCGCTCGACGACACAAGCGATCACTAGTCACATGATCTGCCGCTGTGATACTCGGTACGCCCAAGGTCGAGGACGCACTGGCCGGAGTCCACGACCAGGTCTGGACTGCACCACGGACGACGCCAAGGGAAGCACGAAGCCGGCGTGAACGACGAGACGCGGCTGCGCATTCGGCGTACCTTTGACCGGCTCTCCGCGGGCGGCAGAGCGCGCTCACGGAAATCGACCGCGCGCTGATGGAGACGTTCGAGCGACTGATGCACGGGCTGCACGAGCTCGCCGACGGCAAGATCACGGTCGTGAATCTGTGCACCGAGGCCGGCGCCTCCTACCAGATCTGGAGCTGACCTTGCGCAACGCCGAACTGAAGACGCACAACGCCCGTCCCCTAGAACGGTTGCGCCATTTGGGAGAGATCGTCGCATCCTGCCAGCCCCGATCCCTCCTTTGCCCTTGATCGGGCGCATCACCTGCGGTACGCACCGTCTTCGACGGTGTGACTGTGCGTCGCAGGAAGGGGCCGTGCAGGTTGTTCCAAGCCCCGCCTTATCTGATGCGCGACCAGATAACCTTGGGGCAGCTGGATTTCAACGGGGAAGGGTGGGCCAGTGCGCAGTCTTGCGCGTCTTGCGCTAGAAGATGGCAGCTCGATCCTGGTCGAAGCGCCGGACGTGTCCGAGGGGCCGGTGAAGGCCGGGCGAGTCGGCGACGCGATTCGTGAACTTCCGCTGAGTATGCAGGCGGCTCTGCGTCCGGTCACGGAGATGGCTCGGACGGCGGTGCAGCAGTTGCGGGAGGCGGGACCGGACTCGGTGGAGATCGAGTTCGGGGTGGACATCGCAACTCAGGCGGGTGCGGTGATTGCCCGAAGCGAGGCGAGTTGCCACCTGAAGGTGACTGTGGCCTGGCAGCGCGAGTCCAACAACGCGGCCAGCTGATTCCGCGAAACGAGGAGGACTCGCGGGGTGTCGGAGGATATTGCAGCTTCACATCCCAGCCATGAGCCCAGCCGCAAAATGCAGGCAGCGGTTGCACAGGTGTTGTCGACCAAGGGCGAGGTGGCCGGAGCGGCATTCCTAACCGCTGAAGGCGTGGTGTTCACCTGCGCGCATGTGGTGCGGGATGCCGGGTTCGGGCCTGGCGACGTCGTACGGCTCAGGTTTCCGCAGGCGGTGGGGGCTCCGCAGGCCGAAGGAGAGGTGCTGGCCGAGCCGTGGCGGTCCCCAGAAGGCGATGATGTCGCGGTGATCCGACTGCGGGACATACCGTCAGCGGTGCATGGCCTGGAATTGGGGTCCCCTGCCGGGTGCCAGGGGCACCGGGTGCGCTGCTTCGGGTTTCCCCACCAGGCCCCACCCGCAGGACACTTCGGCTACGCACTGTCCGGCGACCTCTTGTCCAAGGGCGGTGACGGCGAGCATGGCGATCACTATGTGGCTGATAACAACGGTGAAAGACTGTTATTGCAGCTGACCGCGGCCAACGATCTGACCCGGGGATTCAGCGGTGGGCCGGTCGTCGACGACGTCACTGGTCTGGTTATCGGCATGGTCACCGCCATCACCGCGCCCGACGAGCACCTGCGAGGCCAGGACATCGCCTACGCGACTCCGACGCAGATACTGCGTCGGGTGTGGCCTGACCTGGCCGTGCGTGAGGTGTGCCCGTACCGCGGCCTGGAGCCCCTCACTGCCGAGCACACGGCCTGGTTCCACGGCCGCGACACTGCCATGAACGCCGTAGTGGCTTCGCTGGCCGGGCAGCGCCGCACCCTACTGCTCCTGGGCCCGTCAGGCTCGGGCAAGTCCTCACTGATCCAGGCCGGCGTTCTGCCTAAACTCCCTGGACTCGCAGAGCTGCCGGGCAGCGACCGGTGGCAAACCATCCTGGTTCCCCGGCCCGGAGAGGACCTGGCAGTCGAACTGGAACGGCAGGGCCTGGCCGGTGCCGCCACCGACGGCCTTGTCACCGCCGTGCAGCACCACTTGGCGGCCAACCCAGCCTGTGAGCGTCTCCTGCTCGTCATCGACCAATTCGAAGAGCTCCTCGCCCGCTCCGGAAGCTCTCAGCCCACGCAGACAAGACAGCAGGGCGAAACGGACTCGACCGACCACACCCCGGAGACGGTGTTCGCACAGTTGACGTCACTGGTCAAGGCCCCAGTGGCGGCCACGGTCATCCTGATCATGCGGGATGACTTCTATCCGCACCTCGCCGCCCGAGCCCCGGAACTTCTCGAGGCCGCCGCTCCCGGCCTGCTCAACGTGCCCGCCACGTTGAACAGAAGAGACCTGCGCGCCATCATCACCGGACCCGCCCGAGCCGTCGGCCTACGGATCGAAGCAGGACTGACCGAGCGCATCATCCGCGACGTACTGGCTGCCGATCCACGGGCCGCCACCGGAACAGCGCCCGCCACCCTGCTCACGCCCCTGCAACTGACCCTGCAGCAATTGTGTGAGCCCGAACGCTGCACTGATGGTCTTCTCACTCATGCCGCCTACGAACGCGTCGGTCAGATCACCGGAGCCCTCACCAGATGGTCCAACGACGCCGTCAACAATCTGCCCTCAAGGCATCGGGCCACCGCCCGCCGCATCCTCACTGCCCTGGTACACCCTGCCGATCCCGCTCGCCAAGTCCCTGCTACTCGTCAGCAAGTTCCCCTCGACACGCTGCGCGACCTCGCCACGGATACGACCGACCAAGCGGATCCAGCCGTCGGCGACACTGCTGATGCAGTACTGGACGCGCTCGTTGGCCACCGGATCATCACCACTCACGCGCGCGACCCCGGGCCTCCCCCCGTCGGTGTGGTCGCCGAACTCATCCACGACATCCTCATCAGGGACTGGGGCGATCTACGCGAGTGGGTGGCCCTGGACCGCAAGTTCCACACCTGGCTCCACCGCGCCGAGGGACAGCGCGCCCGTTGGCGTGAACACCACGACCCTGACGACCTACTGCATGGCACCGACCTTGCCGAGGGAGAGGACTGGTCCCGGAAGCGCGGACTACCCATCGATGTCACGGCGTTCGTCGACGCCAGTCGGCGGAGCCAACAAGCCGCTCTGCGCCGCACGAGACGCCTCAACATCATCCTGGTCGGCGCGCTCATCGGAGCCCTCATCGCCGCCGGTCTGGCCTTCTGGCAACGCCAGACCGCAGTCGAGGCACAACAACGGGCTCTGTCCCGACAGCTCGCCGCCCAGTCCAGCGCCCTCATCGGCACGGATCCCGACCTAGCTTCCCTGCTCGCTATCGAGGCTTACCGCACCAGCCACACAGAAGAAGCCAGCCAAAGCCTCTACACGGCCGCTGCCATCCCTCTCAAACGCCGCTTCACCGTACACGGCAGCGGCATTGACGGAGAAAGCACCGACATTGAGATTGGGCCGATTGCGTTCAGTCCGGATGGTCGCACCCTGGCGGGCGGCGGCGGCGATGGCACAGTGCGGATATGGGATGTGGCCACTGGCCGTAGCCGCACTGCCGTCCCCGACGTTGCCGACCTCAGCGTGGGGGCGATGGCATTCAGTCCAGACGGCCGCACCCTCACCGCTGTCTACGACGACGACACAGTAAGGCTGTGGACTATGGACGGCTTCATGAGGCAAACCTTCTTCGTCAGCCGTGCCGGTGACACCGTGTCATCGGTGCTGTTCAGTCCCGACGGCCGTACCCTCGCCACCGGCGACGAGAAGGACGGCACCGTGCGGCTGTGGGACGTGGCCACCGGCCGTACCCGCACCACCCTCAACGTCGGTGGCAGCGAGACGCCCAAGGCGTTCAGTTCGGACGGCCGTACCCTTGCCACCAGGGACGACGGCACGGTGAGGCTATGGGACGTGACCACCGGCCGCCGTACCCGCACCATCGTCACCGGCCACGCCAAGTACGCGTTGTCCGTAGAGTTCAGTCCGGACGGCCGTACCCTCGCCACCGGCGACGAGAAGGACGGCACCGTGCGGCTGTGGGACGCGGCCACCGGCCGCCATACTCGCACCATCACCACCGCCCCCGCCGACACCGCGGGCAGCCTGGGCATGTCGCTGGTGTTCAGTCCGGACGGCCGCACCCTTGCCACCGGCAGCAACAACGGCATCGTGCGGCTGTGGGACGTGGCCACCGGCCGTGCTCTCGCCACTCTCACCGACCGGAGCCGCATGGCACGGTCGATCGCGTTCAGTCCGGACGGCCGCACCCTTGCCACCGGCGACATCGGCACAGTAGAGCTGTGGGGTGTGACCACTGGCCATACCCGCGCTGCCCTCACCAGCCCCGGCGGCGCGTGGTCGCTGGCGTTCAGCCCGGATGGCCGCATCCTGGCGGGCGGCAGTTGGGTCGGGGCGCGCATGTGGGATGTGGCCACCGGCGGTACCCGCACCACTCTCGCCGTCCCTCGCAGTCCGTTGTCTGTAGCGTTCAGCCCGGACAGCCGCACCCTCGCCACCGGCGACGATGACGGCACCGTAGAGCTGTGGGATGTGGCCACCGGCCGTACCCGCACCACCCTCAACGTCCCGGGCGATTACGGCTTCCGTGGTGTGCCGCTGGCATTCAGTCCGGACGGTCGTACCCTGGTGGGCGGCGGCGACGATGGCACAGTGCGGATATGGGATGTGACCACCGGCCACATCCGAACCACCCTCACCGCCCATATCCGCGAAGTGTGGTCGGTGGTGTTCAGTCCGGACGGCCGCACCCTCGCCACCGGCGACAATGACGGCGTGCGCCTGTGGGATGTGGACACCGGCCATACCCGCACCATCTTCACGGACAAAGGCAACCGGCGTACTTCGGTGGTGTTCAGTCCGGACGGTCGCACCCTGGCGGGCGGCGGCGACGATGGCACAGTGCGGATATGGGATGTGGCCACCGGCCGCACCCGCACCACCCTCGCTGTCCCCGCCGGCCTTACCACCCGTGGCGTGCCGCTGGCGTTCAGTCCGGACGGTCGTACCCTGGCGGGTGGCAGCAGAGACGGTACGGTGCAGCTGTGGGACACGGCCACCGGCCACATCCGAACCACCCTCACCGATCAAACCCGCGCCGTGTGGGCGGTGGCGTTCAGCCCGGACGGCCGCACCCTCGCCACGGCTGAAATGGAGAGCCGCACGGTGCGTTTGTGGGAGGTGGATCTTCCTGACCAACCGCGGGCGATCAGGAAGATCTGTGAGGTAGTCGGCCGGAACCTCACCGCGGGGGAACGGGCAGAGTATCTTCCGGGCCAGCCGACCAGGCGGCAATGCCCTTCCTGAGTCGATCGGAGACAAAGCCGGAGGAAAGCGCCAACGGGGTTTGTTGCACCCGGAACTGACGACAGTGGAATACGAGAGGACCTGCGCGTCGCCGTCTTGGAGATGCTCAGGATGATCGCCGACGAGAACGTCCCTGTAGGGGCCCGCCTCAACTACGTTGTGCGCTCTCCGTGATGCCGTTCTTCGATGATGACGAACTGCGCATCGCTCTGAAGTACTACGCGGCGCTGCCACCTGGCCCTTCACACGTCCCCCTTCCCCCGCACGTTGCTGCGTTCCACAGCTCTGTCATGTGGCCAGGCAGCAGTGGGTCATACCGACGCCAGGTGCTTGCTTCGTGTGCCGCCATACGCCCCGTACGGAAGAACAGGTTGATGCGAGGGTCCGGCCGACCTGACGGAGAGATGATCACAGGGGGTTCCGTGGCGTGCGCCGTTGCGGGCCGCTCTGGCGAGCAGATCACCGAACCTCAGAATGTCGGGATCATCGGTGGGTGGGGGCGGGACGGTCACCGCCATCGCGGTCAGCCGGTCCTACACCGCGATGGGGTGGGGCGCATGACCGCCACGGACCCCGGTGGCGCGAGCGTGCGCCTGCAATCGGGCACACGTTGCTGCCCCCTCCCCTCATCCGCACCAGCGTCCCCAGGGGCTGCGGCATGCCCTTGTGCGGGTGACCGGCACCGGCCACCCTGGCCTGATGGCCATCACACCGCGCTTAAGACGGCGCTGCGGCGCCGTGATCGCGCTCGCCGCAGCGCTCGTACTTGTCGGGACCACGGAGGCATCCGCTGCCGGGCCGCCGGAAGGCGTCGTTCAGTACGCCCATGCTCCGGGGGCCGTCGCCGACAGCTACCTCGTCGTCCTCAACCCCTCCCGCGCCGCCTCGCGTACGCCGGGGGGCAGAGCCGTCGTCGAGCGGTACGGAGGCAAGATCCGCCGCACCTACGACGCCGCGCTCAACGGCTACTCGGCCCATCTGTCGGAGCGTCAGGCCCAGCGCCTCGCCGCCGACCCGGCGGTCGCCGAGGTGGCGCAGAACCGGACGCTGAGGCTCGATGCCACCCAGCCGGATCCCCCCTCCTGGGGCCTGGCCCGCCTCGACCAGCGGCGTCTGCCGATGGCCGGGGGCTACACCTACCCGGATTCGGCCGGGCAGGGGGCGACCGCGTATGTCATCGACACCGGTGTGAACATCACCCATGAGGACTTCGGCGGCCGCGCCTCCTACGGCTACGACGCCATCGACGACGACATGACCGCGCAGGACGACCACGGCCACGGCACACACGTCGCCGGTACGGTCGCGGGCACCACCTACGGGGTGGCGAAGAAGGCGAAGATCGTCGCGGTGCGCGTGCTCGACTACACGGGCGAGGGCACCACCGAGCAGGTGGTGGCGGGCATCGACTGGGTGACCCGCAACGCGGTGAAGCCGGCCGTGGCGAACATGAGCCTGGGCGGGGACCCGGACGACGTCCTGGACGCCGCCGTCCGTAACTCCATCGCCTCCGGCATCACCTACGCGGTCGCCGCGGGCAACCAGGACATCGACGCGGTCGGCCACTCCCCCGCCCGCGTCCAGACCGCGCTGACGGTCGGGGCGGTCGGCGACCAGGACCACCGTGCCTCCTACTCCAACTACGGGCCGCTGGTGGACCTGTTCGCTCCGGGAGACTCCATCACCTCCGCCGCGTACTGGTCCGACGACTGGTACACGACCATGTCCGGCACCTCGATGGCCACGCCGCACGTCACCGGTGCGGCCGCGCTCTATCTCGCCGACCACCGCACGGCCACCCCGGCCCAGGTCGGTGCGGCACTCACCGCCTCGGCCACGACCGGCTCCGTGATCGATCCGGGCGCCGGCTCGGCCAACAGGCTTCTGTACGTGGGCAGTTCACCGCAGCGTCCGCCCGGCAGCCGCTTCGCGAACACCACGGACTACCCGGTGGCCGACCTGGCGACCGTCAACTCCCCTGTGACCGTCAGCGGAGTGTCCGGCCGAGCCCCGGCGGACCTCGACGTCGAGATCGACATCAAGCACCCCGACTCCGGCGACCTGCGGATCGACGTGATCGCCCCCGACGGCACCGCGTATCCCATCAAGGACGAATGGGAGGGCTGGGCCGTCACGGACTTCACCGTGGTCTACGCGATCGACGCCTCCTCGGAGACCGCCAACGGGGTCTGGCGGTTGCGGGTGTTCGACGCCCGCGCCGGAAACACCGGCTACGTGAACTCCTGGGCGCTGCGCTTCTGAGCGAGTCATCGGCGCCCCCGGCTTCGGGGAGCGCCGATGACCGGTCGCGTGGCGGCCCGTCGAGCGGCCCGCCACGCTCGCCATGGTCGGTCAGGGTGTCTGCTTCGACACGTCCGGGTTCGACACCTCCAGGTCGGCTGTGGGCTTGTCGGCCTTGCCACCGGGCGGGCCCGCGGTACTCGAACTGTTGCCGGTGGCCGGGTCCTCGGTCGCCGGCGACACCGTTGCCGTGTTGTGGACGCCGGAACCGTCACCCGTGTACGTGGCGGCGAGCTTCACCTTGAACACCCAGGTCACCGACGCACCGGGCGCCGGTACGGCCTGCGGGCCGCAGGTGACGGCCCGAGCAGGGCCGCACTGACGGCGACGGCGCAGCCCAGCGGGAATGTCACCACCCGGCACGGGCCCAGTCAGCTCCTGCACGACGTCCGGGGAAGGGCCTCATCGGGGAACTGTCCTTCGCCTTGCGCGCTGCGAACCAGCACTGTTGCCCGCATGGGAACAAGGCATACGAATGAGTGAGGGCCCGCGCGATCCGCCCGGCCACGAGCCCCCCGCAGCCCACACGGCGCAACGCCACGTCCAGGAGGTTTCCCGGCCCCGACGCCCCCTCGGCAAGCCGACGGGCAGACAGCGGTGAAGTTTCTCGGATGTGGTCGCAACCTCCGGCGAAGTCGCACGTCTGGTGGGATGAAGGCGCCCTTCAGCTGATGTACCAGACCACGTTTTCTCACTTCCTCGGGAGATTGCCATGTCATCGCACGCCAAGCGGAACTACCGTCCCCGTCCTCGGGTCCTGGGCGCCGTCACCGGAGTCGCGCTACTGCTGGGCGGCGGCTTCGCCGCGCAGGCCGTCGCCGACTCCGGCGCCACGCCGGCCCCCGCCGCGCCGAAGGTCGCCACGACCGGGGACACCGCCCCGCAGGCGGCGTCGCAGCCCGGCGTCTCGAAGGCCGCCGGTACACCGAAGGTCACTGAGGCGGGCAAGCCGGCCGCCGCGGCCAAGCCCGGCGCCGCGGCCGCCCCGGCCGAGAACGCTCCCCGGGTGATCCAGCCGGGCAGCGGAGTCCGGAAGTAGCAGCAGCGCACCATGAAGCGGGGAGGGCGTTCCCCCGGGGGGGACCGCCCTCCTGCACAGAGCGAGGGCCACGTAATACGCCCCACCCCCCACACTTCCCCCGTGGTCCCAGCTGCTCTTCCGTCTGTTCCGGACCGGGGAAGGCCCCA
>NZ_JBVIHM010000031.1:50981-92690 GCF_055570295.1 Streptomyces sp. NPDC031265
ACGCCAGAAGGCACCAACGTCCCCCAGGGCGCCGCCCCCCCTCCCCCCCCCCCCCCCCGCTCCTCCGTAACGGATCGAGGCCCATGCAGTACGCCATACCCGCAGCACTGCCCTGGTGGCCCCGGCTGCTCGCCCGTATGTCCCGGACCGAGGACGTCCCCGTACGCCGGCACGGTCTGCGGGCAGTCGGCACACCGTACGGCTGCGAGCCGCCGCCCACGCTCACCGAGCTGTACCGGGCGCGGCGGCTCGACATGGTGCGGCTCGCGCTCTTCCTGGTGGACGACCTGTACACCGCCGAGGACGTCGTCCAGGACGCCTTCGCCGCCCTCTGCCGCAGATACGGCACCTCGCTGGACGGGCTCGACGACCCCGCGTCCTATCTGCACACCGCCGTGGTCAACGCGGCCCGCTCCGTGCTGCGCAGACGTCGCACCGCCCGCGCCTACACCCCGCCCCACCAGGGGCACGGACCGCCCGTCGACGAGGGGCTGCTACTCGCCGAGGAACACCGTCAAGTCATGGACGCCCTAGCACAGTTGACGCAGCGTCAGCGCGAGGTGCTGGTGCTGCGCTACTGGTCGGAGCTGACCGAGGCGCAGATAGCCCACACGCTCGGCCTGTCGCGGGGCACGGTGAAGTCCACCGCGAGCCGCGCGCTGGACGTCCTGGAGAAGAAGCTGGAGGCGGGCCGATGAAGCCGCTTGCCGAAGACCGCCGGTCCGCGGCCGAGGACCGGGTGCGCGCCGCGCTGGCCGCCCGCGCATCGCTCGTCACCCACCACGACCTGAGCCACGAGGCGCCCCCGCAGGGGCGCAGTTGGGGAGTACGCCGGGTGCGCAGGGTCGCCTTCGCGGGTCTCGGCGTGGCTGCCGCCGTGGTGGCCGTGTGCCTGCTGGTGCTGCCCGGCGGCCCGCTGGCCCCGGCTCCGGCGCCGCCCGCCCACGCTCCGGGCATCAGCGAACGGCCGCCGTCCACGCCTACGGACCCGGTGGACCCCTCCGTCGCGGACCCCCGGGTGATCACCCAGCCATGAAGCACGTCCGTATCGCCCCGACTCACGTGTCGTCAGCCCGTCCGCGGGACCTTGGCGAACCCGGGCAGCGCGAACCAGGTGGGCAGCGCGCGGCGCACCTGCGGCGGCCTCTCTCTGAGCGAGAGCTGCCCGGCCCGGACCCGCACCCCCGTGGCGCGTCCGGGCCGGGCGGTATCGGGGAATTCCCGTAACCGCCTCGCCACGGCCTACCCCGGTGTCACGAGGTGTGTCGGCTCAGTCGGTCGGTCAGAAAAGCGAGGATCTCGTCCCTTGCCTTCAGGGTGGGGTGTCCGTCCTCGTCCACGAGGTGGGCGGTGACCACGCTGTGGGGAGACCCGACCACGTCGGCGAAGAACGGCGGCGGGGTGGTGTTCGCGGAACTGCCCGTAAGGACGCGGCCGTCGAAGGCGTCGCCCAGGAGCCTGCGGTAGGCGGCGAAGCGCTGGCCGGTGCACCAGCGGTCGTCGTCGAAGCGGTAGGCGAGAACCTTCAGCCCGTCGCGCTCGATGCGGTCGCGGACCGCACGCGCGTCCTCGTCGCTGATCTCGATTCCGGCAGGATCGTCCAGCGGCAGGGACGGGTGGTTGACCACGGGCGCGATGACGGCCGGCTCAAGTGCCATGGTGAGGGCGAAGTTGCCGGTGAAGCACAGCCCGATCGCGCCGACTCCTGGACCGCCGCATTCGGTGTGGGCCTGGCGCGCGAGCCCGCGCAGCCATGCGGTGACGGGGCTGGTGCCGCCCCCGGCGAACGCACGGAACTCGGCGCTGACGCACGCGCGGCGGACGACCTCGCTACCGCCCTCGGCCGTGGGGTAGGCGCCGTCGGTCCCGAAGAGGGAGGGGACGTAGACGGTGAAGCCCGCATCCCGTACCCACCGCGCCAGCCGAAGGACGTCGGGGCTGATGCCGGGCATCTCCGGCATCAGCACGACGGCTGGCCCGGTACCCGCGACGTACACCGTCTTGACCGTCCCGTCCACGTCCACGAGCCGGCGGGAGAAATCCGTAATGGCGTCGTCACGACATCCGTTGGCAGCGCTCATGGGGACAGCGTGTCCTCATGCCGCCGCACACCATGAGGGGCCAGATCGCCATGTGCGAGGGTAATCTCGCCAAGGGCCGACAGCGAGGAGGCGAGCGTGAGCGCATTGCGCGTGGGTGTCCTGGCCTATCCGGGCTGCTTCGCGTCCGAGGTGTTCGGCGTGCCCGACCTCCTGACCATGGCCACGCACGTCGCCGGTCCTGACCATGCGGGATACGAGGTGTCGATCGTTTCGCCCCGCCGTCGCGTCGCCGCGTCGGGCGGTGCGGCCCTGGCCGTCTCTCCCCTGCGCGAGGTCGACGTCCTTGTCGTACCCGGGTTCGAGCTGCTGCCGGGCCTGGACATGGACGCCAAGCTCGCCCTCCTCGCCCCCGAGATCGCGGCGATCCGCTCACACACCGACGCGGGCAACGCCGTGGTGTCGATCTGTGTCGGCGCGTTCCTGCTCGCCGAGGCGGGGCTCCTCGACCGGCGCCGGGCCACGACGTCATGGCTCTTCGCGGACGAACTGGCCCGACGCTGTCCGGACGCCGATGTCCGGCCCCACCACCTGGTCGTCACCGACGAGGGGGTGACGACGACGGCAGCCTTCAGCGCGATGTACGACTTCGCGCTGGAACTGATCCGCCGGCACAGCGGCGCCGACGTGGCACGGACGACCGCGCGGGTCGCGCTCGTCGACGACGCGCGATCGTCCCAGACCCCCTACGTCGACGCGCGGCTGCTTCCACGGCCCGGCAACGAGTTCTCCCACCGCGTCATGCGACGCCTCGACCAGACCCTTGCCGCCCGATACGACCTCACCGCACTGTCGGACACCTTCAACGTCAGCACCCGCACGCTGCTGCGGCGCTTCGCCGACGAGACCGGCCAGAGTCCGCTCGAGTATCTGCAGTCATCACGCGTCCGCCGCGCCCGTCACCTGCTGGAGACCACGGACCGGACCGTCGCCGGCATCTCCGCCGCGGTCGGCTACCAGGACTCCGCGACCTTCGCCGCCCTCTTCGCCAGACACACCGGACGCCGCCCGAGGGACTACCGCGCAACCTTCCGGCGCATCGCCCCCTGACACCTACGTGGTGAGGCCTGCCCGCTGACGCGGAAGTTCGGCACGCCGTACCGCGTCCGAGGCCAGGGCGACGACCGCGCCCAGACCGGCGAAGGTTCCGCATCCGACGAACACCGGGGCCGCGCCCCAGGCTCCGATGGCGGCGCCGACCAGCGGGTAGCTGAGGGGCGCGAGGCCGACCATGGTGACCATGACGACGGACGTGACCCTGCCCAGATAGGCGGGGTCCGCCGCGGTCTGTATCAGCGCGTTGTCCAGGCTGCCGAAGACGCCCGCGCTCAGCCCGATGACCCCGGCCAGCACCACCGCCATCCACAGGGTCGGCACCAGCGCGATGGCGGCCGCTCCCGCGCAGCCCACGAGCAGGGTTCCGGCCAGCGTCAGGCCCGCGCGGGGCAGCCAGCCGGCGACGGCGAGCAGCGCGGCGCTGGCCGCCGCTCCCGCACCGAAGCTGCTGACGATCCAGCCGTAGCCGGAAGGCCCCCAGCCGCGCTCGGCGTTGAGGAGCACCATGCCGACGTTGAGGGTGCCGGTCAGGCCCAGCTCGCACAGGGCGCCGACGGCGACGAGTGGCCCGATGAGGCGGTGGCGGCGGATGTAGCACAGACCGTCGAGCAAGTCCGCGCGTGCGGTGCCGAGTTCGGACCGCTCCTCGCGACGCGATCCGAGGCGCCGCATCCGGACCGCCAGCAGGAGCGGCAGGGACAGCGCGAAGAGCAGGCCCGCGACGGTGAAGGCGGCCGCCACGCCTCCGAGCCCCGTGGCCAGCCCGGCGATCGGCGGGCCCGTGATCTGGCTGAGCCGCATCGACAGCGAGCGCATGCCGGTGACCCGGGCCAGTTGCTCGGGGCTGGTGATCCGCGGTGGGAGGGCCCCGATCGCGGGTACGAACAGTGCGTCTATCGCACCGAAGACGAGCGCCACCGCGACCAGGATCCACAGGGCCGGCGCGGACAATGCGATGCAGGCGGCCACCGCCAGGATGAGGAGACAGCGCAGCGCGTCGCTGCCGAGAATGACCCGGCGGGGGTCGAACCGGTCGGCCACCACGCCTCCGCCGAGCATGAGTACCGCCCGCGGCAGTGCCCCGGCGGCCATGACGAGGCCGACTTCGGTGGGGCCTGCGGCTTTCTGGGCGGACCAGCCGAGGGCGACGAAGTACACGCTGTCGCCTATGAGGGAGGCGGTGTACGCGGCGAGCCAGCGCAGCACGTTGGCGTCGCGGTGGGCCGGCGCGGTGGCGCTTTCGGGCAGGGCTGTGTCTGCGGTGGCCATGGCGGGCTCCGGTGAGTGAAGGTGCGGCTGGGTCAGGGCCGGAACGGGAAGCCGTAGAGGTGCACGGACACGTGTTCGCGACCCTCGGTGTCGTCGGCCGCCTTGGCGGCTTTGCCCCGGTCCCGCCAGCGCCGGGCCACTGCTTCGAGCTCGTCGTTCATCTCGGCGAGTTCGGCCGGAGTCAGATCGACCAGCCACTCGGAGCTGAAGGCCGCGTCGGTCCACGTCTTGCCCCAGGCGGCCGTCTGGTCGAGATACGCACGGTACTGGGCGACGCGGGTGTCGAAGATGCCGCGGGTCACCGCGCCCACGGCGGCCGCCCCTTCGGGTGTGTCCGCGAAGTCGGAGTCGCGAAAGCCCCAGCCCTCCTCGGAGGCCACCTGCCACCACCGCTCCCGGCCGTCGGCGCTGCGGCCGCTCGCCTCGGTCACGAAGCCGTGCTCGGCAAGTTTGCGCAGGTGGTAACTGACCAACGAAGGCGCCTGGTCGACCTGCTCGCCGAGCTGGGAGGCGGTCGCGGCGCCCGCGGCGTACAGCAGCCGGTAGAGCTGCATGCGCAGCGGGTTGGTGAACGCCTTCAACCGGGACAGGTCGGTGATCTGCTCGGGCTCACGCTTCGGTCGCATGCACCGACCCTAAGTGTGAAAGATAAATTGCGCAATAAGTCTTTCAGAACCCGTCCGAGCCCTTCGTGGCGGGCACGCCGAACCCTCCGCCGGTTGCGCACGGGTACGCGACCTGGCCACGCGAGGGAACCCGTGCCGCATCGTGAAACCCACGGGCCCCATCTCGCACCTTTGTGCGACACTCCCCCGCATGCTGGGTGTAACCGATCTTCCGACATACCTCGTGGGCCTGGTGCTGATCATTTTGGCGCCGGGACCCAACTCCTTGTACGTGCTGTCCGTCGCAGCCCGGCGCGGCGTGCGGACGGGGTATATCGCCGCGGCAGGGGTGTGGACCGGGGACACGGTGCTGATGACGCTCTCCGCGCTCGGCGCGGCATCGCTGCTCCAGACGACGCCGCTGCTGTTCGACGCCGTCAAGTACGCCGGTGCCGGATATCTCTGCTGGATGGCGATCGGCATGCTGCGCCAGGCCCTCGGCATGTGGCGCAACCGCCACACCGCGACCGGCCCCGATGCGGTCGACGGCCTCCAGCAGGAGGCCACCACCGCCGAACGGCCCTACCGGCGCGCGCTGATGCTCAGCCTCTTCAACCCGAAGGCGATCCTGTTCCTGATCTCCTTCTTCGTGCAGTTCGTGGATCCGGGGTACGCCTATCCGGCGCTGTCGTTCCTGGTGCTCGGCACGCTGCTCCAACTGGCGAGCTTCCTCTACCTGTCCACGCTGATATTCAGCGGCACCCGGCTGGCCGCCGCCTTCCGCCGCCGCAAGCGGCTGTCCGCGGGCGCGACCTCGGCGGCAGGCGTCCTCTTCCTCGGCTTCGCCGCAAAGCTGTCGCTCAGCGGGGTGTGATCACTCTTGCACCGCCGCGCGGTAAAGAGTTGATCAAACACCCTGGCGGGGCGGTATGTGATGCGCGTAGATCTTTCCCATGCGCACTGTCACCAAAACCGCAGCAACTGTCGCCGCCCTCGCCGTCACCGGCGCCGCCTTCTACGGCGCCGGCGCGGCCACCGCAGGGAACACGACGCCGAAGAGCGACAAGGAGATCCCCAACATCACCAAGGTCGAGGACAAGATCAACGCCTACTACGGCGGGGCTCCCGACTCCACCGGGGCCTACCAGGCCTCCCCGACCAGCAACTACGCCAAGCAGGTCGCCGCGATCGAGGCGCGCGCGAAGCGCCAGATAGCGCATGCCGCCGAGCACTCGGGGCGGGACGGCCGTAAGCCCGCCATCGTCCTCGACGTCGACGACACGACGCTGCTGACCTACGACTACGAGAAGAAGAACGGCTTCGCGTACAACGCCACCGCCTTCAACACGTACGTCCAGAGTGCGCAGTCCATAGCCGTGTTCGGCATGCCCGACCTGGTCAACTACGCAGCGAAGAAGGGCGTCACGGTCTTCTTCCTCACCGGCCGCGACGCCTCACAGCGCGACGCGAGCGCCACCAACCTCACCAAGGCGGGCTACGCGGTCCCGGTCGACAGCACGCACTTCTTCCTCAAGGACAAGGCCAACCCGCCGGCCTACCTGAGCTGCGGCAAGCCCACCTGGACCTGCTCCACGGTCGACTACAAGGCAGGCACCCGCAAGCACATCGAGAGCCTCGGCTACCGCATCGTCGCCAACCTCGGCGACCAGTACACCGATCTCGCGGGCGGCCACGCCGACAAGACGTACAAGGTCCCCAACCCGATGTACTTCCTGCCGTAACCCGACCGGCCGGGGCGCACGGAACCACACCGCGCACCCCGGCCGGGCCGGGCAACGCGCGATCAGCCGGCGGCGTCGCCGAACCACTTCGTCAACTGGCCGACCAGATCCTGCTGATCGTCACCGACCCACACCACATGGCCGTCCGGCCGCAGCAGCACGGCGGGCACGTCCAGTTCCTCGCTGACGTCGACGACGTGGTCGACCCGATCCGCCCAGCCCGCCGCCGAGAGCCGGCCGGTCTGGTCGAGCAGCAGTCCGCGGCCGCCGTGCATCAGCTCGTACAGGCGCCCCTGCTTCAGCTTCACGTCCCGCAGCCGTCGGCCGAGCAGTTCGTGGCCCTCGCCGAGGTCGTAGCGGACCTCGACCGCGGTGATCATCCCGGTCACGTACCGGTTCACCTCCTCGAAGTCCATCAGCTTCGAGAACAGCTCGCGCAGCGCGGTGGGGCCCGGATCGGTTCCCATCAGCGTGATCTGCGCGCGGGTGTTGTCCAGCACGGCGGCGCCCACCGGGTGCCGTTCGGCGTGGTAGCTGTCGAGGAGCCCCTCCGGCGCCCAGCCGTTGACCGCGGCGGCCAGCTTCCAGCCGAGGTTGAAGGCGTCCTGCAGGCCGAGGTTCATCCCCTGTCCACCGGTCGGCGGGTGGATGTGCGCGGCGTCGCCGGCCAGGAACGCACGGCCGACCCGGTAGCGCTCGGCCTGTCGGCTCCCATCACCGAACCGGGACAGCCAGCGCGGCGAGTGCACGCCGAAGTCGGTGCCCGCGTAGGCGCGCAGCTGCTGTTTGAAATCGTCGAGGGTCGGCTCGGTCGCACGGTCCTCGGCCACCCCGTCGGCGGGCAGGACAACGCGGCACACCCCGTTCTCGTCGGGGGCGGTGACGCCGAACCGCAGTTGGGTCTTGTTGACTTCCTTGACGACGGCGGCGATCGTCGCCGGATCCTCGGTCACCTCCATTTGGCCCACCAGCGTCTCGACCTTGGCGGGCTCGCCGGGGAAACCGACACCGAGCAGCTTGCGCACCGTACTGCGGCCGCCGTCGCATCCGACCAGGTAACGCGAGCGCAGGTGCGTGCCGTCCACCAGCTCGACGGTCACCCCCTCCTCATCCTGGCTCAGCCCGACCACTTCGCAGCCGCGCCGGATCTCGGTACCGATTTCGAGGGCGCGCTCGTTGAGCAGCCGCTCGGTGACCGGCTGCGGGTGGGCGAGGCCGTACGCGTGAGCCGTGTCCAACCGGTCCGGCCACGGCTTCACGATGCCGCCGAAGAGGCCGCCGACCTGGAACTTCTCACTAACCGCCGAGAACCGGTCCAGCAGGCCGCGCTGATCCATCAGCTCGACACTGCGCGCGTGCAGGCCCTGCCCGCGGGACTGCTTGGTCGGCTCGGCCAACTTCTCCAGCACGACCACCTGCACGCCGTGCAGTCGCAGTTCACCGGCGAGCATCAGGCCGGTCGGTCCACCGCCGACAACGACCACGTCGATCATCAAAGTCTTCCCATTTCCGCAGGTCCTGGCTTCGTCCGATGATTCTGCGGCATGACCGGGGCCTTGCCGCAAGCCCTCCTGTGCGCTATAAATTAAGAGCGGCAAGGAGTCGGTGACCTCCTTGCCCTTCTCTTTGCCACCCGCTACGGGCAAGCGGCTTCGGACATGTAAGTGAACATGCGCTCCCACCGTGCGCGAGATGTGACTCCACCGGTTTTCATCTCCATATGGCCGACACCAAGAAGTACCTGCTCGCCGCGGTTGTCGGCACTGCTCTCACCCTCGGCTCCGCCGCGCCCGCCCTGGCAGACCACGGGCCGGACCACGGTTAGGGTGACCGCAACCACTTCGGCTCCGGCGGGACGGAGTGCACCACGGACGACCCCGGCGCCCACGCCGAGGGAGTCGTCTACGACTCCCCCGGCTTCCGGCAACCTGATCCAGATTCCCCTCAGCATCCCCGTCAACATCTGCGGCAACAGCATCGGCTGAGCGGTCAAACCGCAGTCGAACCCCTTCAGTCCAGCAGGAGGGGATTCGGCAGGATGGCCTCGGGGTGCATCCGCAGGAGGGTGTGCAGGACTCCAGAGAGGCCGGACATGAGGCTGGGGGAGAACGCTTCGCGGGCCAAACCCCCCACCGGCCCGCGTTGTTCGAGACCGGTGAGGATCTCACCGTCGAGATCATCGGCGTTGCCGGAGCCCAGGGACGTGAGGAACTCCCAGAGGCCGAGATCGCCGTGGCACAGGGTGTGGCTCCAGCCGAAGCCCTCGGCGGCGCACGCGCGCGCGGCCCGGTGCGCCATGTCGAGGTGGGCCGGATCGCCCGTACGCCGGTGGAGATCGAGCATGCCGATGCCGATCCCCGCGCTGCCGTGGCACCAACTGGTGAAGAAGTCCTCCTCGGCGCCGATGCGTACGTCCAGCCAGTTGCCTTGTCCGGGCTGGTAGAGGGAGTCCTGGTAGGCGAAGGCCCGCTCGGCGAGGTGGGTCCAGTCGCGGCGTTCGGCCGTGGAGCCCGCGTCGCTCAGGGCGAGTCGGGTCAGCGCCCAGCCGATGCCGGTGGCGCCGTGGGCGAAGCCGCCGATGCCCTCGGGGTTGAGCCGGGTCGTCCAACGGGCGCCGCTCGCGTCGACGATGGCCAGCCCGGACAGCCGGCGGCCGATGTGCGCGGCGGCGGCGAGCCAGCGGTCCTGTCCGGTCGCCTCGGCCAGATCGAGCAGCGGAACCACTCCCCCGGCCGCGCCGTTGAGGAGGTCCACCTCCACGTCGTCCTCGACCAGACGGCCCTGCGCGAGCAGCAGGGCTCGTTGGGCCGCCCGCTCCACCAGCCAGTCCTCACCGAGCACCCGGTGCAGCGCCAACCACGTCCACACCTGCGACGCAGCGCCGCTGAACGCTCCGGCCGACGGCGTCGGCGTCCGGTCCTCGGTGCCGATGAGCACCCGCAGCGCACCCTCGAACGCCTCGGTGACACCCGGGACTTCGTCCGCCCGCCCCGCCCGCGCCTCGGTCACATACTCCGCAAGCGTCAGCGCCACACCGCCCTGCCCGGTGTAGAGGTCGGCGGGCAGCACCCTGATGGACCACCCGGCCGGGGTGAAGACCGGGCTGATCCAGGTGACCGTGCCGTCCTCGCCGCGCACCGCGCCGTCGCACAGGCGCCGTACCATCTGCACGGCCAGGTCGCGGCGCCGCCGCTCGCGGTCACGGGCATGCGGGTCGCGGGCGCCCGCCTGCACCCGCTGGGGCAGTGAACGCTCATTGAGGTACGCGCCCACCAACGCGTCCTGGATCACCGACTCCTCCAGTGGCAGGTCGGCGGTGCGCCAGTCCTCGATGGTGGTCCGTACGACGGCCGTGTCCACCGTGAAGGTGGACATAGGCACGTCCCCGCCCATCAGGTCCGCTATCTCGCCGTCGATGGCCGCACGGTCGGTCGGGGCGCCGGGCAGCACCTCGGCGTTGCGCCGCAGGATGTCCCGGGCCCGTTCGACGGCCCCCGCCTCGTCGTGCAGCGACGCGGGATGCCACAGCATCCGGCCGATGTCCACGTACGCCTGTGTCGGCCGCAGGATCCGCCGCGCCTGGGCGCCCTCGAAGCGGCGCAGCAGCCGGTACGGGTCGGTCCCGGGCCGGCGCAGATGCGCGGTCATCTCGCGGAACCCGGCCAGGATCCGGTCCCAGTACGCGCTCAGCACCGGGGTGGGGCTGGGGTGGTTGCCCGCGGTGGGCATGGCCACCAGGTCCACCTCGAAGCGGGCCGCGGCGGTGCCGCCGTCCGCGATCACGGGGTTGGGGATCAGCGGTTGCTGGCCGGGCAGTGCGCCGACTCCGGAGATGTCCACCCCGCCGAGCGCGAAGCCGGTGCCGCGCACGGGCAGCAGTCCGGTGCGCAGCACCGTCCGGCGGATGGCCGCCGCCGCCACGTCCACCGCGTCGCCCCGGCCGCTGGCCGGGAAGGGCGCGGGGGCGTCGAAGAGGGTCTCCGCG
Source organism: Streptomyces sp. NPDC031265 (assembly GCF_055570295.1). Taxonomy (NCBI): domain Bacteria; kingdom Bacillati; phylum Actinomycetota; class Actinomycetes; order Kitasatosporales; family Streptomycetaceae; genus Streptomyces; species Streptomyces sp. NPDC031265. Next base: position 61,738 of record NZ_JBVIHM010000031.1, read on the forward strand.
TCCACGATCACCGGTACCGGGCCAGCCGCGATCATGTTCTCGGCGTGCATGTCGGTGCCGCCGGTGAAGCGGAGGACGGCCAGCCAGTGTCCGACGTTGCGGTAGAACGCGGCGAGTTCGGCATCGCCCGCGCAGTAGCGGTGGCGGACGAACTCGGACCAGCCGTACCCCTCACGCACCAACGTCTGCGGCACACGGATGCGCTCGTCGGGAGCCGGGGCGCCGGGGAAGTCCGCGAACAGCTCCTCCAGCAGCGCGCCCAGAGCCACGTCGGCCTGGGACGGCCGGGGCTTGTACATGACGCTGTCGCCGTCGAAGTCGACCCTGCTGACCGTCAGACCGCCGCGGTGGCTGTCGCCCGCCCCGAACTCGACGGCCCGTATCCCGCCCGCGGGTGCTCCCAGCAGCGGCCGCAGCAGTTCGCGGTCCTCGGCGAGCCGTGCGGCGAAACCGGCCGTCGCCGCCACCGCCAGCCGCGCCACCGACGCGATCCGCCGCCGGAGGGTCGGGTACCGGTCGGCCAGCCGGTCGAGATAGCTCTCGTCCTCGGCCTGTTCGATGAACGCGGCCCATATCGCGGTGTCGGGCACGGCCTGGGCAGCGGTGCCCGCCCGCCCACCGCCTTCCGCCATGCGCAGTGCGTGCAGTTCGATCAGGAACAGACGGGACAGCTTCGCGTGCAAGGACCTGATCAGGGCGGTGTGCCCGGCCTCCAGCACGACATCCCGTTCCGCGCTCTCCAGCGCGTCCACGGCGCCCAGCCGCCTGGCCAACTCCTCCCGCCACGGGTCGGCGATGTTACGTACCGGGCGGTCAAACCACTCCGCCTCGTCCCTCTTGTCCGGCGCCGATCCGTCCACGGTCCGCCCCTCCCCAATCCGTCGCGCGTCGGCGCCCTCAAGGCGCTCCACAGGGTGCCTGCACAGGGCGTGGGGAACCGCGCGACCAGCCTCGGACGCGACACGCGCGCCGTGGCATGGTGAGCGGTTCCCCACTCGTCTGTCCGTACTCTCCTGCCTGACTCTCCGGCCTGTGAACGTCACTCAGCGGCGGTGCCCCCGACGGGCGCACTCCGCAGGACGGTCAGCAGCCGTCGGTGATCAGCAACACCAGCTTCCGCGCGACCCGCTAGGGCTGGAGCAGAAGCCGTAGAGGGAGTCGCTCGGGTCCGTGAGCGCGGCCTCGGCGGCGGCGCCGCCGACGTAGAGCGGCCCGGCGGGGTTGGACTGACCGTACGCACTCTCGGCGCCCGACAGCCAGGCGTTGAGCACGGCGGTTGCGGGAACACTGGTCTGGGGCATCTGCGGCCTCCGGACATAGGAATTGGGACGGATTGCCCAGTCCCGAGTATTGCCGGATCCGAACACCTGTCAGACGACTAATCCGGCCACAGTCTTGGGGTGCTCGTGCGCGGTATCGCGCTGCGTGGGGCGACGGTTCACGGCACCACGCCGAGCGAGGGGGCTGGCCCACGAGCCTCAGGAAGGGTTTATCAGCCTTGACTTGATCCAGTTGCGTGGCTGCATTGCGCCTTGACGTTCGGCCCGGACTCCGCGAGGGCAGGCGACCCGGGATCGTGTACCGGACCGGGCAACTCCAGGTACTGGTGTCGGAGTACGCGACCTTGAGGGCAGCGAGAGATACGGGGGGGGGAGCATTGGCAAACAGACACGCACGGTAGGCAGGTGGGGCGATTCCGCGTGTCCGGCCGGCCCGTCGGCGTCCGGCCGGGTACGAGTTGGACGTGCGCTGAACGGCCCGGTGACCGGTCCTACCTCCCGGAACGGACGCGTCAGTCGCCTGTTGCCCCGTCGGTCCGCTCCCGCAGGAAGTCGGCGTGGCCGTTGTGCCGGGCGTACTCCTGGATCAGCAGCATATAGACCCACCGCAAACTGAGCGGCTTGCCCCGCGTGGACACGAACGTCTCGTCGAGACCGCGCCCCGCCACCGCCGCGTCGCACGCTCGCACCTCCGCCCGGAACAGGGCGAAGTCCCGCTCGGCGTCGGCCTGATCGACACCGGCGAGTCCCTCGTCACCAGCCGCCGGACCGGTGAACACCCCGCCGATCTCCTCGCCTGCGAAGCTCCGTCGAAACCACCAGCGCTCCACCTCTGCCATGTGCCTCACCAGACCGAGAAGGGTGAGGTTCGACGGGTCGACGGTCGCCCGCGCCAACTCGCCCGGCTCCAGCCCGGCGCACTTGGCCAGCAACGTTTCCCGGTGCCAGTTCAGCCACCCCTCCAGCATCCCGCGCTCCGGCACTACGCCCAGGCCGCCAAGCTGCGTGGTACGTTCCACCTGCGGTGCTCTCCACGTCATTCCCCCACCTTGGCGTCCACCACGGTCGAAGGCCAACCCGCGGGCCCCGCACCGACCGGCCGCAACCGCCCCCCGCCTGCCTGGCAGCATCGGCTGGTTCCGGGAACGCATCACGCGCCACGACCCGCCGTACGCCACCGAGTACGTCGTCGAGAGCAGCCTGCCACCGTCACGGCACGAACTGGGCGGTGTGGAGCTCAGCGAGGTGGATGACGGCACTCTGGTCCGCTGGACCACCCGCGCCGAGATCCCTGCCCGCTCGTCGGTGCCTTCCTCACCCGCCGCCTCGCACGGCCGATCATCACCCGCACCTTCCGCAACATCCTCGACACAGCCGACGCGGCGTTGACTCAACTCCCCCGGCCAGAACGGGCATGACCACCGGCACCGCATCGATACGCGCCACGCGGAGGGGGTGTCTGCCCGCCGCCCGATGGGCGGGCAGACACCCGCGGTGCACGCCGAGACGGGGGACCTCCGCGTTCACCGCACCGGCGACCGGGCCAGGAGAAAGCCGCGTCGCCGTAGCCACTAGGGCTGAAACGAGCGTGACAGCCGCCGCCCCCGGCTAAACAGCACCCCCTCAGCCAACAAATCCCCGACGGTGGCCGACGCGCGCCGGGTGCCGCCGCTCATCCGTGCCGACGCGGAGCCCGGGGTTCACGCCCACACCGAGCCGTACGAGCTGAACACCGCGGGGTCAAGGCCTGGCCGGGTGCAGGGCGCCCATGTCATCGCCGTGGAGCCGGGCGACGGCACGGCCGCCGAGTTCCGACGCGCTCTGCCCGATGTGCCGGTCGTCCGGGGCGCATAGGTACGTTGGGTGGCCCGGAGAGGGAAGGGCCGGGAGGAATCCGACCTCCCGGCTCACCCTTCTCGTAACGGGCTACGGGCGGCTGTTGATGACCCCGGCCTCGGCCGACGCGTCACCACCCTGCAGGGGCGACAGCGCCGACCGCCGTCAGGCTCAGCGCCGCCACAGCCGTCGCCACCAACGCCGCAACACGCTTGGACATGCTCATCAGTCTCCCTCCCGCAACAGCACCTTGCGATACAGCCGCGATCCTGACAATGCCCACCAACAACCCGTAACAGCGGTCTCCTCAAGCGCGGCTCGTTCCCCGGGCTCGCGTCTCAGCTCACCGCCTGCTTCACGAGCGCGGCGATCCGTGCCTCCACCTCGGCCGTCACCCCGGTCAGGGCGAACGCGGACGCCCACATCGTGCCCTCGTCGAGCTTGGCCTGGTCGCTGAAGCCGAGGGTGGCGTAGCGCGTCTTGAACTTGTCCGCGCTCTGGAAGAAGCAGACGACCTTTCCGTCCAGTGCGTAGGACGGCATCCCGTACCAGAGCTTCGGCGCGAGCGTCGGGGCGTTGGCGGTGATGACGGCGTGGACGCGCCCGGCCATGATCCGGTCCGAGTCCGGCATCTCGGCGATCTTCGCGAGCACGTCCTGCTCCGCCTCCGCCGCCTTTTCCGCGCGCGACTTGCGACGCCCCGCCGTCTTCAGCTCCTTGGCGTGATCCTTCATCGCGGCCCGCTCCTCGGCCGTGAACCCCTCATACCCACTGCTGTCGGTGCTGCTCATGACGCATCTACCCCTTGAGGACCTTGATGTGCGGCTCTTGAAGGGGACCTTAACCGGGGGCACCGACAACGGGGCTCAGCAGCGACCCGGGCGTGTGCCCGCCGGTTCACGACGCGGCGAGTGCGTCGCGCCAAGCGGGGCTGTCGACGTAGTGGTTGTCGTAACGCTCCGAAGACTCCGCGATCTTCTTCGGGTCGGTCTCGCCGCGCATCACACTGCCGAGCAGCCGCAGATAGTCGAAGCGGCCCATGCCGGGCGTGAAGGTGAACAGGACGTCGGCCTCGCAGCCCGGCGCCGCGGCGAAGGCGTGCGGGGTGTGCGGGGGCACGGCGAGGAAGTCGCCGGCGTTCAGAACGGTGACCTCCTCGCCCACCAGCACCTGGAGGGAGCCGCTGATCACGAAGAAGAGCTCCGTGGCCTTGGTGTGGAGGTGCGCGGGAGCGCCGACGGCTCCCTTCGCGAAAGTCGAGCGGTACGCGGTGAATCCGCCGCCGGGCGCGTCCGTGTCGGCCAGCAGCGTCATCACGCTGCTCGGGTCGGCACAGGTCTCGGCCTCGGCGGCGCGGGTGAGGAGAGCGTCGAAGCCGGTGCTCTTGCTGGTGTTCTTGCTGTTCACGGTGGTTTCCCCTTCGGTTCTGCAGCGGCCTCGTCGTCGCTGTGATCACCACTCTATGAAGCCGAAAGACCTTCTACAGAGTGCAATCTGATGCCGGAAATCGAGGTCAATCTTCGACCCGCAGCGATGCCGGGTCCGACCAGGACCAGCACGAGCACGAACCCCGCCCACCGTTGCAAGCTGGCTGGTTCGCACGTGTGGGCTGACTCGATGAAGCGGCTGCGTACACGCGGGGCCCTAGAGTGCGATGTGCTGGCGGAGTCCACGAAAGGGACGCTCCGATGACCATCGTGGTCACTACACCGACCGGACACGTGGGATCGCGCGTGATGCGCCTGCTGCTCCAAGCCGGCGTCCGCCCCCGCGTTCTGGTTCGTGACCCCGCCCGTCTGGACGAGGCGACCCGGGCGCGGGTCGATGTACGCCCGGGCGACCTGACGGACGCCGAGTTCGTACGCGACTCGGTGGCGGGCACACGGACTGTCTTCTGGGTGGATCCCACGCCCCACACGACGGCAGATCCGATCGAGACCTCGCTGCGGACTGCGGCGCCGTTGACAGAGGCCGCCCGGGCCGGTGATGTGGGACGGGTGGTGCTGTTGAGCAGTATCGGGGCGGAGAAGCGGCACGGGGTCGGGCACATCGACGCCCTGGCCGGGATCGAGGAACAACTCGACGCCACCGGAGCGGACGTGCTGCACCTGCGGTGCGCGTACTTCTTCACCAACCTGCTGTTCGACCTCGAAGGACTTGCCCAAGGAGTCCTGACCACGGCGTTCGACCCCGACCACCCGATGCCCTGGGCGGATCCGCGCGACATCGCAGACGTGGTCGCGGCCCGGCTGCTGAGCGACACCTGGCAGGGCCGGGTGGTGCAGGCCGTACACGGGCCGGAGGACCTCACTTTCCATCAGGTCGCGCAGATCCTCACCGAGGCGCTCGGGCACCCCATTCGGCTCAACCCCGTCAGCGACGACGCGACGCGGGACGCGCTGCGCGCGGCCGGGCTGGCGCCATCGGCGGTGGAGGGCATGGTCGGAATGACCGCCGGATCGCGCGATCTGGTGCCCGAACAGCCCCGCGACCTGCTCACCACCACGCCCACCCCGCTCAGTGGGTGGGCTCATGCCCATCTGCGTCCGCTGCTGGAGGGATGACAAGGGCCAGCGAGGTCGCTGGTCATTCAAGACTCTGGAGCTCTGGAGCCCTGGAGGGTCTTGGGGTGGTGTCAGCCGTCGGCGTCTTTGCGGGCACGGAAGGCCGCGGCTTTGGTGCGGTTCTGGCAGGCGGTGGAGCAGAACTGGCGAGCGGCGTTACGAGACGTGTCGACGTACACGCGGTCGCAGCGCTCGGCCCGGCACACGCCCAGCCGGCCCGCGAGACCGCCACCCACCGCCAGGGCGAGTGCGGTGGAACAGCTGGCGCTACAGCCCGCCGCGAACGAGTCGTTGGCGCCGTGGAAGTGCATCTGCCAGGGCTCCGCCCCGCTCCGGTCCAGCCGAGGCCGGGCGCCGGTGTCGCGCAGCAGGGCATTGACGACTTCGGCGGCGGCATCGGTCCTGCCGTCCTGCATGGCCTGGAAGGCCTCACGCATACGCCGTGCCGTCCCGGCCAGGTATGCGGCCTGTTCGGTGTCGATGGCGCGCGGAAGCGAGGATGCGGTGCGCGGTATCGCGGCGTCGATCGCGTCCGCAAGCTCTGCACCGCGTGGCGCGGCGTACGGGCGACCACGCGCCTGTCCGTCGGTCAACGTGTTCACGAGCGATACGGCCTGGTCCAGCAGCATCGCGACGTGACTGTCGAACATCACTTGACCAGTCACTCCTTCGATGGTTAGCGTGCGTGACTGACATTACCCGATTCAACAGTTACGCGAGGGGTGGCGGTCATGCCGCGGACCGTATGGCTGCTGGTGGCGGCACGGGCGATCAACCGGCTGGGCGCCTTCTCCCTGCCCTTCCTGACGGTCCTGATCAGCACCGACTTCGGTGCGAGCACCACGACGGCGGGCCTGCTCTCGGCAGCCTTCGGCCTCGCGACGATCCCCTCCCGGCTCGCGGGCGGCCACCTGGCGGCCCGCCTCGGACGCCGCCGTACGATCGTCATCGGCCTCACCGGCTGCGCCCTCGCACAACTGGGCGTCGCCGCCGCCGGTTCCCTGACCTCGGTGGCCTGCTTCGCGATCCTGCTCGGCCTGGCCTTCGAGCTCTACGAGCCGCCGAGCCAGGCGCTCATCGCCGACACCGTTCCTCCCGCCGAGCGGGTACGCGCGTACGGCCTGCTCAATGCCGCGCTCGCCGCCGGCGGCACGGGCGCCGGACTCATCGCGGCCGCTCTGGGCCGCTACGACCTGCGCTGGCTCTTCGTCGTCGACGCACTCACCTGCCTGGCATGCGCGCTGGCGCTGCGCATGGCGCTGCCCGCAGACCACCCTCACCCACTGGCGGCGGACCATCTGCCCGCCCCGGCCACGGACCATCCCCGCCCTCCCGCCACCCATGACCGCGAACTCGGCGCACCGGTCCGCCCCTGGCGCGACCGCGCACTGTGGGCGATGTTCACGTCCGGCACCGCGTTCGCGCTCATCTCCATGCAGATCGTCATGGCGCTGCCACTCACCCTGGACCGGCGCGGCCACGAGGCCGCCGACGCCGGGCTGCTGTTCACCGCCTCGGCCGCGACCGTCATAGCGGCCCAGCCCGCTCTGCGCCTGCGCCGCCTCGCAGCGCTTGCCGCCCCCGCGGCCCTCGCCCTCGGCTACACCCTGCTGGCAATCGGCCTGGCCGGTTACGCGATCGCGCACACCCTGCCCGCGTTCCTGATCGCGACCGCCGTTTGGAGCCTGGGCGACGTCATCATCCTGGGCCGGGCCATCAGCGTCGTGGCCGGTCTGGCCCCGCCCGGCGCCACCGACCGCTACCTCGCCGCGTACGGCATCAGCTGGGGCATCGCCACCACCGCCGCCCCCGTCACCGCCACGCAAATACTCGAACACACCGGCGTCACGACACTCTGGGCGGCCACCTCATGCCTCGCCCTGGCCCTCGCCGCCGTACAACTCCTCATCGTCAAACCACTCATCAAACAAACTGGCCCGCCCCGGCCGGCCGGAGACACCACCACACCTGGCACACCCACCCCGGCCACGTGCTCGGCCAGGGCGAACACAGCTTCTGCGGCAAGTGGGACGAGGTATCGGAGACCTCGTCCCAGAACTTGAAAGCGAACTGAAAGCCGATGTGAGGCATGACGTCCAGGAGTGCGTCAGGGGCCGTTCCCCGCGTGGGTCGGGGGGAGTCCAGACTCGGCGTCACCCCTCGCGCCGGCGCTGACGTCGACGCTCGGCAAGATCCCGGACGGCGTCCGGCCACTCACCGTGGCCGAACGCGAAGCCCGCATCGAGGAGGCGGCCGGGGACGACGCGGCGGCTCTTCAGCAGGAGTTCGGTGTCCGAGCGCAGTACGAACGCGCCGAGTTCGGCCATACCCTTCGTGGCGGGCAGACCCACCGGGACCCGCCAGGCGGCGCGCAGGGCGCGCATGAAGGCGCGGTGGGGAAGCGGGGCGGGGGCGGCGAGGTTGACCGGGCCGGAGATGTCGTCCCGGTCAACCAGGAACTGGACCGCGCGGACGAAGTCGTACTCGTGGATCCACGACACGTACTGGGCGCCGCCCGCGACGGGCCCGCCGAGGCCGAGCCGCACCATCCACGACATCACGTCGAAGACGCCGCCTCGGTCGGGGCTCATCACCATGGCGGAACGCAGCGCGACCTTGCGCGTGTGCGGGGTGTCGGCCTGCTCCTGCGCACGCTCCCAGGCCTTGGCGATCTCGACGCTGTAGCCCCAGTAGGCCGGGACGCCTGCTTCGGCGCCGCCGATCACACCGGTGGCCTCGTCGTGGGCCGCGTCGTAGCGGTGGGCGTAGATGGTGGCGGTACTCATCTGCAGCCAGAGGCGGGGCGGCCGGGCGGCGTCGGCGATCGCGCGGCCCACGGCCTCCGTCGAGCGCACGCGCGAGTCCATCATGGCCTGCAGGTTGGCCGGGGTGTACCGGCAACTGACACTGCGGCCTGCCAGGTTGATCACCACGTCACTGCCGTCGACCTCCTCGGCCCAAGGCCCCCTGCTCTCCCCGTCCCAATAGACCTCGCGCTCGCGTACGGGCCGCCGGGTGAGGATCACGACCTCATGGCCCGCGGCGGTCAGAGCACGGTCCAGCACAGCGCCGACCTGCCCGGTTCCGCCGGGAATGACTACCTTCATCGACTTCCCCTCCCTCTGTTGCCTTGAGCCTAGAGGAGGACTTGAACGCGTTCAAACGCGGGATCGGTAACGGGCGGGACCGGCGGGGAATCGGGTGGGTGGGCGAGCGCGGCCTGATCCCGCCGGCGGGGCACACACCCCGACGCCACCCCCCGGCCCGGCCGGACGCCGGCCACGCCGACAGTCAGTCGCATCCGAGAGGGCGCCCGCAAGCCCCGGACAGCGGCTGCACACCGTAACCCGAAGAAACACCCCGGCCCCCAAACCGGCCAGCCCCCCATGCGCACCCCGCCGCCGGGCTCAAGACCGAGCCTCGCCACACGCAACAAGCACTCCCCAACCGCCCCTACCCACAGAGCGGATGAGGCACCGTCACCCCTTTCCCAGCAGCCCCTCCCCTGTTACGATCCGATCCGGACCGAATCGAAATCACGACCGGCCCCCACTGACCGAAAGGCTCCGACCTCATGCTGCGCGTCAAGGACTTCGACCACCTCGTCCTCAACGTCCAGAACGTCGAGCGCGCCCTCGACTTCTACACCGGCCCCCTCGGCCTTGAGCCGGTCCGCGTCGAGGAATGGCGGGCCGGCAAGGTGCCCTTCCCCTCCGTCCGGGTCAGCCCCACGATGATCATCGACCTGTTCGACCGCCCGCGCGGCGAGTCGAACGTCGACCACATCTGCCTCGTCGTGGACCCGCTGGACTGGCAGCAGGTCATCGACTCGGGCACCTTCACCGTGCTGGAGGGCCCCGTGTCGCGGTTCGGGGCGCGGGGCAGTGCCACCTCCGTGTACGTCCAGGACCCGGAAGGCAACACCGTCGAGCTGCGGTGGTACCCGCAGGACGCCGAGTGAGTGCGGCCGGGCGCCCGCGCGACCCGGCGATCGACGCCGCCGTCCTCGCCGCCACCCTGGACATCCTGCGTACGGACGGCTACACGGGCTTCGCCCTGGAGGCGGTCGCCGCACGGGCTGGCACCACCAAAGCGGCCATGCGCCGCCGCTGGCCGCTGCGCCAGAACCTCCTCATCGACGCGCTCGCCTCGGTACTCGCCATCCCGCCCGTGCCGGACAACAACTGCACCCGCTGCGACCTCATGCAGAGCGTGCGGTTGCTCGACGAGGCTCTGCACGAGCGGCTGCCCCGCGGTGTCCTGGCACCACTGGTCGCCGACTGCGCCCGCGTACCGGAGTTGCACCGGCGGCTGATGGAGGTGCTCGTCCAACCCAGCAGGCAGGCCGCCACCACCGCCGTCGAACAGGCCGTCAGCCGCGGCGACCTGCGCCCCGACGTCGACCCGCACGTCCTCGTCGACCTCCTCGCCGCCTCCGTCTACCAGCGCGCGCTCCTGGGCGACACCACCACGGCCCGGCCGTCCGCAGCCGACACCGTCGACCTGCTCCTGCGCGGCGCGGCAGTCGACTTCGACCGCCTCGTCCGCATCAGCCAGACACCCGCCCATCTCCGCCGGCACCCGGACCGCCAGACCTGACCACCCCAAGCGCCCCGGCCGAGGCTTGAGCTCGTACCTCGATGGACAGTCTTCAGTCCGCCGTACATCCCCAGTACCGAGCCTCCGTCGGGTCGCCGTCGCGGTACAACACCGTGCACCTGCCCGCTCCACGGCCGGGGAAGGACAGCGGCCCGGTGTCCAGGGCGGCGTCCCATCGCGCGCGTGTCGGTCTGCCCTCGGGGGCCCAACTGCGCAGCTGCTGCTCGGTCAGTGGCCGCACCATGGCGACATCGTCGCGCGACTTGGCGTCGATGACCGCGCAGAAGTCGAGCACCGTGCAGGTGCCGCCGGTCAGGATGTACTCCTGCCAGGCCTCGTCCTGCCACAGCCCGGCGTTTCTCTGTCCGGAGAAACCATGGTCCTTCTCCGCCAGTTCCTGTTCCTGGGCCTGGCGCAACGCCGCCGCCGAATCCTTCCGGTACGGCCCCGTTCCCGCCCACTCGTTGCCACCCACCGCGGAGTCCTCCCTTTCGCAACCACCCGACAGCCGCCGCATGCCAACTCGCATGTTCTGTTCTCGCCGTGCCGGTTGGTGGGACGCCATCGCCTCGGGAAAGGGCCGGGCGTATGGCGTCCCACCCCGCTCACCAGGTCTTGCCGGCCTGCTCCCGGGTCGTGCGGTTGATCCGGTTGAAGAAGTTGGTCATCGCGATCACCAGGATGATCGCGGACAACTGCTCCTCCCTGAAGTGGTCGGCCACGGCGTCCCAGATCTCGTCGGTCACACCCGCCGCGCCGTCCTGGATCCGGGTGGCCGCCTCGGCCAGTTCGAGCGCCGCGCGCTCTTCATCGGTGAAGAACGGCGTCTCGCGCCACGCGACCACGTTGTGCAGCCGCTCCTCCGTCTCTCCGGCCTTCTTCGCCGCGTCGACACCTGCAAAAACGCACGGGCTGCAGCCGTTGATCTGGCTGACGCGCAGGTGGACCAGCTCCAGCAGGCGGGGGCCGGCGCCCCCGGCGTGAACCGCCTTGTGGAGGTGCTGGATCGCGGTGATCAGATCCGGGTTTCCGGCACTCTTCATACGTGCTTCCATCGGTCCCGCCCCTTCATCGGTTACGTGTGCCCTCCCGGGCTCGTCATCACCCACGACGGAGCGGATCCGAGGAAGGTAACAACATGTCCGACACCAGCCCGACGGACCCGGTGGCCGAGGCCTTCGAGTCCCAGCGAGACCGGCTGCGCGCGGTCGCCCACCGCATGCTCGGATCACACGCCGACGCCGAGGACGTAGTACAGGAGGCGTGGCTCCGGCTCTCCCGCCAGGACGCGGCCACCATCCACAACCTCACCGGCTGGCTGACCACGGTGGTCAGCCGGATCAGCCTCGACGTCCTGCGAGCGCGCCAGACCCGCCCCGAGGCTCCGTACGACGACCGGCTGTCCGAGTTCGTAGTGACGCTCGACGACGGGCTTGCTCCTGAGGACGACGCGGTGCTCGCCGACTCGGTCGGGCTCGCCCTCCTCGTCGTCCTCGAGTCGCTCCGGCCGAGCGAGCGGCTGGCGTTCGTACTGCACGACCTGTTCGCGGTGCCGTTCGCCGAGATCGGCCAGATCCTCGGCAAGTCCACCGACGCCGCCAAGATGCTCGCCAGCCGCGCCCGCAGGAAGGTGCAGGCGGCCGAGCGGCCGACAGCCGTCGGACGGGAGCAGCGAGAGGTGGTCCAGGCCTTCCTGGCGGCGGCTCGTCACGGCGACTTCGAGGGACTGCTGCGAGTGCTCGCCCCGGACGTGAGACTGACCGTCGACACCCCCGCCGGTGTGGTCGTCACCCTCGGCGCCACCGAGGTCGCCGCCGGCGCGAAACTGTCTGCCGCCGCAACGGTGCGGGGGCGACCGGTGCTCGTCAACGGCCTCCCCGGGGTCCTCTCCTGGCGCGAGGACGGCACCCCGCTCGCGGTCCTCGCGTTCACCGTCGCCAGCGGCCGGATCACGGAGATCACGGCCGTGGTCGACCCGGCCGAGCTCGCACTGATGGACCTGCCGGATCGGGTGTGAGTCCCCGTCCGGGCCGTCCCCGCAGCGGCGTCGCTTTTCACCGCGGGGGGGGCGGCCGTCAGGACTGAGGCCCAACCCTGCCCTCACGCGGGCAGCGACGGGCCGCGCGCCCACGGCATCATGGCCGCCATGATGCCCCCCTGCCGAAAGGCCGATGCCGCGTAGGCGGCCCGGCGCACTCCGCGCCGTACAGCAACACCAGCACCAACACACACGCTGCGCCCAGTGGGCGTACGACGAGCCGCCCATCGACCGGTTGTCGCAGGCCACAAGCGCCGCGATCCGTACAGCGGAACTGGCCGCCCGCAGCGAGCACGTGCGGCCCGGCAACGCCGCACGCTTCCTCGAAAGCCACCGAGCGTTTCTGCGCCGCCCGGCACGAAGCTGACACTGACCGCCTCCGAGTGCCCGGCCTGTCCGGCTGCCAGTACGACGACGTGGCCGTCGTCAGAGACGCGCTGCAGGACCTCGTGTGCCACCTGCCGCCCCGGGCGCGTACGGAACTGCAGCGCCTGCTCCGGCGCTTGGACGCGGAGTTCCGCCACCGCACCCTCCCCGACCCTGATCCGCCCCAGTGGACGGACTGGACGGGGCGACGCTGTCCGTGGTGGCGTCTGCGGCTCTGTGACGACAGTTGGGGGCCCTCCGAAGCGGGGCTTCATACCCGTTCGGCCGGGGTTCGGCGAATGGCGTAAGTTCCTGAGACACGCGCTGGTTCGGGGCCGCGCGCATGCGACGCGTCCTTGCAGGAGTGCTCCACCCACTCCTGGAGTTCGTGATGCGCCGTCCCTTCGTCCTGGCCACTGCCGCCGTTCTGGTGTGTTCCGCATGTACCCGTGCCGAGACGGTCCGCCCCCCCGCTCAACGATCCCCAGCACACCCTGCGGCAGGTCGCACAGATGCGGCAGGTACGCGCCCGGGGCAAGGACACGGTGAACGGGCTGCTCACCAAGCGCTATCAGGGCACCCTCGACCACGCCACCCTCACCTTGCGCATGGCCAAAGAGGCGCGGCAGCAGGTGGCGCACCCGGCCCCCGGAACGGCAGCGTCCGACTCAAGACGGTTGGTGGGCATGCTCCCGACGCATGGCATCCCCTGCGCTGCACCATGCCGTGGCTGCGCGACGCCACGGCCAGGCTGAAGGCGTACGCGGACGAACAGCACTCCGGCGCTGGAGGCTGCGCAACAGGCGCGACCAGACGTGAGCGCGTCCGCCACGTCAGGTCCCTACGCCCCGACGATCCCCGCATCATGGGCCAGCAGGCCCGCCTGGGTGCGGTTGGTGCAGTTGAGTTTGTCCAGCGTTCGCGACACGTAGCCCTTGATCGTGGCCTCGGAGAGGAACAGGCGGGACGCGATCTGCGCGTTCGACAGGCCTTCGCCGAGGCCGGTCAGGACCTGGAGCTCGCGTTCGGTGAGCGTGGCGACCAGGTCGCGGGCGCGGTCGCGGGTCGAGAGGCTGTCCGTGGAGGCGGCGATGAGTCGGCGGGCGGCGGACGGGGAGAGGACGGTGTGGCCCTGGGCGGCCGTCCGTACGAGGCCGATCAGCTCCTCCGGCGGGGTGGACTTGACCAGGAAGCCCGAAGCCCCGGCCCGCAGGGCGCGCAGCACGTACTGGTCGGCGTCGAAGGTCGTCAGCACCACGATGTGCGGTGGCTGCGGGAACGCGTTGATGTGCTCGATCGCCGTCAGCCCGTCCATGCCGGGCATGCGCAGATCCATCAGGACGACGTCCGGGCGGCTGCGCCGGACGGCCTCGACGCCGGACGCGCCGTCGTGGGCCTGGTCGACGACCTCCAGGTCATCGGCCGAGTCGAGAATGGTGCGCAGGAACACACACACCATCGGCTCGTCGTCCACCACCACGATGCGCACCCCCACGGTCATACCACCCGTTCCGGGGTCGGGACGTACGCGGGCAGCGTTGCCTCGACGCTGAAGCCGCCGTCGGGGGCAGGTCCCGCGCGCAGGGTGCCCTGGACGAGGTCGATGCGTCGGCGCAGATGCTCGATGCCCAGGCCGGAGCCCGTGGCCGCGAGGGCGCTGCGGGGGCTGCCGGTCGGGGCCGTGTTGTGGACCGTGAGGCGCACCCGCGTCTCCTCGTACTGCGCCCGCACGGTCACCCTGGCGCCGGGCGCGTGTTTGCGTACGTTGGTCAGCGCCTCGCGCAGTACGCGGTAGGCGGTGCGGCCCACCACCGGCGAGGCGAGGGCCGGGTCGCCGTCCTCGATCAGTTCTGTCGGTGTGCCCACCGCGACGGACTCGGCGACCAGGTCGGCGAACGCCGCCACCGAGGGCGTGTGGTCGCCCTCGGGCGCGGTGCGCAGAATGCCGACCAGGTCCCGCAGCTCTTCCAGCGCCTGGCAGCCCGCGGCACGCAGTTCCTCCGCCGCCTGCCGGGTCGCCTCGTCCCCGGCTGTCACCCGCAGGGCTCCGGCCTGCAGCACCATCAGGCTCACCCGGTGCGTGACGACGTCGTGCATCTCCCCGGCGAGCCGGGCGCGCTCCTCGGCGCGGGCCTGTTCGGCGAGCAGGTGGCGTTCCCGCTCGGCCCGCTCGGCGCGTTCGACCAGGGCCAGGAACATCCGTCGGCGCGCGTCGAAGCACAGGGCCAGCAGTGGCCCGACCGCGGTGCGCAGCAGCCCGATCGTCATGACGGTGGCCGACGGCTCCCAGGGCCGCATGATGACGAGGGTGGAGGCGGCGAGCACGAGGAACGCCGTGCGGCGGTCGTTGCGGCAGAAGAACGGGCCGTAGGCGGCCACCACGGTCGCGTAGGGGGCCCATACGTTCGTGTCGGTGGCGGGCGTCAGCGCACCGGCGGGCGAGCTCAGCAGCGTCACCGCGAGCGTGAACGCGCCGAGCACCCCGACGACGGCGAGCGGCGCGACGCGGCGGAAGACCAGCGAGGCACAGGCGAGCGCCTGCGCGCCCAGCATCACCCACGCGAGGGCGCCGGGGTGGTCCGGCCACCAGCTGAGGCCGATCAGCGTGGCGCCGGTGTCGAGTACGACGAAGGCGACCGCGATCGCCACGTCCACGGCCACCCGGTGCCGACGGTCGCACGGTCCGTCTGTCATGACGCTTACGGTAGGGCATGCGCGCCGCCGCCCCGCCGCCCCCGGATCCCGCCCTGCTTCCGGCCCGTACGGACCCTACGAAAGTCGTATGCCGGACGCGACGACCAGCCGTTGGTCGCTTCGGGAGCAGACCGCTCGCCCTGCCGGATCACGGGCGCGCTGCCGTGGAATGAGGCCATGGATGCGACAGACGAACCCACCGCCGAAGCCACCACGACGGCTCCCCGGCTCGGCCGCTACACGATCAGCACCGACCGCTCGTCGATCACCTTCAAAACCCGGCACCTCTTCGGCCTCCTGCCCGTGCGCGGCACGTTCGCGATCCGCAGCGGCACGGTCGACGTGGCCGGGCCGCTGTCCGATTCGCGGATGCGCGTGGAGGTCGAGGCGGCGAGCTTCAGCACGGACAACGACCGCCGGGACACCGACGTACGGTCGGCGAAGTTCCTGGACACCGACCGGCACCCGCTGATCACGTTCGTCGCCCGGCGGGTGGACACCACGTCCGTCTCCGGCACGCTCACCGTGTGCGGGATCTCCCGGCCGGCGAGCCTGGCGATCGTGCACACGGAGATACGCAAGGCCTCGTTCACCGTCCGTGCCACCACCCGGGTGGACCGCACCGACTTCGCGGTGACCGCGGCCCGCGGGCTGGCGGGGCGGTATCTCGGCCTGACGCTGGACGTCACGTGCGTACTCGCCTGACGCCGTCGGACGTGTGTCTGCCCGCGGGCGGCCGCCTTGTCTAGCCCGGTCGTGGTCGAAGACCTGCACAAGCGGTACGGCGCGGTGTCGGCGGTGAGCGGGGTGAGCTTCACCGTCGAGCAGGGGGAGATCTTCGCGCTGCTCGGCCGCAACGGCGCCGGGAAGACCACCGCCATGGAGATCATGGAGGGCTTCCGTGCCCGGGACGGCGGTCGCGTCGACGTGCTGGGCCTGGACCCGGGCGACCGGTCCACCGCGCGCGCCCTGCGCGAGCGGATCGGCCTGGTCCTTCAGGACATCGCGGTCGAGCCCTACCTCACGGTCCGAGAGACCCTTGCCCGTGACGCGGGCTACTACCCGGCGCCGCGCGATATCGACGAGGTGATCGCGCTGGTCGGCCTCGCCGGGCAGGAGAGGAAGAAGGTCCGCACGCTCTCCGGCGGGCAGAAGCGGCGTCTGGACCTGGCGCTGGGGATGATCGGGAACCCGAGCCTGCTCTTCCTCGACGAGCCGACGACCGGGTTCGACCCGAACGCGCGCCGGGGCGCATGGCAACTCGTACGGAACCTGCGCGACGCGGGCACCACCGTCCTCATGACCACGCACCACATGGAGGAGGCACAGGAACTGGCCGACCGCGTCGCCGTGATCTCCGCGGGGCGGATCGTCGCCGAGGGCACCCCCTCGACGCTCGGCGGACGCGACACCGCGCCGGCCCGGGTCCGCTTCGCGCTGCCGCCCGGCAGCACGGCCGCCGATCTGCCCGTCGCCGCCGTGCCGGACCGGGACGGACTGGTCGTCGTCGAGGCGGTGGAACCGACCGCCACCCTGCACCGGCTCACCGACTGGGCGCTGCGGCGCGGCACCGTACTCGACCGGCTGACGGTCGACCGGCCGAGTCTGGAGGACGTCTATCTGCGCCTGACCGACCCGGACCGCAACGTGCCCGAACGCCCACTGGAAAGGACCGCGTCGTGAGCACCGCCGCCCCCCGTGCAGCCGAGCCGCAGGCCCGGCGCCGCGGTCCCGCTCTGCTGTGCCATCAGATCCGCTACGAGCAGCTGACGTTCTGGCGCAACCCGCAGAGCGCGTTCTTCACGTTCGTCTTCCCGGTCGTCGTCATCGCGATCTTCGGCGGACTGTTCGGCGGCATCGGGAACAGCGAGTTCTACTACGGCCGCTCGGCGCTGCAGTACTACGTGTCGACGATCGCCGCGGTGTCCGTCCTGGGCTCCTGCTACAGCCAGTTGGCGATCGTACTCGCCGGGCGGCGCCAGAACGGGATCCTGAAACGGGTACGGGCGACACCGCTGCCCGCGTCCGCGTACTTCGTGGGTCTGCTGGCGCACTGCGTTGTCGTGAGCGTCGTCGACGTCGTGCTGATCACGGCGGTCGGCCGACTTTACGGCGTCTCACTGCCCGCCCCCTCGCAACTGCCCGTACTGGCCCTGACACTCGTGCTCGGCGCCACCGCTTTCTGCGCCCTCGGGGTCGCCGTGGCGTCGCTGATCCGCAACGCGGAGGCCGCGCCGTCGGTCGTGCAGTTCGTCCTGTTCCCGCTGGTGTTCATCTCGGGCACCTATATGCCGATCCACTCCGCCCTGCTGAACGGCGTCGCCGGCGCGCTGCCGGTGAAGCCGTTCAACGACGCTCTGCTCGGCGCGTTCACCACGGACCACGCCGGTCTCCCCTGGCGGGACTTCGCGGTCCTGCTCCTGTGGGGCGTGGCCGGTGCGGCCGTGGCGGTCCGGCTGTTCCGATGGGACCCGCGCCCGGAGTGAAGCGTCTTGCCCCGGGCCGCATCGGCGGTCCAGCCCCGGCTTCGCGGCCGTCAACGGCTTGAATCCCCTGTGCGAGCGTGCGCAGATCGGCACCGGCTGGTAGTCCGGCCTGGCCACAGCCACGCGTCGCACGACCGAGGGCCGTCACCGCGCACATACCGCGGTGGCGGCCCTGCCCGTTGCGGGGCGAGTCGTGCTTCAGAGCGGAACCCGGCCACCGGGTGGATGGGTTGGCCCATCCTCGTCACCCTCGCCAGGCGGCAGGAGTTCGGCGATGATCTCGGTGCCGAGTGCGTACGCCGGTACGCCCGCGGTGATGAGCGCGGTCTCGGCGACGCCGATGAGGTCGGCGATGCCGGCTCCGGCGTGGAGTGCGCCCTGGGCGTGGATCCGGGCCGGGTGTGCCCGGCCGAGGGCCAGCAACTGCCCGAAGTGGACGAGCTGCTGCACCCGCGCTCCCAGCGGATTGTCGGTCAGCACGATGTGGCGCAGTGCCGCGATCGCCTCCTCGGTCGGGAGCCGGCCGAATTCCTGGGCGAGGCGCAGCCGCTCCTGTACCCCGCTCGGAACGGTTCCGAGGGTGGAGCGGTAGCGGTCCCGTACGGCCTCCGTACGGGAGGCGGGGGTGTCGTCGGTCATGCCGTGGCCTTCGCGACCGCGGCGCGTACCGCCTCCTGGGCGCCCGGGGGGAAGTCCACGGCGCCACCGATCGCCGCCGCGGCGATCTCGGCCTCGGCGCTCTCCTCGATCGCCACCACGAGGTGGGCGGTGGCCGCCGAATCCGGGCCGAACACCAGGAGGCCGTGGTTGGCGAGCAGGACCGCGGACGTCGTCGGGCGCCGCTCCAGGACGTCGGCGATTCCGCGCACCGACACGTCCGACCCGCGAGGCCCCCAGGGGACCACCGGAACGTCCTCGGCCTGCCCGAAGCGCAGCATCGGCTCGGTGCGGCACGGCAGCGGCCGGTGGGCCACGGCGAAGGCGGTGGCGGAGGGCGAGTGGGTGTGGATGATCGCGCTCACGTGGGGGCGTGCCTTGTACACGGCGCTGTGCATCGCGATGATCTCGGCGCTGACGGACTGCAACTCGCCCTCCAGGACCTGCCCGTCGAAACCGACGGTCGCCAGCTGTTCGGGCCGCAGTCCGCGGACGAACCCCGGCGTCAGCAGGAGGCGTTCACCGTCGAGCCTGGCGCTCAGGTTGGCGTGCCCGGAGTGGGACATCACCCCGGCCGCGAAGAGCTTCTCCGCGGCCTCCACCAGCTGGTCGGCCCGCTCTTTCACCAGGTACGTATCGCTCATACCGCATCTCCAAAGTGTGCTGCCGGCAGCCGCTCGTTCGCCGCTGTCCACGTGCCGACCACTCTTCAACTTGAACTAAGGTTTAAGTCAAATGCCGGGACCGATGAGAAGCACGAGGAGCGGAACGTGCGGATGACGATCGGCCGACTCGCCGAGATCACCGGAGTGCCCGCCTCGGCCATCCGGTACTGGGAGCGCCACGGCCTGCTGCCCGCACCCGAACGCGAGAGCGGGCAGCGGCGCTATCCGCCGGAGGCCGCCGAGCGGATCACGGTGCTGCGCAAGTGCCAGCAAGCCGGGCTGACCCTGGCCGAGATCAGCGAGTTCCAGCGGGACCAGCCGCACAGAGAGGCGATGATCCGCGCCAAGATCACCGAGATCGAGCAGCGCATGGTCGACCTCGACCACGCCCACCAGCTCCTGACCCATGCCGTCAAGTGCAGCGAGGAGGACATCGTCAAGTGCCCGAAGTTCCGGGAACAGATGGCGGAGTGGCACGCGCCGAAGGCGACGCCGTGAACTCCCGTCCCTGTCCCTGTTCCTGTCCCCCATGACCGGCGTCGGCGCCCGGCCCCTGCCTCATCCTGCTCGTTCGACGGCCCGCAGCGGGCAGCCGTGCCGACGCTCGTGGCGAGTTCGGAACGCAGGGAGGCGACCGGGCCGTACGAGCGAGCGCCTGGTACGACCTCGTCGTCACCCCGGGGTCCGGAGGCGATGTACACACCGCCGCCGATGGCCAGGAGGCCCGCGACCACAGCAGCAACGATCACCACGGGCTTGCGGCGGAAGGGGCCTCGACCCCCGTTGCCCGGCGGAGTCTGGGCGTACGGTGCCGGGCTCGGCGGCCCGTAGCCATCGGGGTACGGCGGCTGCGGCGGGTGCCCGGCGCCGCCGGGGGCTTGGCCGTCGCCACCGGGGTGCACCGGCCCTGGCTGACCGTAACCCCCGGGCTGCGCATACGGGTTGCCCGGAACCGGCTCCAGCGGCGGCTGTTGACTGGGCGGCTGGCTCACAGCGACATTCCCCCGAATTCGCCAACGAAATCGCTACCTTGACCACTCGGGGCTCTCTCTATCACTCCGCACAACAGGCCCCATATGCTGCTACACCCCGGTTACCGAAGGCGGACCCGCGCGGTCACCATCCGCGTCGCCCTTGCTGGATCGGCCGTGCCGACCACGTTCCACCGCGGCCGCGGCCGTCGCCGACGGCGTGTGCGGGAAGGTCAAGGCCCGTCCCTACTATCCGAGTTCGGCGATGTCCTCCGCGCTCAGCCTCAACGCCCCGGCCGCGACGTTCTCTTCCAGGTGGTCCAGCGAGCCCGTGCCGGGGATGAGCAGGGTGTTCGGGGAACGGGCCAGGAGCCAGGCGAGGGCCACCTGTGGCACGGTCGCGCCGTGGCGGGCGGCGACGGCGTCCAGGCGCTCGGCCGTCAGAGGCCGGAAGCCGCCGACCGGGAAGAAGGGCACGTAGGCGATGCCCGCTTCGGCGCAGGCGTCGATGAGCGGGTCGTCGTCGCGCTGGGCCAGGTTGTAGAGGTTCTGGACGCAGGCGATCGGTGCGATCTTGCGGGCCTCGTCGAACTCGGCGGCTGTGACGTTGGAGATGCCCAGGTGCCGGATGAGGCCCTCCTCGCGCAGTGCGAGCAGGGTTTCGAGGGGCGCGGCCAGGGGTGTCTCGGTCCGGTCGAGGTCGCCCATCCGCAGATTCACCACGTCCAGGCGGTCCAGGCCGAGCGAGCGCAGGTTCGCCTCGACGCCGCGGCGCAGGTTGTCGGGGGTCAGGCCGGTCTTCTCCGCCGCGGGCAGGGCGACGTCGGAGCCCTCGACCAGCGCGCCCACCTTGGTCACGATCACCAGATCGTCGGGGTAGGGGTGCAGCGCCTCCCGGATCAGCTCGTTGGCCGCCACCCCGTCACGCGAGTAGTAGTGCGAGGTGTCGATGTGGTTCACGCCGAGTTCCACGGCCCTGCGCAGGATGGCCAGGGCCGTGTCCCGGGTGGGCCGCTCCCCCTTCGGCCAGCCGGTCAGCTTCATCGCGCCGTACCCGATCCTCGCGACGCTCGAATCGCCGCCCAGCGCCCATCGTTCTGTTGTCATGATCACCACCCTAGTTGCCCCGGACGGCCAGCGATCTGACGCTGGTCGCACGCCGGGGGCGTGCGAATTCCGGCGCGCCCCCAGCTCCGGGTCACGAATCGGCCAGTAGGTGGCCGAAAGGACTCGGCTGTTGAAAGCTTACGTATGTCTCAAGGGGAGCGGCCGACCGCTGCGGCCACGGCCGGCGGTGAGGTTGCCGGACGGGCGGGCGCAGTACGGCGCGGGCTGGGGCGGGGGATTCCATGACGTGGGCAGCATGCGCTCAGCACCGTGTGGCGTGTGAACAACGCAGAGCGCCGCAGCACCGGCTCCGGCTCGGGGTCCGGCAGTGCGGTGACGCTGAACTGCAAGGCGGCCAATCCGAGGGCCGACACCACCGCACCCTGCAGATCAGCCCGCTGCTGCGGATGCGTCATCCCGGCCTGCCGAGGGCAATCCGCTCGAACCCCTGCGAGGAGCGTCCGGCTTCATGACACTCGAAGACGCAGGAGCAACCGGGGCGGGCGGTGGAGGGGCGGGCCGGGTGGCGGAGAACGGGGCGGCGGAGAACGGGCCGGGCGAGCCGGAAGCGCTCGGCGCCGTGCAGGGGCACCTCAAGACGATCGCCGACACGGGAGACCCGTCGTCGATCCTCGACCAGGACGTGGCGGCCGACGTGGCACGTCTGGAGGAGCAGTTCCCCGGGAACCGGACGATGGGCGGCGTCCTCGCCCTGGGGTGGGTGGAATGGCACCGTGCGCGGGCCTCCGCCGGTGAGGTCGCGCAGTTCCATGAGACGTTCGCCGTCCTGTGCCTCCTTCCCGCCTTCCTCGCCGGAGAGGCATACGTGCCCAGTGCGGCGCTGCCCCAGGAGTTGCTCCCGACGCTGGCAGGGGCCGCGATGGAGCCCGCTATGCGGATGCTTCGGGACGCCGGTGACAACGCGGGCCTGGATTCGGCCACCAGGGCCGCCTGGGCCTGGATGCGTATCGTCGGGCACATCCCGGTGGGCCCTGCGGCCGCGGGTGCGCTCGCCAATCTGAGTGTTGCCCTACGGCTGTTGGGCGAGCGGGGCGGTGGCACCGAGAACCTCGACCGGGCCGTCGACACCGCCCGCCACGCCGTCGCGACGATGGCCGAGGACGCACCGCAGCGGCCGGCGGCGATGGGCATCATGGCGACCGCCCTGTGGTCCCGGTACGAGAACACGGCCGCCCCGGAGGACTTGGACGCGGCAGTGGAGGCCGCACGCGCCTGTGCACGCGCGGGCCAGTCCGATGACCCCTTGCATCCGAACGGCGTGCAACTCGCCGCGCAACTCCTGCACTTGCGCTACGAGCGGTCGCGGTCGCTCAGCGATCTGGAGGAGTCGATCGACTGGATGCGCCGGCTGGTCACGGCGACCGGCCCCGGCGACCCTCTGCTCGCCCGGCTGCTGGCCATGCTGGGCGAGTGGCTCGCCATCCGCGCGGCGCGGACCCAGGACACTCAGGTCATGGAAGAGGCCGCCGAGACCGCGCGACGCGCCGCCGCCGCGGCGCCGGATGACGACGTGGAGGCCCAGCTCGCCGTCTCGGGGGTCTGGCACACGGTCTTCGAGCACACCGGGGATCCGACGGCTCTCAAGGCGGCGAGGGGCCTCGCGGTACGGCACGCCCGCGCCCTGTCCCCCGAGTCCGCCGGGCGGGCCCGCCATCTGGCCAACGCCTCCCTCACCGTGCTCTCCGCCCATGCGCACACCGGCGTTCGCGACGACCTCGACCTCTCCGTCGAACTGGGCGAGGCGGCGCTCGCCGCGGCGCCCGCCGGACACGCCAACCGGGACGTGGCGCTGCGCGCCCTCAGCGGCGCGCTCGCCCATCGCTTCCAGAGCGACGGACACCTCGAAGACCTCGACCGCGCGCTCGCTCTCAGCCGTGAGCTCCGTGACGCGCCGGGCGCCGGGCATGCTCCCTCGCTCGACCTGTCCAACCTGAGCCTCATGTACCGCGCCCGCTTCCTGCGCTCGGGAGAGCCCGCCGACATCTCCCGGGCGATCGAGGCCGCCGAGTCGGCCGCCGTACACGCCGCCGACCCGCGTCACCGTGCCCGGGCCCGGCAGCAGCTCGCGCTCTGCCTCGTCAGGCGTTCATCCGCCCAGGGCCGCCCGGACGATCTGGACGAGGCCATCGAGCTGGGCCGCGCGGCCCTCGCGGATACTCCGCGCGACCATCCCGACTGGGTGACGATCATCGCCAACAACGCGCTGGCGTTCCTCACCCGGTACGAGCACAGCGGCGCACTGGAGGACATCGACGCGTGCCTCGCCTCGGTACGCGACGCGAGCAGCCGGCTGGAGCCCGGCCATCCCGCCCACCCCCAACTGCTCAACAACGAGGGGTACGCGCTGCTGACCCGGTACCACCGCACCCGGTCGGCCACCGAGCTCGACGCGGCGATCGACAGCACCCGGAGCGCCGCGGACCTGATGGCACCCGTCGACCCCCGACTGCCCGGATGCCTGTCCAACCTGTGCCTGGCTCTGCGCGACCGCTTCGACCTCACAGCCGAACCGGCCGACCTGGACGAGGCGATCGCCGTCGGCCGTCGAGCCGTCGCAACGACCGCCTCAGGGAATCCGGCGCGCGCCACGCACCTCAACAACTTCGGCTACAGCCTGCTGGCCCTGGCCTTCCAGGACCCCACGGATACCGCCGTACGCGACGAAGCCGCCCGCGCCTTCCGCGAAGTCCTGGACATCCTCCCGGCAGGCGCCCCCTCACGGACCTATCCGCTCGTCAACCTCGGGCAGTTGCTCGTCCTGTCGGCCGCCACGGACCCGGACGCGGAACCCGCCGAGTCCGCGGCCGTCAGCGCGTTCACCGAGGCCTGGGAGCTGACCGGCACCGCGCCCCTGCGCCGCCTCACCGCCGTACGCGCCGCCGCACGCCTGTTGTCCGACCGGGAGCCGGTGCGGGCGGCGGCGCTGCTGGAGGCGGCCGTGGACGTTCTGCCCGCGCTCACCCCGCGCATGCTGGCCCGCACCGATCAGCAGAGCCTGCTCGGAACCTGCTTCGAACTCGCCGCCGATGCCGCCGCCCTGGTCCTGACCGCGCGCGACGAACCGAGGACCGACCCCCCGGCCGCCGACTCGGCCGCGTCCAGGGCTCTGCGGCTGACGGAGGCGGGCCGGGGCGTCATGGTCGGCCAGGCACTCGACACCCGGGGCGAGGTCACCGACCTGCGCCGCCGACTGCCTGAACTCGCCACGCGCTTCCTGGCGATACGCGAACGGCTCAACGCGGCTTACGCGGACGGCGCCCCCGGCGTTTGGGCGTCCACCGAGCCCTGGTACCCGGCCACGGAAGCCCGGCGCGACCTCGCCGCGCAGTTCTCCGCCGTCCTGGACGAGATCAGGTCCCGGCCCGGCTTCGACCGGTTCCTGCTGCCGATGGAGCTGCCGGACCTGCTGGCCCAGGCCGCGTACGGACCGGTGGTGGTCTTCGCCGTCAGCGGCCACGGCAGCCACGCCCTGCTGATCCGCCCCGACGCCGTCACCGCGCTGCCCCTGCCCGGCCTGGACCGGGACACCGTGAGGCAGAGGGCTCAGGACTTCACCGCGGCGCTGAGGTGGGCGCCGAGTCCCACTCCCGCACGCAGCGAACCGGCCCTGCACACCCTCAACTCCACCCTGGAGTGGCTGTGGGACGTCGCGGCGGAGCCCGTCCTGACCGCCCTCGGTCTCACCTCTCCCCCACCGCCGGGGCACCAGGCTCCTCGTGTGTGGTGGAGCCCCGGCGGGCTGCTCGGCCTGCTCCCCCTGCACGCCGCCGGATACCACCGGGCTCCCACGGACAGCCCAGGGGCGACCGTCATGGACCGCGCGGTCTCCTCCTACACCCCGACCCTGCGCGCACTGCGCCATGCCCGCCGCCCCCTGCCCTCGCGCTCCTCGCACCGCGCGCTCGTCGTGACGATGCCGCTCACCCCCGGCGCCCCTCCGCTGCCGCACACGGCCGAGGAGGAGGGGTACGTACGCACCCATACGCCGGAGCCGCTGGTGCTCACCGCGCGGCGGAAACACACGGACACCTCGGCGCAGGAGACCGCCCCGAGCATGCGCGAGGACGTGATGTCGGCGATGGGCGACTGCTCCCTGGTCCACTTCGCCTGTCATGCCGTCAGCGACCCCGTCGACCCGTCCCGCAGCCGTCTCCTGCTGCAGGACGCCCCGCTCACGGTGAGCGGCCTGGCCGCCCTGGACCTCGACCACGCCGGGCTGGCCTTCCTCTCCGCGTGCAGCACCGCCTCCACGGGCGTGCCGCACCTGGCCGACGAGTTCGTCAACCTCGCCACCGCGTTCCAACTCGCGGGCTTCCGCGGCGTGGTGGCCACGCTCTGGCCCGTATACGACAGCCACGCCGCCGAACTCGCCCGGCTGTTCTACGCGGCCCTGGGCAGCCCTTCCGACCTCACTCCCGACCGGGCCGCCCGGGCACTGCACGAAGCGGTCCGCCACCTGCGCGACCGTATGCCCGATCGCCCCGACACGTGGGCGGCCCATCTGCACTCCGGTGCTTAGGGCCTGTCCGGCGGATCTTGTCTGGGACGCGGGGCCCTGGCACGCCCTCCCCCAAGGCCTCAAGGGCCAGGGGGGACCCCCATCGCGTCGACGCCCTCCTCCGCCTTGCAGCATTGGGGTCTCCCCTGCTCGAACGAAGTGGAGAGCTTGGGGAAGCACCAGGACCCCGCTCACCAGGACCGAAAGGCGCAGGCACCTCACGGGCGACCAGATCCGCCGGACAGGCCCCAGCGCAGGCGGGGGCAGCGGGAGAGCCCTCGCACATTGGCCACCACCCGGACCGGCGCCGCGAAATCGGCCGAAGCGTGCCGTTGTTTTCCGTCGGCCCGCCGCCGAAGCTGCGAGTGCCGCACAATTCACTACCTGGGAGGCTTCATGACCAATCGCATGGACCAACCGCGCGCCCTCGACCTGGTCGGCAACCCGATCCACATCGGCGGGGTCGCCACCGGATTCGAGTCCACCCTGGAGTACCGCATCAGTGACGGCCACCACCAGGTGACCGGCACGTTCAGCGCGGGAGGCGGCACCGGTGAACACGGGCAGTTCCATCTCGCCGTCGACGTCGGCCGCGCGTCCTTCCAGCTCGACCGACTGCTCGTCCAGGTCTTCGAAGCGAGCGCCAGGGACGGCAGCGAGATCAACGCCGTCACCGTTCCGGTCATCTACGGGCCGCGCATCGTGCCCGGTTACTACGGCTACCGCGAGCACAAGGTGGTGAGGGGCGACACGCTGTCGGCCATCGCCAAGACGTACTACGGCGACGCCTCCCTCTACTCGCGCATCGTGCGGGCCAACCCGGCCCAGATCACCGACCCCGACAAGATCGTGCCGGGGCAGGTCCTCCGCATACCGATCGGGTCGTGATCCGGACCTGATCCGGCGGTCACCACCCCGGTCCGATGCGGACACCGGCCATCGGTACGCCGCCGCTCACTTGCTGAGCCGCACCGTGTCCCCCGCCGCACCGCCCGCGAGGACGTCGATGCGGGCGCCGGTGTCGGGGTCGGTGAAGCTCTGTCCTGCGGTCCGGGCGGCCAGGTCCAGGGCGGTGCAGCCGGTGGGCACGGTGGTGGGGTGTGTCGGGGCGATCCGGACCGGGCCCTCGCCGGTCGCGGCGGCCGAGTCGACCTTGTAGACGAGGACGCCGGTGGAGCAGGCGGCCGGGTCGTTGCCCTCGGCACGACGCGACTCCGCCACGTACGCGGTCGTCTCGCCGGTGCGCAGGACGGCGATCTTCGTGCCGCCGGGGCGTTCCACCGGGGTGAGGCGCACGGTGCGCTGTCCCGGTGCGGCCAGGCAGGCGACCTGGTCGTCGCGGATCCAGCCGAGTTTCCAGGAGTGCCAGCCGAGGTACTGAGGGGCGGCCCCGGCGATGTTGCCCATGACGTCCCAGCCGCCGACGTACTGATGGGTGTCCCCGGTGAAGGAGTACAGGTCCGGGAGACCGAAGGTGTGGGCGGTCTCGTGGTCGGCGACCTTGGGGCCCCAGCGCCACATGTCCTGGCCGAAGGTGACGGCCCACTTCAGCCGGGTGCCGTCCGCCGTGATGCCCGCGGTGGCCGGGTCGTAGAGGTAGGTCGGGGAGAAGGGGACGGCCGTCGCCGCCTTGGTGGGGACGATGTACACCATGTCGTACCGCGAGAAGTCGGCGTAGGGGTCGGCCGCGGTGACCGCGTCGCGTACGTACTTCTCGTGGGCCTCGAAGGTGATGCCGCGCGCGAAGTCGTACGACGTGGAGGCGGCGGGCATCCGTATCCAGCGGCGCAGCGGGGTGAGGGCGAGGCGGGAGCGGCCGTAGCTCGCTGCTCGCATCCACTGCGCGGCGGGGGCGAGTTGGGCGGCGTAGGGGGCGGTGGAGCCGGTTTCCGGTGCGTCGGGGAAGTCGACGAACAGGGTGAGGACGCGGTGGGTGCCGGTGGACGGCTGGAACTGGGTGCGGTCGGTGTCGTGGCCCTCGTCGGTCCAGCCCGTCCGGCCGGGCAGCGCGCAGGCGGCGGGAGCGGCCTGGTGCGGCCGGGGTGCGGCGGTCGCCGCGCCGCTCCCGGCCAGGCACACGGTGAGGGCGACGGCAGCGGTGGCGAGGGGGCGCGGTCGGAGCGAGGGGGCAGGCATGGCTCTCCTCCAGGAGGCGGGCGAAAGGGGGTGGGGGGCCGGTCAGGCGTGGCCGGCGGCCAGGTCCATCAGGCGGGCGAGGACCCGGCCGCCCGAGGCGGTGATCCCGTCGTGCTCCCACTCGTTGGTGACCCAGACGCGGCAGGATCCGACCTCGCGCGCGGTGCGCAGGGAGAGCCCCGCGTCCACGTACATGTCGTCGTGGTAGACGATCGCGGCGAGCGGGACCTCGTTGGCGGCGAGGCGGTCCGTGTCGTACAGCTGCGGCCAGTCGGTGCGTCGGGCCAGCAGGTCCGCGGCCCCGGCGAAGGGACGCAGGGCCGCGACCTCCTGGAACATCCAGGGGTAGATCATCTCGCCGGTCAGGAGGAACGGGTCGGCGCCGTCGGCGAATCCGGGGAAGTCGCCGAGCGCGCGGGCGGCGGCCCAGCCGGTGGCCGAGGTGCCCTGGCCGTAGAGGGTCTCCTGCAGCACGGCGAACAGGGGGTTGCCGGTGAAGCCGGTCACGCCCATCACCTGGTGGAGGAACGTGTCACTCAACTCCCCCTTCGCGTCCAGGGCTTCGTCGAGCAGCCAGTGGACCCGCTCGTAGCCGTCACCCATACCGAGGGCGAGGCCGAGGGTGCGCAGGCGACGGGGGGTGAGCCGGTCCCCGTCGGGCAGCCGTACGTCGGTGGCCGCGAGGAGGTCCGCGATCTCGCGCAGGCGGGCGGCGTCGTCGGGGTAGCGGGCGTAGAAGCCGAGGACGCGATCGCGCACCCGGGGGTAGGTGCGGGCGTACACGTCGTCGGCGGTGGCCGTCAGGCCGGGCAGCCCACCGGCCACGTAGCAGGCGCGCAGCCCCTCGGGGGCCCGGGACAGATAGGTGAGGGTGAGGAAGCCCCCGTAGCTCTGGCCGAGGGTCTCCCAGGGTTCGTCGCCGCACAGCCGGCGCCGGATCAGCTCGGCGTCGGCGACGATCGCGTCGGCGCGGAAGTGGGCCAGGTGGTCGGCGAAGGCGGCCGGGGACGGGAAGTCGGCGGCCGTCCGGCCGGTTACGGGAGTGGAGCGGCCGGTGCCGCGCTGGTCGAGCAGGAGTACCCGGTGGGTCTTCAGTGCGTGGTCGAGCCACCCGGGCGAACCGGCCGACGGTCGGGGCGACTTGCCGCCGGGGCCGCCCTGGAGATAGAGGAGCCAGGGCAGTCGCTCGGCCGCCCGGGCGCGGTCGACGACCTCGCGGGCGAAGACCTGGAGGGTCGGGCCGTGCGGGGCCGAGTGGTCCAGCGGGACGGTGAAGACGTGGTCGACGGTTGCGTACGCCGGGTTCATGGATGCCTTTCGCGGCGCGGGCGCCGCCGGGTGCTGTGTGACTTTTCTTGGAGGAGCATGGCGCGGGCGGCCTCCCGGCGAGGAGCCCTCGTTCCCGCATAACGTCGCGTTATGGAGGGGCCGGGGGCCGTTCCCGCCGGGGCAGGCGGCGCGCCTACGAGGTCACCTCGCTCGCGAGGGCGACAGGGTGTAGGTGCGGCTGGAGGTGTAGAACTCCAGGGCGGCCCGGCCCTGTTCACGCGGCCCGTGGCTGGAGTCCTTGGTGCCGCCGAACGGAAGGTGGAAGTCGACGCCGGTGGAGGGGGCGTTGACGCGGATCATCCCGGTGTCGAGCCGGTCGAATCCGTGCAGGGCGGTGTCCAGGTCGGCGGTGTGCACCGAGGTGACCAGGCCGTACGGGACCGAGTTGGTGATCCGTACCGCGTGGGCGAGGTCGTCGGCGGGCAGCAGGGCGGCGATGGGGCCGAAGAACTCCTCGCGCAGCAGGGGATGGGCCGGGGAGACCTTTTCCACCAAGGTGGGGGCTGTGTACCAGCCGGGGTGCCGGGGCGCGGTACCGCCCGCGAGCACGTCCAGGCCGCGGGAGGCCTCGCCCACCCGGTCGCGGGCGCGCTCGCTGATGAGCGGCCCGCAGACGGTGTCCGCCGAGGCCGGGTCGCCGACCGGGAGCGCCCGGAGCGCTTCGGCGAGCGCCTCGCGCAGCGGGTCGAGGGCCGCGCCGACGGCGATGACACGGCTGGTGGCGGTGCACTTCTGGCCCGCGTATCCGGCGATCGCGGCGGCGATGTGGGCGGCGGCCTGCGCGATGTCGGCGTCCGGCAGGACGATCGCGGCGTTCAGGCCGCCCATCTCCGCCTGGACCGCGATGCCCCTCTCGGTGGCGGCACGCGCCACCGCCCGGCCGACGCCGGTCGAGCCGGTGAACGAGACGACGTCGGCGCAGCGGACGAGCGCGTCACCTTCGGTGGCCCCGCCGGGCAGTACCGTGAACACCCCGGCGGGCAGGGCGAGTTGGAGGATCTCGGCCAGACGCCGAGCGCAGGCCGTGGCTTCGGGAGCGGGCTTGAGCACCACCGCGTTGCCGACGGCGAGCGCCGGGGCGGCCTTCCAGCTCGGGATGGCGAAGGGGAAGTTCCACGGGGTGATGAGCCCGGCGACGCCGTGCGGCCTGCGGCGGGTGAGCAGCAGGCCGGATCCGGCGGCGGGTTCGTGGACCGCCCCGACGGGTTCGTAGGGCGCCTGGGCGTAGTACCGCCAGATGGCGACGGTACGGGCGACTTCGGCCCGGGCCTCGGTGAGCGGCTTGCCCACCTCGCGCACGGCGAGCGCCGCCAGTTCGTCCGCCGCGGCCTCGACCGCGTCGGCGGCGGCGCCGAGCGCGGCCGAACGCGCGGCCGCACCGCCGAGCAGCCATCCCGGCTGGGCCGCACGGGCCCGCTCCACGGCGTCGGCGGCGGCACGTGCCCCGGGGGCCGGGATCCGGACGAGGACGTCGGCGGGGTCGGCCGGGTTGCGGGAGATGAGGTGAGTGACGTCAGCGGTCACGGGAGGGGTCCTCCAAAGAAGGGGGGGTGCGGGTCGAGGAAGTACGGGGCAGTTGCGGTGAGCCGGGCCCGGCCGGTGACGGGCGCTGCGGCGCGGGGGGGGGGGGGGGGGGGGGGGGGGGGGGGGGGGGGGGGGGGGGGGGGGGGGGGGGGAGGGAGGGGAGCGCGGCGAGGGAGGATAGT
>NZ_JBVIHM010000031.1:92700-93258 GCF_055570295.1 Streptomyces sp. NPDC031265
TTGGGGGAAGTGTGGGGGGGTTGGGGGGAGCTGGTCCCGGCGGGGGAGGGGCTTTACAGCACGCGGACGGGAGGCGGGAAAACCGCGCCGCCTCCCCGCGAGATGGCACCGCCCGACCGGCGGCGGCCGGACGGATCAGCGGTGGCCGTCGGCCACGGCCTTCTCGGTGGCCAGGCGCACCCCCGCCTCGATCTCCCCGGAGAGCGGGACGCGCGGCGGGCGGACCGGGCCGCCGGGCCGTCCGGCGATGTCCATCGACAGCTTGATGGACTGGACGAACTCGGTCTTCGAGTCCCAGCGCAGCAGGGAGTGCAGAGAGCGGTAGAGCGGCACGGCCGTGGCCAGGTCCCCGGCGACGGCGGCGTGGTAGAGCTCGGCGCAGGAGGCGGGGAAGGCGTTGGGGTATCCGGCGATCCAGCCGACCGCGCCCGCGAGGGCGAGTTCGAGGAGCACGTCGTCGGCGCCGATCAACAGGTCGAGATCCGGGGCGAGTTCGGCGATCTCGTACGCCCGGCGCACATCCCCGCTGAACTCCTTGACCGCGACGACGCTGCCGTC
>NZ_JBVIHM010000032.1:0-13640 GCF_055570295.1 Streptomyces sp. NPDC031265
GCCCCCCGCTCCTCAAACGCCGGAGGGCTGAAACGTGGCCGCGCCCCCTTCTGCCTGCATTTAGGGGCGCGGGGAACTGCGCGACCAGCCCCCACCGAACCCGCAGACGAACCGAGGGGGTCCGGGGGCAGCGCTCCCGGGAAGCGAACCTCAACCCCCCACCCGGCCGCCCGCCCAGGGCTTGAGGGAACGGGCGGGGTGGGGGCACAACCACCCGTTGGACGCCTAGCATTGCCCCCCGTGAGTGACGACCTGCAGCCGCTCGACGACCTGATGCCGTGGTCCGTGGCGCCCCTACGCCCGGGGCGAACCTGGGTCACCGCCCCCGACGACCGCACGCTCAGAACCCGCTGGAACGCCCTCGTCCAAGCAGACAGCACCACCCGCGAACACCTCTTCCGCCCCACCCGCACCCGCACCCTCCACACCCGCGTCCCCGCCCTCCCTCTCCGCCCCACCAGCACCGCCCCCCTGGCCCTGGAATCCGGCCCCTGCCCCACCCCCCTCCGCTTCACCCACGGCCCCTTCGACCAGCAGTGGCTGATACCCGATCACCGCCTCCTGGACGCCGCCCGCCCGGAGCTGTGGCGCGTCGCCGACGAGCGGCAGGTGTTCGTCGTGGAGCAGGGGTATCTGCCGAAGGCCACCGGCCCCGCCCTCACCGTCTCCGCCCTGCTCCCGGACGGCCGCTCCCTCGCAGGCCGCCCGGGCCGCATCCGCCCCCTCTACCGCCGCCCGGGCGCCACAGAACCCAACCTCACCCCCGGCCTGCTCCCCTTCCTCGGCAAGGCGTACGGACACGAAGTCACCCCCGAGGACCTGCTCGCCTGGGTCGTGGCGGCCGCGCAGCACTCGCCCGCCGGGTGCGTGCTGCCGCTCACCTCCGACCCGCTGCTCTGGGAGCGGGGCGTCGGGCTGGGGCACCGGATCGTCGAACTGACCGTGCGCGGGGCGCGCGGTGGTGAGAAGCCCCGGCTGCCCGGCGGACGGCGGCCGTACGTACGGGCCGCGATCCCGGCCCGGCCGGACACCCTGCGGTACGACCCGGAGGACGAGAGCCTGTACCTCGGCGAGGGCCGGATCTCCCCCGTCCCGCCGGGCGCCTGGGAGTTCGAGGTGAGCGGCGTACGCGTACTGGGGCTGTGGTTCGAGCAGCGGACCGAGAGCGGCGAGCCCGGCACCCTGGAGGCCGTCCGGCCCGCCTCCTGGCCGCAGGAGTGGACCTCCGAGCTCCTTGAGCTCATCACCGTGCTGGCCCTGCTCGACGAACTGCGGCCGCGGCAGCGGGAGCTGGCCGACGGGCCCCGTCTCGCCCGGGACCGGCTCGTCGAGGCGCGTGTCCTGCCCGTACCATCGGCGGTCCGCCGCCCCGCCTCCGTACTCGACCATCATGAAGAGGGCCCGGACGGCCAGCTGGCCCTCCTCTGATCCAAAAGCAGACCCGTGACAAAAGCGGTCCGGCCACGATAAGCACGGCCCCATAAGCACTCCGCAGCCCCTCCCCCTCGACGGGATCACGGTCGTAGCCGTGGAACAGGCCGTCTCCGCCCCGTTCGCCACCCGTCAGCTCGCCGATCTCGGCGCCCGGGTGATCAAGGTCGAGCGGCCGGACGGCGGCGACTTCGCCCGGCACTACGACACCGCCGCCCGTGGCCTCGCCTCGCACTTCGTCTGGTGCAACCGGGGCAAGGAGTCGATCGCCCTCGATCTGAAGGACCCGCGCGGGCTCGACGTCCTGCGGCGGCTGATCGCCGGGGCCGATGTGTTTGTGCAGAACCTGGCGCACGGGGCCGCGGCGAGAATGGGCCTGGACGCAGCCACGCTCTGCGCCGCCCACCCCCGGCTGGTCGCGGTCGACATATCGGGGTACGGGGCCGACGGGCCGTACGCGCACAAGCGGGCGTACGACATGCTCGTCCAGTGCGAGGCCGGTCTGGTCTCCGTGACGGGGACGCCGGAGCAGCCCGTGAAGGCGGGGATCCCGGCCGCCGACATCGCCGCCGCCATGTACGCCTACTCGGGCGTCCTCGCGGCGCTGCTGCGCCGGGGTACGACCGGCCGGGGCGGCCCGGTGGAGATCTCGATGCTGGAGTCGCTGGCGGAGTGGCTGGGGCATCCCCTGCACCATGTGATGCACGGGGGAACGGAACCGGCGCGCACGGGGGTCGCGCACGCCGTCATCGCCCCGTACAACGCCTATGCGACGGCGGACGGCCAGGTGCTGCTCTCCGTACAGAACGACCGCGAGTGGCGGAGGCTGACCGAACAGGTCCTGGAGCGACCGGAGTTGGCCGAAGAACCGGCGTACGCGACCAACACCGCACGGACCGCGCACCGGGCGGAGACGGACAAGGCGGTCGGTGAGGCGCTGGCCGGGATGACCGCCGCCGAGGCGATCGCGCGCCTGGAGACCGCGGGCATCGCGTGCGCGCGGCTCAACACGGTCATGGAGGTCGCCGCGCATCCGCAGCTCGCGGCGCGCGACCTTCCCCAACCTCTGAATGAGCAGGGGAGACCCCACTGCGGGAGGTGGACTCGCCGACGGGGCCGCTGCGCGCGCTGCTGCCGCCGGTCGTTCTGCCGGGCGGCGCCGAGCCGAGGATGGGTGCGGTGCCGGCGCTGGGCGAGCACACCGAAGCGCTGCTGCGAGCCCTGGGGATGACAGAGGAGCTGACAGCAGCGCTGCGCCGGGACGGCGTGATCGCCTGAGTGTGGATCAGGGAGTCAATGATTTCTCAGGACATCGGTTCCCCGGGACGCCGGTTTCTCGGGGAAGTCACTGATCGTGAGCTGTCGTGGCTTCAGCCGCGGCTACCGAAGAGCGAGCGGCGAAGGCGCCGCAGCGGGGCGAAGAGCGAGACGCGGGCGCTCTTGCTCCTCCGGCTGTGCGCGGCGTCACGCGAGGTCAGTTCACGCATCAGCAAGGTCGCCTCCGCCGACTCCCGCAGCGGGACGGCGGGGCCGCCCAGCACCGAGAGGTGGCGGTCGAGCCGCGAGCTGGTCGCACTGCTCCCGCAGGTGATGGCAGGTACTCGCGCCCTGCTGCGCACTGTTATCTGTTCCATGTCACTCCCCACCCATACGAGGGCACCCGGCCCCGGGCAGGGTAACCCTATCGCCCTCGCAACACACTCGTGTATCCCGGCGGTGGGATTCACCTCTCCCAGGGAGGGGTTGACACGAGGCGCCGATTACTCTCCGAATACGCCTGATTCCAGGGCGAGTTGAACAACGCGTCCAAGGGGACGCTACCGCGCTGACCTGAGCTAACGTGGAGAGGATCCGCCGTTGTGGTCGCGCCCTCGCCGAGGAGGCCCGCCAGTGAGCGAAGTGCCGGGCAGTGAAGAGCGCGTGATCGGGGGCCGCTACCGACTGCTGTCCCCGCTCGGCCGCGGCGGCATGGGCGAAGTGTGGCGGGCGCGCGACGAGGTGCTGGGGCGCGAGGTCGCGGTCAAGGAGGTCCGGGCGCCGGCCGGGCTGGATTCCCCCGACGAACAACGGCTGTACGCACGCCTGGAGCGGGAGGCGTGGGCCGCGGCCCGGATCTCACACCGCAATGTGGTGACGGTCTACGACGTGGCGACCCACGACGGCCGCCCCTGGATCGTGATGGAACTGGTGCGCGGACTCTCGCTCTCCGACGTACTGGAGGCGGACGGGCCGCTGTCCCCGCAGCGCGCCGGGCACATCGGCGCCGAGATCGTCGCGGCCCTGCGCGCCGCGCACGACGCCGGGGTGCTGCACCGCGATGTGAAGCCCGCCAACGTGCTGCTCGCCAACGACGGCCGGGTGGTCCTCACCGACTTCGGGATCGCCATGGTGGTGGGCACGTCCACGCTCACCCTGACGGGCGAGGTGATCGGGTCGCCCGAATTCCTCTCCCCCGAACAGGCGTTGGGGCGCACACCGGGACCCGCGTCGGACCTGTGGTCGCTCGGAGTGCTCCTGTACGCGGCGGTCGAGGGCAGCTCGCCGTTCCGCCAGGCGACCCCGCTCTCCACCCTGCGGGCCGTGGTCGACGAGGAGCTGCCGCCGCCGCGCCGGGCGGGCGCGCTCGCCCCGGTGATCGGGGGGCTGCTGCGCAAGGACCCGGCCGAGCGGCTGTCGCCGGAGGAGGCCGAGCACCAGCTGCGCGTGGTGGGCGCCGGTGGTGAGGTACGGGACGCTCCTCCGCCGCACCCCGGGGCGTACGGGCCGACGGCCACTTCTGGGACGCCGGGCCACGGCCGGACGCCGCCGCTGCCGGTCCCGGTGGCGCCGGGAGCGTACGGACCGGGGACCTCGGAGCCCTCGCCGGGCCGCCAGAGGCAGGCGGGCGCCGTGCTGTTGGTCGGAGCCCTGATCCTGCTGCTCGCACTGGGCGGCCTCGCGTGGGCCCTGGCACACAGCGGAGACGGCGGAGGAGGCGACAAGAACGCGGGCACCCCCTCCGCGCCGGGCCCGGTCTCGCACTCCGCGCCGCACACCAGCAGCGCGGCCACCAGGAGCCACAGCGCCCCGAGCGCCACCACGGGCACCACCGGCACCCCCAGTTCCAGCGCGAGCAGCTCGTCGGCGCCCGCCCAGTCCGTGAAGGTCTACCTCCAGAGTGTTCGCGGAAGTTACGAGGGAACGTGCCCGCCGCCGGACGGCTCGGCTCCGGCCGTGGTCGCCACCTTCACCGTGGGCCGTACGCCGGTGGACGTCCAGTACCGCTGGGTGACGGCGGCCGGGGAGTCGTCCGACCCGGGCTGGAAGACGCTGAGCTTCGGGTCCGGTGACGCCAGGAGCAGGCAGGTGCAGCACATCGAGTCGGGGTTCGAGGCCGGCAAAACGGTCCACAACGCGGTGCAGCTGGAGGTGCGCTCACCGTTCGCGGCGAACTCCAACTCCGTTTCATACGCGGTCACTTGTACGGAGAAGACCCCGACGGGCGGGGCCTCCTCCTCGTAACACGGCGCCGGCGGGCGGTGGCTCGGGTTCACCCGCCGGCTGAGTGACGTCGGCCCGGGATCAGGCGACGCCCGCGAAGGTGGGCAGGTAGGCGCCGGACTGACCGGCGGCGGTGGGGTGGTAGGACTCGCCGATGTTGGTCCAGACGAGGCTGTTCAGCCAGGAGTTGCTGGAGCAGATCTCATGGTTGACGTAGGGCGGGACGACCGAGGCGAAGGTGTAGCCGTGGTCGGCCGCGCGCTTGGCGGTGACGGTGTTCAGCTCGTCCGCCGCGCCGTTGATCGCCGCGCGCGAGGTGTCGCTCAGCCCGCCGAAGCAGCTGCCGCCGATCTTGTAGAAGTGCGGGTAGCCGATGACGACGACATGGGCGTTCGGCGCCTTGGCTCTGATCGCGCTGTAGACGGAGTCGAGCTTTCCGGGCAGGACGGTGTCGGCGTAGGTGCGCGCCTGGTTGATGCGGTTGATGCAGGTGGACTGCGAGTTCAGGACGCAGGTGGTCATGACGTCGGCGAAGCCCGCGTCATTGCCGCCGATGGTGATGGACACGAGGTCGGTGGAGGAGTTGAGCGGGCCGAGCTGTTTGGCGGTCACATCGTCGGTGACCGCGCCTGAACACGCGGTGAAGGCGAACGAGGCGGGGGCGTGGGACGCCGCCCAGAGGGACGGGTAGGCCTTGGGCGAGCGCTTGCAGGCGCCGCTGGAGCTGTCGTACGTACCGGTTCCCACTCCTGAGGAGTAGGAGTCGCCGAGCGCCACGTAGTCGGTGCCTGTGGCCTGGGTAGCGGCGTTGGCCACGCCTGCCCCGGTGAGGGCGAAGGCTGCGGCCAGGAAGATCGACGACGCATAGGCCGTCATACGGGAGAGCTTCATGTGGGGGCCTCCTAGTGCGGGGTATCCGCCACAGATGTCGTACCAGCGAGTAGGAATCACCGGAAGTGGACATGCCAAGAACTTTCAGAAATCCGCTCCACCGGGGGAACCTCTGACCCTGAGCATCCGTCAATTGACCTTCACTGCACGGAAGTTCACCTGCACGCCCCTTGCCTTGACGGCCTCCCGGGGGTGCGCCACATTGAAACCTCGCTCACCCACGCAGAGGATCAGAGTGGCTTGGACGACATCGGCCCCACGGGGTCCGCGACATGACAGACCATCGGTTCACGCGGACCTGACGGCGGTCGCGAGCGGCGCCGCGCTCGCCGTGTCCGGAACCGGTGCCGTACTCGCGTACTTTCCGCTGGATTCGCCGCTGCGCGCCCCGTTGGCGCTGTTCTTCTTGATCGCCGCGCCCGCCGAGGCGCTGCTTTTCTCCTTGCGCCGACTGGAACCGCTCACCCGCGCGGTGGCGTCGTTCTCCGGGGCGGTATTCATCGATCTGATGATCGCCGAAATCATGGCGGTCGCCCATGTCCGGTCCGTACGTGGCGAGATCATGACGGTCGCCTTGATCAGCTTTCTTCTTTTCCTGGCGGGAACAGGAGTAAATAACTCCACAAACGACCGGTCGAGAACGGTCAAAAACCCAAAAACGTGAGGCCACGCTCCAAGGTCTTGCCATACAGTCCCAATCATCAATACCGTCTTACATCCACCCGCATCGGTCCATCATGCAAAGCGGCTCCAGGGGAGGGCTCAAGCGTCGCGATGGTGTGCCGGGCGGGGCGCGCTAGGGGGGTACCGTGCTCGGTCTTCGTGCGTCGTCGACCGGTCGCGGGCCGCGCGGCCAGCAAAGCCAGCTCACCCACACGGCACGGAATGCAAGACCTTCATGGCGGAATGCCAGCCCGTCATGACCGGGGTGAGAACCCCCCTTTCGTAACCGGACACACTTCCGGACCGCCCGGGGGCGGGCGGTCCACCGGACGAGAGGGTCAGAGACTCGTGAGCTCTTTTGTGCGCCCGGACAGCCGGGAACAAGATCCATCGGCCGAATTGCCGGGCCGGGAGGCGGACGGCCCCGCGTTGATCGCGACGGCCGATGACTCCGCCGCCCGAATACCGGCCTTTTCCGCGCACTACCGCGCGGTCTCGCCGAATCTCGCGATCGCGCCGCCGGTCAGCGTCGTGATCCCCGCCATGAACGAGGCGGAAAACCTCCCGTACGTCTTCAGGACACTTCCGGACTGGATCCACGAAGTCGTCCTGGTCGACGGGAATTCCACCGACGACACCGTGCAGGTCGCCCGTGAACTGTGGCCCGACGTCAAGGTCGTCAAGCAGGTCGGAAAGGGCAAGGGAGACGCTCTCATCAGCGGATTCGCGGCCTGCACCGGCGACATCATCGTGATGGTCGACGCGGACGGCTCGGCCCACGGCGAGGAGATCGTCAGCTATGTGTCCGCCCTGGTCGGCGGCGCCGACTTCGCCAAGGGCTCCCGCTTCGCCAACTGCGGCGGCACCGACGACATGACGCCCGTCCGCAAGCTCGGCAACTGGGCCCTGTGCGCCATC
Source organism: Streptomyces sp. NPDC031265 (assembly GCF_055570295.1). Classification (NCBI taxonomy): domain Bacteria; kingdom Bacillati; phylum Actinomycetota; class Actinomycetes; order Kitasatosporales; family Streptomycetaceae; genus Streptomyces; species Streptomyces sp. NPDC031265. The sequence continues at coordinate 7,384 of NZ_JBVIHM010000032.1, forward strand.
GTCAACCGCAAGTTCGGCGCCCGCTACACCGACCTCTGCTACGGCTACAACGCCTTCTGGAAGCACTGCCTCGACAAGATCGTCCTCGACTGCAGCGGCTTCGAGATAGAGACCCTGATCAACATCCGGATCGTCAAGGCCGGTCTGCGGGTCCAGGAGGTGCCCAGCCACGAGTACAACCGGATCCACGGCGTCTCCAACCTCAGCGCCGTGCGCGACGGCATCCGGGTGCTCAAGGTGATCCTCAGGGAGAAGGCCGTGCCCCGCAGCCACCGTCGGCCGCAGGTGACCGGCCTCAATGTCAGGCGGGGAGAAGCATCTTGACCGACCGTCAGACCCGCGACTTCTCCGTGGTGATCTGCGTGTACACCGAGGATCGCTGGGAGGACATCCTCGCGGCGGTCGCCTCGGTGCGCCACCAGTCGCGGCCGGCCCTGGAGACCCTGCTGGTCGTGGACCACAACCCGGCGCTGCTCGAACGGCTGGGCGGGGAGTACAAGGAGTGCGCGGCGGACGGGGAGGTGCGGGTGCTCGCCAACGCGGGCCCCCGCGGCCTCTCGGCCGGCCGCAACACCGGGATCGCCGCGGCGCGGGGTGCGTTCGTGGCCTTCCTGGACGACGACGCCGTGGCCGAGCGCGACTGGCTGCGGCACTTCCACGAGGGGTACGCCGACCCCCGGGTGATGGCGGTCGGCGGGCGCACCGAGCCCGCCTGGGCCTGCGGACGCCGGCCGGCCTGGTTCCCCGAGGAGTTCGACTGGGTGGTGGGCTGTACGTACCGGGGCCTGCCGCCCGGCCGGGTGCGGGTCCGCAACGTGCTGGGCGGCAACGCCTCCTTCCGGCGCACGGCGTTCGACGCGGCCGGGGGCTTCGCCACCGGCATCGGCCGCGACGGCGACAAACGGCCGCTGGGCTGCGAGGAGACGGAGCTATGCATCCGGCTCTCACGGGCCCTGCCCGACGCGGTGCTCCTGATCGACGACCGCGCGGTGATCCACCACCGCGTCCCGCCCGCCCGCGAGCAGTTCGGCTACTTCCGCACGCGTACGTACGCCGAGGGCCTCTCCAAAGCGCTGGTCGCCCGAAGCGTGGGAGCCGGCAAGGGGCTGGAGTCGGAGCGCCGCTATACGACGAGGGTGCTTCCGGCCGGTGTCGTACGGGGGCTGCGCGACGCGGTGCTCGGACGGGCGGGCGGGGCGGGGCGCGCGGGCGCGATCGTGGCGGGCGTCGCGGCGGCCGCGGCCGGCTATCTGCTGGGCGGCCTGCGGGCCCGCCGGGGCGGGACGGCCTTCGAGGTCGCCCCGATCGCGGCGACGGCGGAGGCCGGGATGCGGGCGGATGAACCGGATGGGGCCGAGCGGGACGGGCGCGAGCGGGACCGGAGCAGACCTGGCGGAGCCGAGCCGGGCGCGGACAAGTCAGCCGGGAACGAGGAGGAGGCCGCGTGAGTGCGCCCGTGCCGATCCTGATGTACCACGCGGTGGGCCACCGCCCGGCCGAGGCGGCCTACGGGCTCTCCGTCCCCCCCGACGCGTTCGCCGAGCAGATGGACGTGCTGGCCGACCGGGGCTTCACCCCGCTCACCACGGCCGGGCTGGCGCAGGCGTGGCGTACGGCGGGAGCCCTGCCGAGGCGCCCCGTCCTGATCACCTTCGACGACGGGTACGAGGGCGTGCACCGGCACGCCCTGCCGGTGCTCGCCAAACACGGCTTCGCCGCCACCCTCTTCGTCTCGACCGGCTGGCTGCGCGGCGCGCACGAGGAGGGCGGCGCCCTCGACACCATGCTCGACTGGGACCAGGTGCGCGAACTGGCCGCGGCCGGCACGGAGATCGGCGGCCACAGCCACACCCACCCGCAACTCGACCAGCTCACCGACGACCGGCTGTGGTTCGAGACCCTGCGCTGCAAGGAGATCGTCACCGAGGAGCTCGGCACCCGGCCCGCCTCCTTCGCCTACCCGTACGGCTACTCCAGCCGCCGGGTGCGCCGGACCGTCCGCGCGGCCGGGTTCGCCCAGGCTCTGGCGGTCGGCAACGCACTCGCCCGGCGCCGCCAGGGCCCGTACGCCCTGGAGCGGGTCACCGTACGGCGCGGAACCGGTATCGAGGAGTTCGAGCGGCTGGTCGAGGGGCGCGCCATCGGCCGCACCTTCGCGCGCGACCGCGCCCTCACCAAGGGGTACGCGATGGTCCGCCGGGGACGGCAGGCCGGGCGCGCACTGGCCGGAGGGTGAGCGGCGGCGGTGGCCGAGACGACCGCGGCCCGGCGGCGCGGGACGCATGCCCGGGAGAAACGTGACGGCACCCCGCTCTTCCGGAACGCCTATGCCCTGATGGTCAACACCGGTATCAGCGCGGTCCTCGGCCTCGGCTTCTGGCTGGTGGCCGCGCGGTACTACACGGAGGACGCCGTCGGCCAGGGATCGGCGGCCATCGCGGCGATGAAGTTCCTCGCCGGGATCACCGCACTCACCCTGACCGGCGCCCTGGCCCGGTACATCCCGGTGTCGGGCGCGGCCACCGGCAGGCTGGTGTTCCGCACCTACGCGGCCAGCGCCGTCGTCGTGGCCGTGGCCGCCGTGGTCTTCCTCCTCACGCTGAACATCTGGGGTTCTTCCTACCGTTTTCTGCACGGCTCGCTGCACGGCCTCGGCTTCGTCGCCGCCGTCGTCGGCTGGGCGGTCCTCACCCTCCAGGAGGGGGTGCTGACCGGGCTGCGCAGCGCGTTCTGGGTGCCGGTCGGCAACACCGCCTTCTCCACGGTGAAACTCCTGCTCCTGGTGGCGATCGCCACCGCGCTGCCCACCACGGGCGTCTTCGTCTCCTGGGTGGCGGCGATCGCGGTCTCCGTACTGCCGCTGGGCTGGCTGGTGTTCCGGCGGCTCGTGCCCCGCCATGTGGAACTGACCGCCGCGACCGCACGGCCGCCCGGCTACCGCGAGCTCGGCCGCTTCCTCGCGGGCGACTGCACGGGCTCGCTCTTCGCCCTCGCCGTCGTCTGTCTGGTGCCGGTGATCGTCGCCTCCCAGGTGAGCCCGTCCGACAACGCGTACTTCTACATCACCGCCACCATCGGCGGCACGGTGGAACTCCTCGCCATCAACATGGGCGCCTCACTGACCGTCGAGGGTGCCCACGACCCCGACCGCCTCGGCCGCAACGCGCGTGCCGCGCTGGTCCGGATGGCCAAGGTCGTGGTGCCGATCTGTGCCGTGCTCTTCGTCCTCGCACCGCTGGTCCTGCGGGTCTTCGGCCAGGCGTACGCGGACCACGCGACGCCGCTGCTGCGCCTGCTGGTGACCGGGGCCGCCCTCAGGGTGGTGATCGAGCTGTACTTCGCGGTGCTGCGCGCGCGCAGCCGCACCGCCGGACTCGCCTGTCTCCAGGGCGCGTTGTGCCTCTTGGTGCTCGGCTCGACCCTGGCCCTGCTCCCGCCGATGGGTCTGACGGGAGTGGGCATCGCCGAGGTGTCCAGCCTCGCGGTGATCGCGTTGATCGCGGCGGTGAAGCTGTACGGGTTGCTGCGGGCGGGGACAGGGACGGACACGGGAGCCGGCGCGGGCGTCGCCCCGGACGCCCCGGATCAGCGGTCGAGCCAGCGCACCTCGTAGGCGGCCAGCGGAACCGACCGGCCGTCGACGCGGGCCTGAACCGGGCGGTCCAGGGTGTTGACGACGAGGACGGACTTGCCGCTCGCCAGCACCCGTATCCCCGATATGTCGTCACCGGTGCTCTCGACGGCACTCCCGACCTTCTCGTACCGCGTGCCGGGCGGGAACTCCTTGGCGAACCGGGAGACCAGTCCGTACACCGGCAACGCCTCTCCACCGTCGGCCAGTTGGGTCGGCTTCCACAGACAGCCGGGGCACTGCGCGGTGGTCTGCTGCGGGCTCCAGTAGAACGCGGTGGTCGCCCCGCCCCGCACGATGGCGATCATCGCGGCGGCCTGGGCGGCGACCCGGCGCTGCTCGCTCCAGCCGGAGTTCTCCGGCTCCGTGTAGTACTCCGTCCACCACAGCGGCAGTCCGTCCGAGTGCTCGCGCAGCCAGTGGCCGACGTCGGTGAACTTGTCGAGCGCGGTGAACGGGTCGGGCAGCGCCTGGTTGTCGCGGGTGAACCCGGCGCCGTCGACGGCCACGAAGTCGGCGCCCTTCTTGTGCGCGTTCCAGTAGGTGAAGGCGTCCAGCACCCGCTGGTCGACCGAGCCCCAGGGCCCCTTGAGCTCGGAGGCGAACTGGGTGTCCGCCGGAGCGTAGCTGTCCATGGCCAGATAGGGGCCGCCCACCTGGTTGCCCTCGTTGACCTTCTTCAGCTCGTCGTGGACGAGGTTGTACAGCTGTGTGTACCCCTCGTAGTTCCAGCGCTGGCTGGTGTCGTCGAAGAACCCCTTGAACTCGTTCCACACCACGAAGTGGCGCACGTCCGGGTAGCGCCTGGCGACCGTCGCGGCGAGGTCCGCGAAGTCCTGGTAGTGCGACGGAAGGGGCGCGGACTCCAAGGACTTGAGGCTCCAGTCCGTGTGTTCCGCGCCCGCCTTGCCGCCCTTCATCCAGTCGGGCGCGCAGCACAGCGTGATCACGGGGGCGGATCCCGTGGAGCGGATGAAGGCGATGCGCCGGTCGAGGTCCGAGAAGTCGTACTCACCCGGCGACGGCTCCGGGTTGCCCGCCCCCCAGCCCATGATCGCCTGGTCCTGCGGCAGGGACTGCCCGGCAAGCAGCTTGCGGGCGCGCGCGACGGCCTCGGTGATGCCGCTGTCCGCGCTGAACTGGGTGTGGGTGAAGCCCCAGCCGAGCTCGGGGTCGTCCCGGGCGGGGCCGGTGGGGCCGCCGGCGCCGGACTTGCCTTCGGACGGGCCGCCCGTGGGGCCCGTCATGGCGAGGACCAGCGCGAGCACGGCCGCGACCAGGCCGAGCAGTGCGGCCGGAGCCCATACATGACGACGCATCACGATCCAGCCTATCGACGGAGATTGCCTTTCGGGCGTTTTTCAACCGAACACTCATGGAACGTCCCGCCCCCCGCCTCCGGTTCCCGCCCCGGTTCAACGGGACAAAACACCGTGCACGGCGGGACGTGTTGCCGGATCATGGAAGCCATGTCCGCGAACCCTGAAGCCACGCTGCCGATCCGGCTGAACGTGGACGACAGCGACTCCCCGTCCGATGTCGTCGACGCGCTGTTCCTCGGCCGGTTCGCCACGGGCGAGCAGCCTTTCTCGCACAGCTCCTCCATAGACCGGGTCAAGAAGGGCGTCAGCCTGCTGCCCGCGGGTGCGACCGTGCTGCGCGCGGCGCGCGACGACGACCGCAGCGCCACTCTCGCCGAGGGCGACGGCTGGACGCTGCTCGTCTCCCGCTGGAACCGGGGCGCGGACGTCACGGTGACCGCGACCAGCGAGGACCTCGCCGAGAGGGTGCTCAAGCAGGCCACCGAGGGCGCGGAGGACGAGCCGGAACCGGTGCCGGAGAACGTCACGATGGGCTTCTGGTACGTCTCGCCGCGCCGCGGCCCGCACCGCACCACCCGCCAGATCGCGGCCGGTACGTGGGAGGAGGTCCGCCCCAACTACACGGCACCGGTGGCCGAGGCGATGGACCATCTGATGAAGGTGACCCCCGACGACATCGCGGGCCGGCTACTGCTGCTCCACGGCCCGCCGGGCACCGGCAAGACGTCCGCGCTGCGCACGCTCGCCCGGTCCTGGCGCGACTGGTGCCAGGTGGACTGCGTACTGGACCCGGAGCGCCTCTTCAACGACGTCGGCTATCTCATGGACATCGCGATCGGCGAGGACGACGGCTCGGCGAAGGGCCGCTGGCGGCTGCTGTTGCTGGAGGACTGCGACGAACTGATCCGTGGCGAGGCCAAGCACACGGCGGGGCAGGCCCTGTCGCGCCTGCTGAACCTGACGGACGGCCTGCTGGGCCAGGGCCGCAACGTCCTGGTCGGCGTCACCACCAACGAGGACCTGGAGCGCCTGCACCCCGCGGTCGTCCGCCCCGGCCGCTGTCTGGCCCGTATCGAAGTGGGCCCGATGACGCGCCGCGAGGCGGTGACGTGGCTGGGCACGGAGGAAGGCGTCGGTCGCGAGGGCGCCACCCTGGCCGAGCTGTTCGCCCTGCGCCGCGGCACCACACCGCCGAGCGTCCCGGACCCCCGGGAGAGCGCGGACGCGGGGCTGTATTTGTAAGGGGGTGTATTTGTACGGGGCTGGTATTTGTTGGGAGCGCTCGGCTCGCGGCCGAAGGCTGC
>NZ_JBVIHM010000032.1:13740-45343 GCF_055570295.1 Streptomyces sp. NPDC031265
GGCTCGCGGCCGAAGATTGCGGCTCGCGGCCGAAGATTGCGGCTCGCGGCCGAAGATTGCGGCTCGCGGCCGAAGATTGCGGCTCGCGGCCGAAGATTGCGGCTCGCGGCCGAAGGCTGGTCGTCAGTCGCCGTACACCGCTCGCACCGCGTCCGACACCGCCGCTTGCGCCGCTTCGCGGCTGAGTCCCAGGCGCCGCACCTCCACGGCGTAGGTCCGGGCCGCCGCCGCGGCCCGGCGTTCCGCCGCGTCGCCCGCCGCCGCGACGAACGTGCCGTTGCGGCCGCGCGTCTCGATCACCCCGTCCGCCTCCAGCGCGCGGTAGGCCTTGGCCACGGTGTTGGCGGCGAGCCCGAGCTCCTCGGCGAGGCCGCGCACCGTGGGCAGCTTGTACCCCACGGGCAGCACCCCCGCCCTGGCCCGCTCGGCGATCTGGGCCCGCAGCTGCTCGTACGGCGCGCTCGCGGCTTCCTGGTCAATGACGATCTTCAGGGTCACACACCGATTCTGCCCCTCCCCCGCCCGGGGCGAAAATGGGAGGCACCCGCCGTGCCCCCACGCATAACGTCCGACTCCGTGACCGTGACCGTCCGGACAGGCCTTCCTCGGCGTCCAGGTCCACCGCGGCCACCGTGACCGCGGCGCCGACCGCACCGATGCGTTCACCGCCAACGACGCCGGCAACGACGCCGCCAACGGCCTGATGCCGGCGATCAACAACTGGTCCCTACGAAACCTGCGCTACGGAGATACGTTATGTCCGCGAACTCGGCTGAGCCCGGCTCCCTCCTCACCGTCACCCTGGTCAAGTCCGGCCGTACGAAGATCGGTTACCCGGCGTCCGTGGTGTCCGACGACGGCGTCCGGCTCACGGTCCGCGCCCCCTGGGCGGCCGACGGCGTCCGCGACTTCGGCTTCGTACGCTTCGAGCCGGGCGACGTCTTCACCGAGCACTACTGGCGGGACCGCTGGTACGCGGTGAAGGAGGTACGGGCGGCCGACGCGTCGCTCAAGGGTTGGTACTGCGACATCACCCGCCCCGCCGTGGTGCGCGACGGAGCGGTGGTCGTCGAGGACCTGGACCTCGACCTCTGGATCTCCGCCGACGGCGGCACCGTGCTCCGCCTGGACGAGGACGAGTTCGCCGAGAGCGGCCTGGCCGACCACGACCCGGACGCGGCGGCCCGCGCCGTACAGGCCCTGGACGAGCTGGAACTCCTGGCGAAGCTGGGCAAGTTCACGGCGCTGCTCGACTAGTACGCGACTCGACTGGTACGCGAGTAGAACGCGCGCGATACGACCCGGGACGGCCCGCCTCATGTCCGAGACGGGCCGCTTTCGTGCCCGGGACGGCCCGCCTCGCGCCCGGTGGGGCCGCCGCCTCCCGGCCCGGGGCGGCCCCTTCTTAACCGTCTCTCAGTCGGTCCTTAAGGCGACCATAAAGATCGCCATCACCCGCTCCCAGCAGCCGATTTCGCGGTTCTCGGCGGCTAGCGTGCTCCACGCCCACCCTGTGCAGCACCGAAGGAGAACGTCACGATGACCGCTCGTCGCAAGGCCGCCACCGTCGCCGCCCTGGCCATGGCGCCGCTCGCGCTGACCGGGCTCGCGGCCGGTCCTGCCGCTGCCCACGGCTCGATGACGGATCCGGTCAGCCGGGTCTCCGCCTGCTACGCCGAGGGGCCGGAGAGCCCCCGCTCGGCCGCCTGCAAGGCGGCCGTCGCCGCCAGTGGGACCCAGGCGTTCTACGACTGGAACGCGGTCAACATCGCCAACGCGGCGGGCAAGTCGAAACAGATCATCCCCGACGGCAAGCTCTGCAGCGCGGGCAACGACAAGTACAAGGGCCTCGACCTGGCGCGCGCCGACTGGCCGTCCACGAAGCTGACGGCCGGGCGCCACGCCTTCCACTACAAGGGCACGGCTCCCCACAAGGGCACGTTCGAGCTGTACGTCACCAAGGACGGCTACGACCCCACCAAGCCGCTGAAGTGGTCGGACCTGGAGTCCGCGCCGTTCGCCAAGGTGACGAACCCGTCGATGCGGAACGGCGATTACGTCTTCGACGCGACCCTGCCCGCCAAGTCGGGCCGCCACCTCGTCTACTCGATCTGGCAGCGCTCGGACAGCCCCGAGGCCTTCTACACCTGCTCCGACGTGGTGTTCGGCAAGGACAGCGGCGGCACCGGATCCGCCCCGGCCCCGACGGCCTCGGCGCCGACCCGGCAGCAGGTCGAGGAGGGTGCCTCCAAGTCGACGGTGGAGCACCACGGCCACGGCGACGACGACGCGAGTACGGGCGCGGGCGCACCGGCGCAGCAGGCCGCCGACAAGGGCGGGAAGCGGAGCGGCGGGCAGCCGGGCGGGCAGGGCGCGGGCAAGGAGCAGTCCGGCAACCAGCCGCAGACCGACAGTGTGGCCGCGGCTCCGGCCCAGAACGGCTCGGTCCGCACCGAGAACCTCGCCGAGACGGGCGGGAGCAGCTCCACCCCGTACCTCGCGTTCGGCGGTGCGGCCGCCCTGGCCGCGGGCGCCGCGTTCCTCTTCCTGACCGTCCGCCGCAAGGCCGCACCGGCCGGCGGCCGCCACGGCCGCTGATCCACCCGCCACACCCCACAAGGCGAGGCCCCTTCAACCTACTTCGCGGGTAAAGGGGCCTCGCCCTTGCCGTCTACGGGGAGCGTGGGCTCAGCCGATGACGGACGCGCAGGTGGTGGGCGTGGCGTGCGCGGGGTCGAGCGCGTTCACCACTTCGTGGTAGGTGATGCGGTCGACGAGCCCCATGGCCACGTGCTCGGAGAGGTCGAGGGCGCACTTGTCCTGGATGAGGACGTTGTCGACATCGGGTCCGTTCAGGAACTGCGAGCGGTACGGGGTGACCACCTCGTCGTACTTGCTGGCGATGACGGTGTAGCGCACTCCGGGAACGGTGTCGCCGCCCGCGTTGAGCTTGGCCAGGAACGGCGACCCGGCCACCTGGTCGGCGAGGCCGGGGGTGGCGAGGCTGAGCAGGTCCCCGGCGCCGGGGAAGTAGGGCAGCAGCGCCGTGAGGCCGAGCAGGGTGGTGCCGTGGTTGTCGGGCGCGATGCCGACCAGGGTGTTCACCTTGGAGGCGCCGCCCAGGAACTTCAGATACCAGCGCGGCATCATGCCGCCCTGGGAGTGCCCCACCAGATCGGCCTTGGGGGCGCCGGTCGCAGCGAGCACTTTGTCTACGAAACCGGCGAGCTGTTCGGCCGATTTGTCGATGGGGCCGAGACCGTTGAAGAGCGGTACGCCCGGAAGCCGGCCGTAGTCGAGGGAGAAGACGCAGTAGTCCCGGTGGGCGAGGTACGGGGCGAGGGCCAGCCAGTTGTCGACCGAGTTCCCGAAGGTGCCGTGGACCATGACGACGGGGCGGGGATGGGCGGCGGAGGGCTTGCAGGAGTAGTTGTTCCAGCCGCTGCTGGGGGCGGACCGGGCGTGCGCGGCGGTGGCGGGAACTGCGGTGGCCGCGGCGGCGAGCAGCACCGCCGCCAGCGGTCTGAGCAGGTGCTTCCAGGCGCGGCGGGGCTTCCAGGACAGCATCGAGCGATCTCCTTGCGGCTCAAGGGGAGTTGCGGGGGACACACCCTGTGATCCGGACCACAAGTGCTGTTCGCTCGCCAAATTACGCACCAGTAGCCTGAGAGTGAAGTTACGCGTCAGTAAAAACTGCCAACTGCCGTGTCTGTCGCTGTTCGCGCTCAGCTCTCTCGTCGGGACCCTTACGGACGGAACGGAACGGAACGGGGCGAGGTCGCGGCCCGGCCCCGGCGTGGCCGAACCGGACCGCGCTCAGGCCGCGTCGGCCAGGGTGCCGGGGGGTGTCGCGGTGCCGACGGGGGTTGCCCCCGGTCCGGTTGCCGTCGCCGCGCTGACGATCGCGGCCGGGCCGAAGCGGGCGCGGGCACGGTCGGCGACCGCCTCGATACGGCGGGCCCGGTCGTCCGTGGGGTCGAACGTCAGCTGCCGGGAGGCCAGTCGGGCGGGCGTCAGCCCCTCGGCCCGCAGGGAGACGCCCCGGACACGGGCTCGCTGGAGGCCGAGCGACTCATGGATCGCGTACGCCAGCGCGGTGAGCGCCGGGGAGTGGGCCGTGGGCTCGCGCAGGGTGCGGCCACGGGTGGTGGTGGACCGGTCGGCGTACCGGACGGTGAGCGTCAGGGAGCGGCACACCTGCTCCGTGCCGCGCAGCCGGGCACCCAGCTCCTCCGTGAGGGAGAGCAGCGCACGGCGTCGGCGGTCGGGGTCCAACTCGTCGCGGGGGAAGGAGCGTTCGGCACCGAGGGAGCGGGCCGCCGCGTTCGGCACGACGGGTGTGCGGTCGATGCCTCGGGCCCGTTCGTGGAGCTCGCGCCCGGACCGCGCCCCGACGATCCGCTGCAAGGTGGCGAGCGGGGCAGCGGCGACCCTGCCGACCGAGTCGAGCCCGTACGAGCAGAGGGTACGGGCGGTCGCGGTGCCGACCCCGTCCAGCGCGGCGACGGGCTTGTCCGCCAGGAACTCCGTCACCTCGTCCGGGGACAGCGCCAGGGTCGTGCCCGGCCGGGCACCCCGGGCGGCCATCCGGGCCAGCATGGGGTTGGGCCCGGCCCCGATGGTGCAGTCCACTCCGCAGTGGGCGAGCGCCCTGACCCGGATGACGGAGGCGAGCTGGGCCGCGTTCCACCCGAAGTACCGCTCGGCGCCCCGCACATCGACGAGCGCGGCGTCCGGCGGGAGCGCCTGGACGACCGGGGTGAGGCCACCGAGCACCGCGAGCAGCGCGGGGAGCGCGGCCTCACACCCACCGCCCGTACCCGTACCACCGGCAGCAGACCCTTCAGGCACCGGAGCCACAGGAGGCGCATGGAATCGAACGCAGAGGATCATCCCGCGCTCCCCGGGCTCTGGTGCCACAACTTCCGGCCGGTGGCGGCCCGTTCGCCGGGGGGCTGGAGGTCGGCCCAGGGGTTCAGCTGGTACCCCGTGGGCAGTTCGATACGGCGTCCGCCGTCGGGCTCCTCCCCGGGCGCCCCCTCGCCGTCGGGCACCGGCACCGGCGCCGGGGTCGACAGACGGGCGGATACCGCGTCCAGGCCGCCCTCGCGGCGGAGTTCGACCAGCTCGGCCAGGTTCCAGGCCGCGGCGCCCACCACGCTGAGGCTGCGCGGGCCGCGCCGCTGCACCACCCCTCGTACCAGCAGGAGCCAGGAATGGAAGACGGTATGAGCACAGGCGGCGTGGCTGTCGCCGAAGAAGGCGAGGTCGACCAGGCCCGTCCCGTCGTCCAGCGTGGTGAAGATGACCCGCTGGCCGGACCGGATGGGCGGGGTCTGGGTGGCCGCCTTGGCGCCCGCGACCAGGACGGTCTCGCCGTGCCCGGCGTCCCGCAGCCGCTTGGCCGAGACCACGCCCAGCTCCTTCAGGAACGTCTCGTGATCCACCATCAGATGGCGGGACGCGTCCATGCCGAGGACGCCCAGCTCGGCGCTGAGCCGTTCCGCCTCGTCGAGGTCGGGCAGTCCGGCTCGGGCCGTCCGCCGCCCGTCGCCGAGCGGGAGCTGGCCGCCGCCGGACCCGGCCGCCCGCTGGGCGCGGTGGAGTTCGGCGAGGTGCAGCAGCAGGTCGCGCCGGTTGCCGCCGAACGCGTCGAGCGCGCCGACCTGGGCGAGCCGTTCGGCGACGGGGCGGCTCGGCCTGGCCCGCCGCCAGAAGTCGAGCAGCGAGGAGTAGGGCTGCCCCTGTTCGATCCGGGCGGTCTCGGCCTCGCTGATCCCCTGGACGTCCGCGAGCGCGAGCCGGAGCCCCCAGATCCGGGATCTGGACACCAGTTCGATTCGATGGGCGGCCGCCGACCGGTTCACGTCCACCGGCAGGATGGGCACCCCGCGCCGCCGGGCGTCCGCGAGGAGCAGACGCTTGGGGTACATCCCGGGGTCGTGGGTGAGCAGCCCGGCGTAGAAGGCGGCCGGGTGGTGGGCCTTGAGCCAGGCCGACTGGTAGGTCGGCACGGCGAACGCGACGGCGTGCGCCTTGCAGAAGCCGTACGAGCCGAAGGCCTTGATGATCTCCCAGGTGCGGTCGATCACTTCGGGCGTGTACGAGCGCTCGGCCGCGCGCGCGGCGAACCAGACGCGGATCTTCTCCTGCGACTCGGGGTCGGAGAGGGCACGCCGGGCCTGGTCGGCCTCGGCCCGGTCGCAGCCGGTCAGTACGGCCACCATCCGGATGAGCTGCTCGTGGAAGACGACCACGCCGTAGGTCTCCCCCAGTACGTCCGCCAGGTCCTCGTGCGGGTGGCGCACCGGGGCCCGCCCGTGGCGCGCCTCGATGAACGGCCGGACCATGTCGGCGGCGACCGGTCCCGGCCGGAAGAGCGAGATGTCCACGACCAGGTCGTGGAAGGTCGAGGGCTGCAGCCGCCCGATCAGATCGCGCTGGCCCGGCGACTCGATCTGGAAGCAGCCGAGCGTCTCGGTGGAGCGGATGAGCCGGTAGGTCGGCAGGTCCCCCTGCGGCACCTGGCGCGGGTCGTCGAGGTCCAGCCTCCGGCCGGTGGTGCGGCCGATCTCGGCGACCGCGTGCGCCATCGCCGACTGCATCCGTACCCCGAGGACGTCCAGTTTGAGCAGCCCGAGGTCCTCCACGTCCTCCTTGTCGAACTGGGACATGGGGATGGGGGCACCTCCCTGGCCCTTAAGGCCTTGGGGGACCTCGCCGCTGGTCGGCACCACCGGGGTGCGGCGCAGCAGCGTGATGTTCGAGAGCAGCACTCCGCACGGGTGCATGGCGATCCCGCGCGGCAGCCCGTCCAGCGCCTCGACCAGCTCCCACAGCCTCCCGTGCCGCCCCTGCTCCGCCGCGACCTCGCGCAGCTCCGGCAGCTCGGCCATCGCGGCGCGGGCGTCACGGGCCCGGATGTGCGGGAAGGACTTGGCGATCCGGTCGATCTCGGCCGGGTCCATGGACAGCGCGGCGCCCACGTCGCGTACGGCGTGGCGGACCCGGTAGGTCTCGGGCATGGCGACGGTGGCGACCCGTTCGGTGCCGAAGCGGCCGATGATCGCGCGGTAGACGTCGAGGCGGCGGGCGGACTCGACGTCGATGTCGATGTCGGGCAGCACATAGCGCCGGGTGGACAGGAAGCGCTCCATCAGCAGGCCGTGTTCGACGGGGTCGGCGTGGGCGATGCCGAGGAGGTGGTTGACGAGCGACCCGGCGCTGGAGCCGCGCGCGGCCACCCGGATGCCCATCTCCCGTATGTCGTCGACGACCTGGGCGACGGTGAGGAAGTACGCGGCGAAGCCGTGGAAGGCGATGACGTCCAGCTCCCGGCGCATCCGCTCCCAGTACGTGCGGTCGGTGTCGTAGCCGCGCAGCACCATGCCGGCGGCGGCCCGGGAGGCGAGGACCCGCTGCGGGGTGCGGTCCGCGGCGCCGACGAGATGGGGCTCGGGGAAGTAGCTGTACGTCTTGAGGCCCAGCTCCCCCCGGGGGTCGACCAGGCACGCGGCGGCGGTCTCCTCGGTCGTGGCGAGCAGCCGGTGCGCGGCGTCCCGGCGGAACCCGGCGGCCTCGGCGACCCGGTCGGCGGCGCGGGCCATGGCGGCCGGGTCCTTGAGCCAGCGCTCGCCGCTGTCCAGCCCCCGGCGCGGGTCGACGGGGACGAGCCGGCGGGCCGCGTCCAGGACGTCGGCGACCGGCCCGAGCCCGGCGTCCGCGTACCGCACGGCGTTGGTCAGCACAGCCGGTACGCCCTGTTCGGCGGCGAGGCCGAGGGTGCGGGCGGCGAGCCGCAGCGAGCCGGGCCCGGTGCCCGCGCGCCCGTGGTGCACGACCTCCAGGCGCAGGGCGTCGCCGTACAGCTCGCGCCACGGCGCGAGGAGGTGCGCGGCCCGGTCCTGGCGCCCGGCCGCGAGCGCCCTGCCCACCTCGGACGCGGGTCCCAGCAGCACGGTGAGTCCGTCGGCGGGCAGCGCGGACCAGGAGAGGACGGGCGGTCCTGCGGCCATGTGGGCGGAGGTGATCAGTCGGCAGAGCTCCGCCCAGCCGGTGGCGCCGTCCCGGGCGAGGAAGGTGGCGCGCGGCGCCGACTCGTCGACGAAGGCGCCGCCCCGCACCGGGGTGCGCGGACGCCGGGCGGCGGAGGCCCCTCTCGCCTGCCCCTTCGCTTGTTCGAGAAGGTGTTCCGGGACGGCGAGGTCGGTGCCGAAGAGCGGGCGCACCCCCGCGGCGGCGCACGCCTTGGCGAAGCGCACGGCGCCGGCGAGGGTGTCCCGGTCGGTGAGAGCGAGTGCGTCCATCCCCCGTTCGGCGGCGCGCTCGGCCAGCCGTTCCGGGTGGGAAGCCCCGTACCGCAGGGAGTAACCCGAAACGGTGCGCAGATGCGTGAAACCGGGCACCCGCACCTCCTGGACCAATCGTTCTCACTTTCCTCTCCTTCACCATAGACCAATTTTCGAACGTACGTACGATGGATGAATGAGCGGTCAGTGCGCGCGACCAGCCCCCCGGGGGCAGTCAGCCGTTCGGACCAGCCCCGACTGCGCCGCCCTGCCGCGCCCCGGAGGGTGAGGGGCATGACGTTCGTCGACGAGGTGAAGAGCGCCGTCACCGTACGGGCCGCGCTGCTGGTCACCGGCGTGCTCGGGCTGATGGTCGCGTTCATCGCGTCCTATGCCGGGGCCTTCCACAGCCCCAAGCCGAAGGACGTTCCGTTCGGGGTGGTCGCGCCCGCACAGATCAGCGCACAGGCCGTGCAGCGGCTGAACGCGATCCCCGGCGGCGCGCTGGACGCCCGTGCGGTCGAGGACCTGGCCGCGGCCACCCGGCAGCTGCGCGACCGCGACATCGACGGCGCGCTGATCGTCGACCCGAGGTCCACCACCGACACCCTGCTCGTCGCGGGTGGCGGCGGGGCGTCCCTCTCCCAGGCCGTCGAGCTGGTCGTCACCGCGATCGAGAAGGCCGAGCAGCGCACCGTGAAGGTGGTCGACGTCGCCCCGGCCCACCGGGACGACGCCCGGGGCCTGTCCTCGTTCTACCTGGTCGTCGGCTGGTGCGTGGGCGGCTATCTGTGCGCCGCGATCCTGGCGATCAGCCATGGCGCCCGGCCCGCCAACACCCAGCGGGCAGTGATCCGGCTCGCCGCGCTCGCGGTGTACTCGATCGCCGCCGGGCTGCTCGGCGCGCTGATCATCGGGCCGGTGCTCGGCGCGCTGCCGGGCAGCTATCCGGGCCTGGCGGGCCTGGGCGCGCTGGTGGTGTTCGCGGTCGGCGCCACCACCCTGGCCTTCCAGGGCCTCGCCGGGATCATCGGCATCGGCCTCGCGATCCTGGTCGTCGTCGTCCTGGGCAACCCGAGCGCGGGCGGCGCCTATCCGTATCCGCTGCTGCCACCGTTCTGGAAGGCGATCGGCCCGGCGCTGCCCCCGGGCGCCGGCACCTGGGTGGCGCGCTCCATCGCGTACTTCCGGGGCAACGCGGTCACCGGCCCGCTCCTGGTGCTGTCGGCCTGGGCGGTGGGCGGGGCCGTGGTCACCCTGGTCATGGCCGGGCTGCGCAAGAAGGACGAGCGCGCGGGGGGCGACCCGCTCGAAGTCGGTGCGGTGGGCGGGGCAGGGACCGGCGCCTGAGCGTCCCCAACGTCTCCGGCCCGCCCCACACGCGCAGACGCGGCCGACCGACCGGGTGGGGTGTTCACGGGTGCGGATCCGTCCGCAATCATGGAATCGAAGGTGGCTCCGCTGGTGGAGCTTCTATTCCTAGCTCTGAATGGGCCTGCGCTCCAGGAGCCTCCAGGTCGGGCACGTCCACCGCAGGCGCGTCCACCACAGGCACATCCGCCGAAGGCCCATCCGCCGCCGGAGCATCCGTCGCAGGCGCCGACACGGCCTGCTGCGGGGCCGCCCGCTCCAGGAACCGCAGGAGCTCCACTGGGAACGGCAGGACCAGCGTCGAGTTCTTCTCGGCCGCCACCGCCACCACCGTCTGGAGCAGCCGCAGTTGGAGGGCTGCGGGCTCCTTCGACATCACCCCGGCCGCCTCGGCCAGCTTCTTCGACGCCTGGAGCTCCGCGTCCGCGTTGATCACCCGCGCCCTGCGCTCACGGTCGGCCTCGGCCTGACGGGCCATCGAGCGCTTCATCGTCTCCGGCAGCGAGACGTCCTTGATCTCCACCCGGTCGATCTGCACGCCCCATCCCATGGCCGGGCTGTCGATCATCAACTCCAGGCCCTGGTTGAGCTTTTCGCGGTTGGAGAGCAGATCGTCGAGGTCGCTCTTGCCGATGATCGAGCGCAGTGAGGTCTGGGCCATCTGGGAGACCGCGAAGCGGTAGTCCTCGACCTGGATGACGGCGTCGGCCGGGTCTACCACCTTGAAGTAGATCACCGCGTCCACCCGGACCGTGACGTTGTCGCGGGTGATTCCGTCCTGCGCCGGGACGGGCATCGTCACAATCTGCATGTTCACCTTGTGGAGCCGGTCGGCGAGCGGAAGGATCAGGGTGAAGCCCGGGCCGCGCACCGATCCCCTGAGTTTGCCCAGCCGGAAGACCACACCGCGTTCGTACTGCTTGACGACCCGGGCCGCCGCCATCACATACACGATGCCGGCGGATCCGACGGCCACAGCCGTCGCCACCAATGCCTCGACCATCACGGCCCCCAAGGGTCCGAATCGGACGTGTACTTCGACGGTAACTCCGCTTCCGTCCCAGGGGGAGTCCCGGTCACACTCCACTGAATGGATAAAACGCGGGCGGGAGGGGAATGCCGCAACAGTCGATGCCTGTATCCGACAACCGGTATGGGCGGTACGAGGACGGTCCCGGCGATCGGTATCGCGACCCACTAACGGAGGGGGCACGAGTGCGCGGTCGGGTGCGCGCGGCCGACGGGCGGCATCTGACGGTGGAGCGCTTCGGGGACCCGCGGGGCAGACCGGTCTTCCTGCTGCACGGCACCCCCGGCAGCCGTCTCGGCCCCGCACCCCGCGGCATGGTGCTCTACCAGCGCCGGATGCAGCTGATCGCCTACGACCGGCCCGGCTACGGCGGCTCCGACCGGCTGGAGGGCCGCAGCGTCGCCGATGTCGTCCAGGACGTGAAGGCGATCGCGGACAGCTACGGCCTGGAACGCTTCGCCGTCGTCGGCCGCTCCGGTGGCGCCCCGCACGCACTGGCGTGCGCCGCCCTGCTGCCCGAGCGGGTCACCCGGACCGCCGCGCTGGTCACGCTCGCGCCCCGGGACGCGGCCGGGCTCGACTGGTTCGACGGGATGACCGCCTACAACGTGGAGGAGTTCACGACCGCGTCGGTCAACCCCGAGGAGTTCGCCGCCCGGCTCATCCCGCGCTCGGACGAGATACGCCGGAACCCCATCCAGCTCCTGGACGAGCTGCGCCGCGACCTCACCCACGCCGACCGCATGGTGGTCAAGGACGCCGGGGTGCGGTCCATGCTGCTGCGCAACTACCAGGAGGCGCTGCGGACTTCGGCGTACGGATGGATCGACGACGCGCTCGCGTTCTGCGGCCCCTGGGGCTTCGACCCCGCCGACATCACCGGCGAGGTGCTGCTCTGGCACGGCGTGAAGGACGTGTTCTCACCGGTCGGCCACTCCCGCTGGCTCGCCGAACGCATCCCGGGCGCGACGGCCGTCCTGGAGCCGGCCGCCGCCCACTTCGACGCCCTGCACGCGCTGCCCGACATCCTCACCTGGCTGATCGAGGAGGACTGACCTCCGGCGGCACCCGGCGGAGGGAACCGGTGCGATCACTCCGGTCGCACCGGTCGTCCCCTCACCTCACACCGCGAGCGGCTCCAGGTCCCGCTGCACCCTGCGCTCGTCCCGGGCGATCCGGACGAACGCGTGCTCGTCGCCGAGCAGGCGTTGCAGCTCCTCCACGGCCTCCGCCCGCACGTGCAGCGCCTCCTCCTTGCGGCCGAGCCCGTCGAGCGTCACCGACATGTTCGCGGCGCAGGCGAGCGTCTCGGGGTGGTGCGCTCCCAGCACCTCCCGCAGCCGCGCGACCGCGTTGCGCTCGATCTCCAGGGCGCTCTCCAGATCGCCCATGTCGGCCTTCACATTGGCGAGGTTGACGGTGGCGAACAGCGCGTGCGGATGGTTCTCCCCGAGTATGTCGCGCATCGTCCGTATGGTCGTCTCCAACAGGGTGTCGGCGGCGTCGAGCGCCCCGCAGCCCCACTGGTAGATGCCCAGGTTGTTGCTGGCCGCCAGTGTGTACGGGTGCCGCTCCCCCGGCACCTTGATGTACTGGTCGACGACCTCCTGGGCCGCGTCCCGCGCCGCCGCCGAGTCCCCGGCCGCGAACAGGTCGGCGGCCATGTTGAGGTCGCAGGCCAGCCAGTCGGGGTTGGCGGAGGTGTACTTGGCGCGGTAGCGGTTGCGGGTCGCGGTGGTGAGCCGCCGCGCGTCGTCGAGCCGGCCCGCCCGGCGCAGCGACACGGCGAGGCTCTTGGCCGCCGCCAGGGTGCCCGGGAAGGCCCGGCCCAGCTGCTCCTTGTAGAGGTCGTACGTCCGGCTGAGCAGCGCCACCGAGTCCTCGTAGCGCCCGATCTCCCGCAGGTCCCGCGCCAGGTTCATCGCGGAGGAGAGGGTGTACGGGTGCTCCGGGCCGAGCACCTCGGTGCGCCGGTCGTAGACGTCCTGGTCGAGCTCGCGGGCCCGGGCGTACTGGCCGAGCATCCGCATGTTCAGGGCGAGGTTGTTGGCGGCGGCGAGCGTGCGCGGATGCGACTCGTCGAAGATCTGCCGGAACCCCTCGTGCGCCTCGGTCGCCAGCTCCATCGCCTTGCTGTACTGGCCGAGCGCGCCGAGGTCCATCGCCAGGGCGCTGGTGGTCATGTACGTGTGCGGGTGGGTGGCGCCGAGCACTTCCGTCTGGCGGGCCAGGGTCTCCTCGTCCATCTCCATCGCCTCGACGTAACGGCCGCGCGAGCGAAGGATGTTGGAGAGGTGGAAGCGCAGGTACAGGTACTGGAGGTCGTTGGGCCCCAGTTTCTCGCGCCACTCCTCGCGCAGGTCCTCGGCGAGGTTGGCGGCCGCGTTGAAGTCACCGCGCTTCCACAGGTAGCGCACGCGGTCGATGAGGAGCCGACGGGTCTCCGGCTCGTCGCACAGGCGCGCCCCCGACGGGGTCAGATGCGGCCAGATGGTGTTGAACTGCGCCCAGGTCTCCGGGTTGTCGATCGGCTCGTCGGCGTCCGGCCGGGCGCCCGCGAGGATGCGGTGCACGGCGTGCCGGGCGTCCATCTGCTCCTCGTCGCTCAACTGCGCCCGGATCACGGCCTGGACGAGCCGGTGCACCTGGATGGAGCTGCCGACCTGGTCGACCTTGGCGAGGGCGAACCGGCCGATCTCCCGGATGACCCGGCCGAGCACCAGCTTCTCCTGGAGCGTGGCGTCGTACGGCTTGAGCGCGTCGATCATCTCCTTGCTGTAGAGGAGATTGGCGGAGATCGGCTCGGGCGCGAAGAAGGCGCAGAGCTGGAGCAGGCGGACCGCCGCGGGTGAGCGCTGCTTCAGCCGCTCGATGGAGACGTTCCAGGTGGCGGCGACCGGCTGGGGGTATCCGGCGGGCTGGTTGAGCGCGAGGACGCTGGGGGCCTGCTGGGCCAGCTGCTCCAGATAGGCGGCGACCGGCGTCGCGGTCTCCGCGATCCACGCCGCCGCCTGCTCGACGGCGAGCGGCAGGTCACCGACCGCGGTGGCGACCTGGTCGGCGTCGTCCACGGTGAGCCCGGGGGCGCGCCGCTGGAGGTGCTCGATGGACTCCTCGCGCAGGAACACGTCGACGGGCAGGGCGTCGCCGTACTGCGACCAGGTCTGGTTCCTGGAGGTGACCAGGACGTGGCCCGGGCCGCCCGGCGGGAAGAACCGCTTGAGCTGCTCGGGGTCGTCCGCGTTGTCGAAGACCAGCAGCCAGCGCGAGGTGGGCACCCCGCGCCGCAGCAGGTCGATGGCCTCGCGGGAGGCGGAGTTCATGTCGTCGCCGCCCTGCACCCCGAGCCGTACGCCGAGCTCGGCGAGGCCGGCCACCACGTCGTCGGGCTGCTCGGCGGAGATCCACCAGACCAGGTCGTAGTCGGCCATGAACCGGTGGACGTACTCCAGGGCCACCTGTGTCTTGCCGACGCCACCGAGTCCGTACAGCGTCTGCGGCTGCGGCAGGACGACGGCGAGGCCGCCGCCGAGCTGGTCGCGCATCCGCTCCAGGACCAGCGAGCGGCCGGTGAAGCCGGGGTTGCGCGGCGGCGCGTTCCAGATCTTGGGGACGGTGCCGGGGAAGCGCGGTCCGGGCGCCACCCCGTCGCTGATCTGCACCGGCCGCTCCAGGGCCCGCAGCAGCGCGGTGGTGGCGTGCACCTCGTCGAGCCGGAACAGGTCCACCGGGTTGCGGTCGATGTAGGGCGCGGTGAGCCGTACGTCTCCGACGCGCAGCGGCAGCAGCTGGCGGCGGGCGCCCGAGGGGTCCTCGGCGGCGGCCCGGGACCAGATCTCCACGGCGCGGGCCGACTTGAGGTAGGCGCTGGAGATCAGGACGACGGTACGGGCCGCGTTCTCGGCGGCGGCCGCCTCCCCGTCGGCGCTGCTGGGCTCGGCCGACACGTCTCGTGGCACCACCCGGAACCCGGCCCGGGTCAGCACGGACTCTATCCAGTCGGCCCACATCCGGTTCTCGGCCACGTAACTGAGGAACAGATCGGCCGGAAGTGCGGGCCTGCGGCGGGTGAAGGCGTCCCGGATCCGCAGTCGGATCTCCTCGTTGACGGTCGGCATCGAGGTGATCCGGCCCTCGGTGACGACGGAGGCGAGCCGCTCGAAGGCGGAGAGCAGCGAGTTGGAGAGCCCGGCCTCGTCGCCGAAGGTCGCCAGCGTCTCCTCGTAGGCGTAGTAGGGGCGGTACGGAATCTCCACCGCGCCCCAGTACGCGGTGAGTTCGTCGCCGGAGAGTCCGGCCGGGAAGCGGTCGAACTTGAGGCGGGCGAGGGCCCGGCCGGCGTCCGCCTTCTCCTTCTCGCCCTCGTCGATGCGCATGGGGACGGGCAGGATGCGGATGTTCTGCCCGCTGTAGCGCTCGTCTATCTGGCGGGCCACGGAGGCGGCGCCGTCGATGGACTGGTCGCTGAGGGTGAAGCAGTCCACCAGGACGTCGGGGAGGTGGACGGTGCAGATGTCGGCGATGTCGCTGAGGCCGGTGCGGCTGTCGATCAGGACGTAGTCGTAGTTCTCCTTCATGTCCTCGCGCAGGGCGTCGAAGAAGTGGCCGCCGCCGAGCCGGTCGTAGAAGTTGTCCCAGTCGAACGTGGAGACGGTCGCCGAGTACTCGCGGTTCTGCCGGCCGGCGGAGACGAAGTCCAGGGTGCCGCCGTCGGGGAACTGCCAGCCCAGTGCCTCGGGTGTGAGCGAGACGGCGTGCGGCTGGATGCGCGCGTAGTCGCGGTGCCAGTCGTCCGAGCGCGGCACGGGACTGGTGGCGGCCCAGGCGTATTCGGTGATGAGATCGATGACCCCGGTGGTGGCGCCGAGTGTCGAGGGGTCGAGGAAGGGGTGGAAGAAGCGGTGCAGCCCCGGGGCCTCCAGGTCCCAGTCCACCGCGAGGACCCGCTTGCCGTTGGCGGCAAGGATCCAGGCCGTGTTGGCGAGGGCCATTGTGCGGCCCGTACCACCCTTGTACGAGTAGAACGTGACGATGCGTCCGTCACGACTGGCTGTCATCCGTCTCCTCCGCATCGGGCGCGTGATCGAGCCTGTCGGGGATGTATTGCGTGGTGCCGAAATCGGTGCCCATCGGCCCGACCAGGCGCGGCCGTTCGGTGTGCCCGCCCCCCGCGGGCGGATAGACCGTCGCGTGTCTCAGATACTGCTGTGCCGCCGCCTCCACGACCTGGGGCAGTATCTGCCCGAAGGCCTCCATGCTCGGTACGCCCTTGGCTGCGGCCCGGCACGCGGCCCGCCCCTGGCGCATCTGGGACGGCATGGTCTCTTCCAGACGGTGCGTCAACTCCACCTCCGATGCCCGGCTCTGGGTGTCGTCGCGGTTCCAGGGGACGACCACGCTCACCCAGGGCCGGTGCTCGGCGTCGAAGGCCGCGAGCCGGGCGCGCCGGTCCTCGTCCTCCAGCGCCCACCGGTCCACCAGCAGGACCTCGGGCCGCGACGGCGGCTGCTTGCCGTCGAGGTGCAGCACCTCCTCGTCGAAGGAGGAGACGGTGGTCTGGTAGTTGAGCGAGCGCACCATGTCCTCCGCCACCAGGGCCAGCGGCCGGGCGGAGATGGGGTGGTAGGGGTTCCACTCCAGCGGGCTCTCCCCGTAGTACGCGTCGTCGCGGCCCTCGGGCAGCTCGTGCCGGGTGGGCGCGGCGACGGTGACGTGCATGGGGCGTGGGCCCTCGCTGGGGGCCGCGCCGAAGGCGCTGGGCGCCAGCCGGTAGTCGACGTGGCGGCCGGGCCGGATCGCGGTGGCGTCGGCGACGCTGACGATCCGTTTGGCGAGCTCGTAGACCGCGCGTTCGTACTCCTCGGCGAATATGCGCAGCTTGATGAGCCCGTAGAGGCCGTCGGTGACGTAGCGGTCGCCGAAGGCCCGGTGGTTGAACTGCAACCGCTCGGCGGGCCCGGGCAGTTGCTCGGGCGGGACCGGCACCCACAGGGCCGGCACGATCGCCTCGGCCGGGCGGTTGGTGTACGCCTGGTGCTGGATGGTGCGCTGCTCGAACGCGTACCACTCACGGCCGCACATCTCGCTCGCGAAGTAGCGCGGCGAGAACAGCGGCACGAACACCCGGCAGGAGGCAAGGACTTCGCCGAGGCGCTCCGACCAGCCCTCGCCGGAGCGTATCTCCCGGTCCATGAAGCCGGCGGGCGCACCGGCGGGCAGGTCGGTCATGGCCATCACATGGCCGCAGAGATCACGGAAGAGCCGCTCCACCCACATGTCGGGGTCCGGGCCGCCCGCCCCGTACCTCGGCGTGTGCGCGTAACTCAGAAAGAAGTAGGGCCGATGTTGGTCGGCCGGACGCGGCTGCGCTGATGCGTGCACACGACCCCCGTCCTGCAGTATTGAAGAACATCATTCCGGAGCGCACGGCGCTCCATCCCCTCACCGTTCGGTCAAACAAGGCCGCTTTTCGGCCATCCAGCCCACCGCATGGTCCACCGCCCCCTTGATCGAAAACAACCGGGCGGTTCTCCGTCCCAGCTGCCACTCTTTGCGCATTTCTTCCGGAAGGTCGGCCCCGACCGCCTCGAAGTCGCTGTCGTCGAGATCGACGTCGGGATAGTGGAACCATCCACGACGCCCACTCTCGTCCCGCACCACACAGCTGTACAGCTTCTTGGGCGGGTTGTGCGGATACCGGTATTCCGCGAGGTGAAAGGCGCTGCAGACACCGAATCCCACATTGATCATGAGTACCCGGGCGTCGGCCCGATACAGCGCCGCGAGCGGCGACTTCTCGCCCAGATGACAATCGGGTTCGTGTCCCTCCATCAGTTCCAGGGCACGGCAGCCCCAGGCGGCGAAGGACGTCTGGGGATGGCGGCTGCGCACCGCCCCGTCCGAGGTGCGCACCCACTCCGCCAACCGGCCCATTCCCTGACTTCGGGTCCGGTCCGGGTCGAAAGGCTCCATTCGCCGCTTGAAGTCCCTGTACGCCGCCGGATCCCGGAGCACTGTTCTGCTCCGCCGCCGGTGGGCCACGGAGGTGAGCGAGTTCTCCGGCGTGAAGGCCGGGACCACCAGGGTGCCCTTGAGCCGCCCGCCGACCGCCGCCCGCAGGGCCTGCCCCAGCGCCCGCGGGCCGTGCCCCAGACCGCTCATCGAGGCGTGCACGAGCAGGGTGTCCCCCTCGTTGACCCCCATGGCGACCAGGTCGTCGAATAACGCGCTCTCCGGCACTGCTTGGGCTCGCTCATCCACGGGCTGCCTCTTCCCACTCCAGCAGGACGTCGGCGACCAGGCTCTTCCCACCCACGGTGAGTTCGGCCGCCCCCTGAAGAGCTTCCAGCGCCCGCCGGGTCTCCGCCAGAGTGCGTGCACTCCTGTCGTACGCGGCGACCGCCACCCGCTCATGCGTTTCGGCCAACAGGACCGAAACCGGCACCGGCTCCTTGCGCCAGTCGGCCCGGTGGAGCCACCCGCCGTCCAGGGCGTACAGGTCCGCCACATCGCGCAGGGCCCGGAATCTGGCCCTGCGGAAGCCCCGCAGCAGCCCCAGCGCCAACGCGTCCCCCGTGAGCCCCACGGGTACCCCCAGCGCCCCGTAGCCGTGCCGTCCGGCCACCGGTTCGCCGGCGCCGGCGAGCGGGGTGAGCGTGGTCAGCGCGGCGGCCGCGGCGGCCGCGTGGCCCGGCACAGTGGCCGAGAGCAGCCCCCAGGCCGCGGCCAGGCGCCCGCTCCACTCGTCGGCCTCGGCCAGGCCCAGGCGCGGCAGCACCTGGGTGCCGAAGCAGTCGCGGTACGGGTCGAGGTCGTCGAGCGCCGGATCGGGCGCCCCGTCCCGGCCGAGGCCCCGCACCGGCAGCCAGTCGCCGCACGGTTCGCGCGGGCACTCCACCTCCAGCTCGAAGCGCTCGCCCCGGACCCGGAAGCCCTTCTCGGCCGAGACCACCTGAGCACGGCCGGACTCGCCCCGGGCGCCGATCCTCAGCTCCCCGAGGGTGGGCAGCACCAGCCTGCCGTCCGCGTACCCGACGGTGACGGGCACGTCGAGCCTGCCGCGCACGGCCGCGGCCGCGGTGTAGGCGGCGAGGCGGTGGGCGTGGGCGACGGCGTCGGGCCGGCCCGTGCGCAGCGCCTCCAGCGTGGTGAGCAGCCAGCCGCGCGCGTACGGATGCGTCAGCACCTCGTCGAGGCCCGGCCCGTCGACGACGGCGGCCAGCCGCCAGGCCTCGGCCCATTCGGGGCCGCCGCGTCCGGCCAGATCGGCGTGGAGGCGGGCGAGCAGGGTGCGGGTGAGCTCGTGCTCGGCCGTGAAGAGTTCACCGGGGTCGGTGACGGCGCCGGGGACGAGGCGGGCGGCCGTGCGGGCCTCGATGCCCCGCACCAGCGCCTCCAGGTCCGCGCAGTAGACCGAGGGCCCGTCGAAGGCGCCCCTGCCCGCCGACTCGTTCGCCGAGCGGTAGCGGTGGGTGTAGAGCCCGCCGCCGCAGGAGCGGACGACCGGACACTGCCGGCACTCGGGCCCGACCCCGGCCAGGCCGAGCTGGCGCACCCGTACGCCCGGATGGGCGGCGACCTCGTCGAACGAGTGCCGGAAGACGTCGAACCCGGTGGCGGCCGCGCCCTCGTAGGCGCTCTTGAGCGAGTCGACCTGTTCCAGGGTGCCGTCGGTCTCCACCACGACGAGGTCGGTGGGGGCCAGGCCCAGGGACTCGGTGAGGCTGGGGCCGCCGTTCAACGTCGACAGTACGGAGTCGAACAGCCGGACCGGAACCGGTCTGCCCTGTTCCTCCCACCGGTCGAAGACCGCCAGGATCCACTCGGCGTACTCGGTCGGGGAGCCCCCCGGCCGGGCCGGGGGCGCGTCCCAGGTGGCGTGCGGCAGCAGGTAGTCGATGCGCGGCGGGTCCAGGGCGATGAGCGCTTCATGGACGGTGACCGGGTCGTTGGCCACGTCGATGGTGCAGAGCAGCCCGAGGAAGAGATGGCGGTAGCGCTCGCTCCGGAGCAGTTCGACGGCCTTGAGGACCAGGGGATGGCTGGTGCGGCCGTCGGCGAAGCGGCGGTGGCGGTCGTTGGCCGACCGGTCGCCGTCGAGGGAGATGCCGACCCTGACGCCGAACTCGTCGAACAGGTCGAGGTAGCGGCTGCTGAGCTGGAGGCCGTTGGTGTGAATGCGCAGATCGAGCTCCGCGACGCCGTCGAGGGCGGCGGTCAGCTCCTCGCAGACCCGGCGCAGCCTGGCGGGGCCCGCCAGCAGCGGCTCCCCTCCGTGCAGGATCACTGACACGGAGGGCAGTACGTGTTTCTCGGCGTGCTCGGCCAGTCGCCGGGCCGTCCAGGAAATCGCCTCGTCAGAGATTGCCTTGGGGCGGGTACGCCAACTCTGATCAGGGGCTTCGTAGATATAGCAGTGATCACAAGCAAGATCGCATCTGCTGTGAACCTTGAGCACGATCTCGCGGAATGGGACCACGGGTCCAGTCATTCCGCCAGTCTAGAGCTCTCCGACAGACTAGAGAGCCGAGTTGAAGGTCGACGCCTGTACGGGGCGGCCGATCGAGGAGGGCAGCACGCGGCCGAGCTTCCTGGCGGCGTCCGCGCCGCGGACGTCGATGTCTGCCAGGGGCACACGGCTCTTCTTCGCAGGGGCGAAGGAGAGGGAATTCTCGGAGGTCTTCACGGCCGTCCTTGGTGGGTAATTCCTGCATGTGGACAGTGGTACCGACGACATGCACCGTTGCAGTGTCGGCGGCACGACTTTACTCTCTTGGCCACTGTTGGCAACTGAGCACGACCGCTTGCCGCAAACGCGTGACCCAGCATTGGCGGAAGGTGTACGGAACGGGTCGTTCCATCGAAAGAGTGATGACTAAAACCGCAGACAGGGGTGGATGTGACGGCGATTCCCGGTCCTCTGCAAAGCATGGTCTTCCGCAACGCCGACCTGCCGGGTCTCTTCCATCACGCGGACTCACTCGCGATAGGGCGCCAGCGGGCCGCGGTGAACAGCACCCGCTGGCAGTTGTGCCTGCTGGTGGTGGGGGCGGCGCTGGCGGCACTGCCGTGGAAGATGACGCTCGATGGTGACTTCCAGCTGACGAGCGCGCTCAGCGCACTGGCGTACGCGGGGGTGCTCGCGGTGAGCTTCCGCGCCGCCCGCGAGCATGCGAAATCGCATTGGCAACTGAACCGTTCGGCGGCCGAGTTCATCAAATCCATGTGCTGGCGCTATGCCGTGCACGGCGCCCCCTTCGATTCCCACGCACACGATCCCGAAGGTCTGTTCACCCTCCGCCTGGAGGAAGGACTGCGGGAACTGCGCAAGGTCGGCTGGCGGGATCCACGCGAGGACCGGGCGTCGGGCCTGGCCGATGTACCCCTCATCACCGCGCCCATGCGGGAGTTACGGGCGAAGGCGTTCACCGTACGCAAGGAGACGTACGTCCGGGACCGGCTGATCGAGCAGCGCAACTGGTACCGGCGGCGACAGGAGGCCTCCAAGCGGGCCACCGCGCTGTGGACCTCGGCGATCACCCTGCTCACCGTTCTCGCGTTGCTCTTCGCGACGCTGCACATGTTCGGCGCGGCCCAGGGCGTCAAGGTCGCCGGACTGCTCTCGGCCGCCGCGGCCGCGTGTCTGGCGTGGAGCGAGATCCGCCGCCACCAGCCACTGATCTCGGCGCACTCCCTGGTGGAACAGGACCTCAAGGAGATGCACGTGGCCATGGAGAACACGGTCAGCGAGCGGGAGTGGCCGGGGGCGGTCTACGAGACCGAGCGGGTCGTGTCGCCCCAGCACACCGACTGGCTGGTCCGGCTCCGCAGTTGACCGCCCCGGACGGGTCCTACGGGCGGCGCACCCCGTCGCACCACACCACCGTGACCGACTTGCCCTGGCTGCGGGCGTACTGGACGATGTCGCCGGTGCCGCCGAGCCCCCGCGCGGGCTGGCCGTCCCAGACGGCGACCAGACGGTCGCAGTTGTCCGCGATATAGGCGCCGGCCGCGTAGTACGCCTCGTCCGTCGCGTACGGGAAGTCCATCCGGACCTCCTGCGCGGCCTGCCCCTTCAGCCCCTGGTAGCGGGCGAGTTCGGCGGCGTCGGCGAAGCCGTTCTCGTAGTCGCCGCTGGGAATGACCACGGTCAGGGAGGCGCCGCACTCCAGGGCGATGGCCGCGAACAGCTGGTCCGCGCCGACCGCGAGGCTGGAGAGGGCCTCCAGCGAACCGTCGTGTCCGCACAGCAGGCTCCGCAGACAGGTGCGGATCTCCCCCAGCGCCTCGGAGGGAATGTCTCGGTGACCGGTCACTCCGATGCGTTTCACTGACTCACCCCGCGTGTCCGGTCGCCTCTCCGCCGTGAACATCCTCCCAAAAAGGCGCATCGCGTCCAGTCGTGTCCATCGGACATGCGCAGGGAACGAGCCCCCGCCCGGTGGCCGGACGGGGGCTCGCCGCTGCCGGGGCAGCGAGGTGATCAGCCGTCAGAAGAGGCTGACGCCATAGGCGTTCATGGCCTCGACCACGGGCTGGAAGAAGGTCGTACCGCCGGAGGAGCAGTTGCCGCTGCCGCCGGAGGTGAGGCCCAGCGCGGTCGAGCCGGCGTAGAGGGGGCCGCCGGAGTCGCCGGGCTCGGCGCACACCGTGGTCCTGATCAGGCCGTACACGATGTCACCGCCGCCGTAGTTGACGGTGGCGTTGAGCGCGGTGACCTGGCCGCTGTGGATGCCGGTGGTCGAGCCGCGCCGGGTGACCGTCTGGCCGACCGTGGGGTTGGCCGCGCTGCTGATGTGCTGGCCGCCCACGGCACTCGGGTGGGTGAGCGAGGTGTTCGTGTACTGCACGAGGCCGTAGTCGTTGCCCGGGAAGCTGGTGCCGACCGTCGGGCCGATGCTCGTGGAGTGCGAGGAACTGGTGTACCAGGGCGGCTTGCCCTCGGTGCAGTGACCGGCCGTCAGGAAGTAGTAGGTGCTGCCCTTCTTGACGTTGAAGCCGAGGGAACAGCGCCAGCTCGGCGCGTAGATGGCGTCGCCGCCGGAGAGCAGCTTGCTGAACTTGCCGGGGGTCCGCTCGACGCGTATGGCGGACGCGTTGGCTCCGGCCTGTCGCTTGATCTTGGCTATGTCGGCCTTGCTGACGGTGGAGTCGGCGGTCACGACCAGCGTGTGGGTGGCGGGGTCGACGCTCCAGGCGGTGCCCGCGACATCGGCGCCGAGCACGGCGCTGCTGGCGGCGGAGAGCTGGGTGGCGCTGAACACCTGGGACGGGGTGGCACTTGCGGTGGGGACCGCGAGGGCGCCGGCGGCGAGGAGCCCTGCGGTGAGGGCGACTGCCTTGGTGCGTCTCGCGAGACCGCGGTGGCGGGTGGGGGTGGTGCGCTTGATCCTCACTTCTTTTCCTCCCGAGGGGAATCGAGGGGCCCGAGTTGGGTGGGGGGACCCCGTGAGGCGCAGCCAGAGCTGACGGCAGCACTGTTGAGCGCAAGCCGTGCTCCTGACAAGCGCTTTGGAGGGAGTATTCGGCGGCCCGGCCGTCGGGCGCAAGGGCGCCTTTCGGCCGGGCCGTTGGGGTTGGGGAGCTCGCGGATCAGCGGGTGAGGACGGTCCGCTCGCCCGCCGCGACCGCCGCGTCGAGGGTGTTGCCCGGGGGCGGGAAGGGGCAGATGAAGTGCTCCGCGAAGGCGCACGGCGGCAGCAGCGCGCGGTTGAAGTCCACCGTGAGCCGTCCTTGCGCATCGGGTGCGCCGGGGCGCAGGAAACGGAACCGGAAGCTCGAATCCCCGCTGGTCGCATCGGCGAACACCGCCCAGAGCGCGCCATCGTCCTCGACCGCCACCTGGAGGGTCTGTTCCCGGCCGTCGAGCGCGAACGCGAGCTCCCCGCCGAGGCCGAGCCCGCGCTCCACTCCGTCGGCGTTCACCACCCGTACGGTCCGCGCCTCGTCGTACGGGCGGAAGGTGGCGGGCACCGCCCAGCGCGCCTCGTACGGCGTCGCCCCGATGCCCGCGAAGGCGCGTCGTCGCTCGGCCTCGGGGTCCCAGACCCGCACCGCCCACAGCCCTTCGCGGCGCAGCACCACGAGCCGCCGCGCGCCCTGGGCCAGCCGGGACTCACCGGCCGGCGTGTGGTCGGCGGTCACCCGCACCTCGCCGCTGAAGGGCTCTCCGTCGAGGGTGATCCCGTCCTGCGCGGCGGCCGTGAGCACCACCGCGTCGTCGTCTTCGCGCCACTCGCCCGGCACGGCCGGAATTCGCCCCTCCACCGCGTCGGCGAGCCAGTGGGTGCCGGTCAGCGCCAGCGGACCGTAGGGCGCCGAGACGGTCTCGATGCGCCGTTCGTGCCAGTTCTTCCACTCCTGTGCCGCGTCCTGCGGATCCCTCGCCGCGTCCGTGCTCATGTGTTCAACCCTTCCGTACGGGGGTGGGCAGCCCCAGGTGCGAGCGCGGTGTCGGGCCGGAGTATTCCGTACGGAAGACCCCCCGCTCCTGCAGCAGCGACACCACCCGGTCGACGAAGTCGTCGAGTCCGCCCGGTGTGAGATGCGGGACGAGGATGAAGCCGTCGGCGGCGTCGGCCGTCACGAACTCGGTGAGCCGTGCGGCCACCGAGGCCGGTGTCCCGATGAACGACTGCCGGCCGGTCGTCTCGATGACCGTCTGCCGGATGGAGAGGCCCTTGGCCTCGGACAGCGCCCGCCACCTGGCGGCGACCGCAACGGGGTCTCCACCTTCACCCGGCCCTTGACCAGCCCGGAGTCCGGGTCCGGGTCGATCTCCGGGAGTGGCCCGTCCGGGTCGTACGCGGACAGGTCGCGGCCCCAGATCTGCTCCAGGGCGACGATCGCGTTCTGCGGGGAGACCTGGCGGCGCCGGATGTCGGCGGCGTTCCAGGCAGCGCGTCCGCCGGAGAGGTGGTCCAGGGAGGCGAAGCGCCGGGCGAGCTCGTAGGGCTCGTTGAAGGTGGCGTTGCCCGCGCGCCGTTCTCCCTCGCCTTCACACAGCTGACACCGCGCACCCCTCGCACCACCGCACTCCCCCGACGCTTCGGCGTGCCAGTCCGCGGCCGGTTCGTCGCAGATCTCACCCCTCGAACAAAAGTGACCCTACGTGCGCGATATGTGACGATACGTCAGCAGTCGCAACCGCAGTCGCAGCAGTCGCATCCATCACAGCAATCGCACCCGTCGCAGCACTTGCAGACATCACAGCAATCGCAGCAGTCACAGTCGCAGTCGCGGCAGAAGCCTTCCTGCTTCTTCCGCGACCAGGGGCCCTCGTACTCCTTGGCACAGCACATCTGGCAGGTGCAGCAGAGCCCGGCGAAGACGCCGCACCCCGCGAGGAAGCCGCGCGGCGCGGGGGGCCTGGGGCCTTCGCCCTGCGGCGGCGAACCGTATGGGTTGCCGGGCACGGGTGCGTACGGACCGCCGGGCGGCGGCGACCCGTAGGGACCGGGCTGGTGGGAACCGTGGACGCCGGCGTCGGCATGACCGTGGCCATCGACAGCGGTGTGACCGTGGGCACCGTCGACGCCGTGGGCGCAGCCCGCCGTGCCGAAGGACCGGTTCACGGACTGCTTCAGCTCGTGGGCGAGCAGGACGTGCGCCAGTCTGCCGTCGACGAAGTCGACCTCGCGCAGGGCGAGCCGGATGCCGTGCACCGCGTCGTCGGCGAGCCGCCGGGCCTCGGCCAGGTCGGTACCGGTCGCCGTGAGCGGGTTCCAGGCACCCGCTGCGGCGTCGGACGCCTGGTCCTCCACAGCGTCCAGGAGGTGCGCGAGCCGCCCGAAGAGGCGGCCCGCCTCGGCCAGCGGCTCGGCGTTGTGGAGGCGCCCGGCGAGTACGGCCGTGTGCGCGAAGGCCGCGGCGGTGGCCGTCTCGGTCGGCTCGGTGACCGTGAGCAGGGAGGTGCCCGGTCCCGCGAGCGCCTCGATCGCGGTCTGCCGGTCGACCGCGTCGACCAGGACCGCCGTGTCGAACCCGAGGGAGGCGCCGGTGCGGGCGCCCGCCCGGTCCCAGCTCGCGGCGAGCCGGCGGGCCGCCAGCGCCACCGGCTTGCGCTTCAACAGGCCGTCCCGGTCGGCCACGTGGTCGCGGACCTTCGCCGAGGCCAGGACCAGCGAGACGGCCGCGGCGAGCCGGGCGCCCTCGCCCTGGGCGACCGGGGCCGTCCGCATCGCGCGCAGCGGACAGGGCCCGGCGGTGCGCCTGCGCCCGGTACCGCTCTCGACCTGAGCCTCCGTCAGAACCGAGACGATCAGCCCGTCGTAGTTGGTCACGACCCGGGCGAGCTGGCCGTGGTCGGAGCGAAGTGCCAGGCAGAGGCCGCAGAGATGGGCCATCCACTCGGTTTTCAGACCCTCGGTGAGCCGATGCGAGCAGGGCCTGACGATTCCGAACACGACGCTCCCCCGGGTGCCGCGGGGCACCTCGCCCCACGCCTCGTTCAACAGTGCGGCAGGCATCGTATCGAGCGATCCGTTCACCCGTACGTCCGCTCCATCACCCGTCTGGACGGAAGTTCATATTTTGTATCCGTTACCTGTCGTACAGCGGAAGAAAGCTGACGATTCGCCACATTTTCTGCACCAGTCCCGTCACGAATCCCCTACACGACGGCTATCCACTTGGCGCGGTATCCGCATCATGGACGACCATAGGGGTGCGGAACGCGAGAAGTAGCAAGAAGAAGTCCGCTGTGAGAGGAGGCGTCCATGGGATCGGTGCGCAAGGCGAGTGCCTGGCTGGGACTTGTCGAGGACAACGACGACCGCTACTACGACGACGAGTACACCGAGGAAGCCGAGTCCGGCGAAGCCTGGGTGACGGACCCGCGGGTGCGGGTGGCCTCCGAGGCGGCCCACGAGCAGGGGCGCCGGATCGCCACGGTCACGCCCGACGGGTTCCGTGACGCGCGCGGCATCGGCGAGCTCTTCCGCGAAGGTGTCCCGGTCATCGTGAACCTCACGTCCATGGAGCCCGGTGACGCCAAGCGCGTCGTGGACTTCGCGGCCGGCCTGACGTTCGGGCTGCGCGGGTCCATCGAGCGCGTGGCGACGAGGGTCTTCCTGCTGACCCCCGCCGACACCCAGATCGTCAGCGGCGAGGCCGCGAGCCGCGCCACCGGCGGCTTCTTCAACCAGAACTGAGCTTCCAGTGGCGCCCGGCCGGAGGTCCGGGGGTTGCCCCCCGGGAGATACAGCAACCAGAGCTGAGCAGGGCGCTCACCGGACCGCCGTTCCTAGCGGAACGCGTCCAGTCCGGTGAGCGCCTTGCCCAGCACCAGCTGGTGCATCTCCACGGTGCCCTCATAGGTGAGCACCGACTCCAGATTGGTGGCGTGCCGCATCACGGGGTACTCCAGCGAGATCCCGTTGGCCCCGAGGATCGTGCGCGAGGTGCGGCAGATCTCGATCGCCTCCCGTACGTTGTTGAGCTTTCCGAAGCTGACCTGTTCCGGACGGAGCCTGCCCGCGTCCATGCGCCGCCCCAGATGGTGGGCGAGCAGGACGCCCTTGTGGAGCTCGACCGCCATGTCGGCGAGCTTGGCCTGGGTGAGCTGGAAGCCGCCGATGGGCCTGCCGAACTGCTCGCGGCTCTTCGCGTAGTCCACCGCCGCCTCGAACGAGGCACGGGCCGCGCCCATCGCGCCCCACACGATCCCGTACCGCGCGTGCGAGAGACAGCTCAGCGGGCCCTTGAGCCCGGTGACCCCCGGCAGCACCGCGTCGGCGGGCAGCCGCACCTCGTCCATGACCAGCTCGCTGGTGACCGACGCCCGCAGCGACCACTTGTGCTTGATCTCGGGCGCCGAGAAGCCGGGGGTGTCGGTGGGGACGGCGAATCCCCTGATACCGCCGCCGCCACTCCCGTCGTCCGTCTGCGCCCAGACCACCGCTACTCCGGCGACCGACCCGTTGGTGATCCACATCTTGCGGCCGCTCAGCACCCAGTCGGTGCCGTCCCTCTTCGCGTACGTACGCATCCCGGCCGGGTCGGAGCCGTGGTCGGGCTCGGTGAGGCCGAAGCAGCCGATGGTCTCGCCGACCGCCATCGACGGCAGCCAGCGCTCCTTCTGCTCCTCGGAGCCGAACCTCCAGATCGCGTACATCGCGAGCGAGCCCTGGACCGAGACGAGGGAGCGGATGCCGGAGTCGGCGGCCTCCAGCTCCAGACAGGCCAGGCCGTACTGGACGGCGGTGGCGCCCGCGCAGCCGTAGCCGGTGAGCGACATCCCGAGCGCGCCCATGTCGCCGAGTTCCAGCGCGAGCTCGCGGATGGGCAGCTCGCCGCTCTCGTACCACTCGGCGATGTGCGGCAGGACCCGGTCGGCGGCCCAGGAGCGGACGGTGGCGCGGACCGCGAGGTCCTCGTCGCTCAGCAGGTCGTCGAGCCCGAGGGGGTCGGCCGGGTCGAAGGGGGGCAGCTTGGCGGGTGCGGACATGAGGATGCCTCCGGCGGCTCGCTCAGAACCTGTGCGGCTCAGCTAAAACTAGCAGTGGTAGTTATTGCTGCCCGCTGACGTTACGGCTCAGTGTGCCGCGCGTCCAGACCCGCCCGTCCGCGCGGGCCCCACTCCCTCAGTGACCGCCGGGCCCGGATCCCGCCACCTCGGTGGCCGGAACACCCGCCGCCGCGTGGACCCTGGCGTGCGGCTCGGTCCGCTGCTCGGGCAGCCCGGGCGCGAGCTCGGTGTGCTGCGCCCCGCACTCCATCACCCGGGGCAGCCGCAGCGCGGCCAGCGCGCCCAGGACCAGCAGACCCGCGCTGACCAGCAGCGTCACATGCAGACCATGGACGAAGGAGTGCTGCGCGGCGCTGCGCAGGGCCGCGCCCGCGGGGCCGCCGAGGCGGTCCGCGATGTCATAGGCCTCGCCCAGGGAGTTGGCCGCGCCCGCCGAGGCCTCGCGCGGGACCCCGGGAACCGAGGCGAGCCCGGGCGCGTAGGCCGCGTTCATCACACTGCCGAGCAGGGCGATGCCCATTCCGGCGCCGAGCTGGTAGGAGGTCTCGCCGATCGCGGCGGCCCCGCCCGCACAGTCGGCGGGCGCCTCGCTCAGCATCGATTCGTACGCCCCGAAGAGGGTCGTCTGGAGGCCGAAGCCCAGGACGATGAAGGCACTGGTGAGCAGCAGCGGCCGGTCGTGCTGGCCCATCAGGACGAGCAGCAGCACGGCGGCGGCGGTCAGGGCGAAGCCGCAGCCGACCATCGTGCGCGGGCCGAAAC
Organism: Streptomyces sp. NPDC031265; assembly: GCF_055570295.1. Taxonomy (NCBI): domain Bacteria; kingdom Bacillati; phylum Actinomycetota; class Actinomycetes; order Kitasatosporales; family Streptomycetaceae; genus Streptomyces; species Streptomyces sp. NPDC031265. The sequence continues at coordinate 42,659 of NZ_JBVIHM010000032.1, forward strand.
GGCGCAGGGTGCACGAGCCGGTGGCCCCGGCGGCCATGGCGGCGAAGGTGAGGGGCAGCAGCCGCAGCCCGGTCTCCAGCGGGCTGAGCCCGAGGACCAGCTGGAGGTACTGGACGGCTATGAGCTCCAGGCCGACCAGCGCCAGCATGGCGAGGACGATGCACCCGATCGAGGTGGAGAAGGTGGGCCGGGCGAACATCCGCATGTCGACCAGCGGATGGCGGCGCCGCTTCTGGCGCCGTACGAACAGGACGATCAGGGCGGTGCCCGCGCACAGCGGCGCCAGGGTGAAGAGGTCGAGCAGCCCGTGGCCGGCGCCCAGCCGCTTCACGCCGAGGACCAGGGTGATCACCCCGGCGGCGGCCGTCAGCGCGCCGAGCACGTCCCACGGCCCGTCTGCGCCGCCCTTCGACTCGGGCAGCAGCTTGCGGCCCAGCGGGAGGATCAGCGCCATCAGCGGAATGTTGATCAGGAAGACCGAGCCCCACCAGAAGTGCTGGACGAGGAAGCCGCCGAGCACGGGTCCGGTGGCGGCACCTATCGCCGCGGTGGCGGTCCACACACCGATTGCGGTGGCGCGTTCCCGACGGTCCGGGAAGACCGCGCGGAGGATGGAGAGCGTGGCGGGCATGATCATCGCGCCGCCGACGCCGAGCAGCGCACGGGCCACGATCAGGAGCTCGGCCGACCCGGCCAGGGCCGCCACGGCGGACGCCAGGCCGAAGATCCCGTAACCGAGCAGCAGCACCCGGCGGCGGCCGACGCGGTCGCCGAGGGTGCCGAAGAGGATGAGGAGGGCGGCGCAGACCAGCGGGTAGGCGTCGACGATCCACAGCAGTGCGGTGGCGCTGGGGCGCAGGTCCGCGGTGACCGAGGGAACGGCGACGTGCAGGACGGTCGCGTCGAGCGCGACGAGCAGCAGGCTCACACAGAGGACGACGAGGACGACCCAGCGGTTGGCACCACCGGCGGTCGCACGCGCGCGTGCGGCGTCCGTCATCGTTCCTGCCACGTGTGTACCTCCTGTACGGCGGCCCCTGCCGGGGTCCCGGGACGCGCCGGCCTCGCGGTGACGCATCGTCCCCGCTCTCGGCGGACCCTGTACCTGAGTGGTCTTGTGGGTCCGGCATCGACGAGCGAGTGATTCGTCAGCGTACGCGAGTTCCAGCCATCGGCACGTGGTACACCTCTCACCCCGTTGGACGCACGCCTGTGGCGTACGCCACAGGCGTGCGGAGTGCGGGGAGCGCCACCCGGGGCATTAATGATCTTGGCACGCCGTGTCGGTGAATCCTGGCACCCGGTGCCAGGCCCGATGGCTGAACGATGAATTCCGTCCCGCTTCCCGGAGAATCTGTTCAGCGGATTCAAAGAGCGTTCCGCACCGGCCTGCGGCGGAATAGATTCCAAGGTCATCCACACATTTCCCGGGCCCGGGAATAAACCGTGCCGTGAGACATACTCCACATCACATCGTCATCACAAAGCCGCCGGATCGGCCTGGGCCGTCACTCACTCGCTGTAACGTCGATTGAGTGCGTACCGACCGAATCTTCGCCCGTCTGGACCGGGAGCCCGAGCCGCCGAAGATAGCGATCCCGCGGATGAGCCGTCATCGCGTGATCCTCTTCAGCGCGACGATGGCGTTCTACGTCGCCATCGTCGTCGCCGTGCTCGCCTCGTCCTGGCTCGTCGAGCTGGACTGGAAGGTCATGCTGTTCCGGCCCTACGAGCAGTGGCCGCAGCTGCACGCCTTCCTCGACTACTTCGTGGTCCTGGGCCAGCGCGGCCCCACGGCGGTGATGGTCGCGGCCTGGCTGGGCTGGCGCTCCTGGCGGCAGCACACCCTGCGCCCGCTGCTCGCGCTCGGCGCCTCGCTGCTGCTCCTGAACATCACGGTCGGCGCGGTCAAGCTCGGCCTCGGCCGCCTCGGCCCGCACTACGCGACGCAGATCGGCTCGGCCGAACTGTTCGCGGGCGGCGACATATTCCCCTCGGGCCACACCGCCAACGCGGTCGTGACCTGGGGCATCCTCGCCTATCTGGCCACCACCCCGCGGGCCCGGCGCTGGCTGTCGGTGATCTCGGCCGTGGTCGCCCTGGGCGTCGGCGCCACCACCGTCTACCTCGGCACCCACTGGGTGAGCGACGTGCTCCTCGGCTGGGCGGCCGGACTGCTCATCCTGCTGGCCCTGCCCTGGTGCGAGCCGCTCATCGCCCGCGCCGAGGCGCTGGTCTTCGCGCTGCGGGCCAAGTGGCGCGCACGCGGAACTGCCGTTCCGGCACTGCCCGTTCCGGCCGGCGCGCTGCCCGGCGTGTTCGCCCAGCGCATCGCGAGCGAGGACGACGCCCCCGTACGCGAGCCGGTGGGCGCGGCCAGTGGCGGGCGCACCGCAGGGGCTCGCGGCGCGGCCCGCCCGCCGGGCGCCGGTCCCCGCCCCGAGCGCCCGCCGGTGCCCCCGGCGGCCAGCAGGCGCCCTCAGCACCCCGAGCGCAGCCCGCGCCCGGCGCCGGCCCGCCCCCTGGGCGGCTGACACCCTCGAAGCAGCGGGGAACGGTACGCACAACCACCCCCGCAGAGCGAAGGGCCCAGGGGGGGGGCGGGGGGGGGGGGGGGGGGGCGTGGTTCGTGTTCGTCGGCCCCGTGTGAGGGCGGGGTCGACGAGCAAGAAAAAGGGTCACACG
>NZ_JBVIHM010000032.1:45353-91734 GCF_055570295.1 Streptomyces sp. NPDC031265
CGCCCCACCCCCCCCGCCCCCCCCTTCTTCTGATGCGCTCACCCCCGTGGAGGCGGGGGAACCTGCCCCCCACCCCCCCCCCCCAACCCCAGCCCCCTCCCCTCCCCCCTTCGCCCCCCCCGGGGCCTTCGCCGTCCGTACGCGCCGTCCCTGCGGGAGCGCGGTTCAGCCGCGCCAGCAGCGGATCACCGTGCCGTCGGCCACCTCGAAGTTCAGCCGCCCTTCCAGGTACTCCATGGTGATGATCGAGCCAGGAGCGAGCGACCTGACGGTGGTCCAGCCGCGCGCGCGTGCCAGCCGCTCGGCGGCCTCGCCGGCCAGGCCCACATAGGCGTCGGGGGCGTCGTCGGGCTGTGCGGAGGGGGTCGGTATGGGTGCCATGCCAGCCACCGTAGGCGCCCCGGGGCGGTGACGGAAGCCGGGGCCCCTGCCCTGCCGCTGTCCGCGTCACGTCCCCCGCCGGTCACACTTGTGTCACAGGATCATGGGCCGGGTTTACCTCGAACTTGGTCACTCGTACGGGGAGTCCCGGTCAGCCCGCCCGGAAATCACACAGCCCCCGGCAGGACGTTCGGACCCATTTCAGAATTCCCCGGAGAGCATCCCCGAAACACCCGCCTGAATTTCTCTCCCGGCTCCCCGCGTGGGAAATTGACGAGCCATGGGGAATTCACGGCATCCTTACACGATCCGCACCGACGGCGGATCCCCTTCGCCGTCGGCTGCGTCCGGCGCGTTGGCTCGTATGCGCCTATCCCGGTCATGTACGCACCCTGTCGGACCGGGTACCAGCGCGAGCATCATGGCTACCGGCCTGATGCCTGACACCTGAGTGGGGGCGGCGATGGGTACGGAGACGGCGACCGCGGACGCGAGACCACAGGAGGCCCGGCAGTCGGGCCGGGTGATCGTGGACTGGCTGACCACCACGGACCACAAGAAGATCGGGCACCTCTACCTGATCACGTCGTTCGCCTTCTTCCTGATCGCCGGGCTGATGGCCATGTTCATGCGGGCCGAGCTGGCCCGCCCGGGCCTGCAGATCATGTCGAACAACACGTTCAACCAGATGTTCACCATGCACGGCACGATCATGCTGCTGCTCTTCGCCACCCCCACCTTCGCGGGCTTCGCCAACGAGATCATGCCGCTCCAGATCGGCGCCCCCGACGTGGCGTTCCCCCGGCTCAACATGCTGGCGTACTGGCTGTTCCTCTTCGGCGGGCTCATCGTCCTGGGCTCGCTGCTCGTGCCCGGGGGCCCCGCGGCCTTCGGCTGGTTCGCCTACGCGCCGCTCAACTCCATGACCCGCTCCCCCGGCGTCGGCGCCGACCTGTGGATCATGGGGCTCGCGCTCTCCGGGTTCGGGACGATCCTGGGCGCGGTGAACTTCCTGACCACCATCATCGGGATGCGCGCGCCCGGCATGACGATGTTCCGGATGCCGATCTTCACCTGGAACGTGCTGTTCACCTCGATCCTGGTGCTGCTCGCCTTCCCGGTGCTCGCGGCGGCGCTGCTCGTCCTGGAGGCGGACCGCAGGTTCGGATCGGTGGTCTTCGAGCCGCAGTGGGGAGGCGCGCTGCTGTGGCAGCACCTCTTCTGGTTCTTCGGCCATCCCGAGGTCTACATCATCGCGCTGCCGTTCTTCGGCATCATCACGGAGATCATCCCGGTCTTCGCGCGCAAGCCGATCTTCGGCTACCTCACGCTCGTCGGCGCCACCATGTGCATCACCGGACTGTCGATCGTGGTGTGGGCGCACCACATGTTCGCCACCGGCGCGGTGCTGCTGCCGTTCTTCTCCTTCATGTCGTTCCTGATCGCGGTGCCGACCGGGGTGAAGTTCTTCAACTGGACGGGCACGATGCTGCGCGGCTCGCTCAGCTTCGAGACGCCGATGCTCTGGGCCGTGGGCTTCCTGATCAGCTTCCTGTTCGGCGGCCTCACCGGTGTCATCCTCGCCTCGCCGCCGCTCGACTTCCACGTCACCGACTCGTACTTCGTGGTGGCCCACTTCCACTACGTCGTCTTCGGCACGGTCGTCTTCGCCACCTTCGGCGGCTTCTACTTCTGGTGGCCCAAGTTCACCGGAAAGATGCTCGACGAACGGCTCGGGAAGATCCACTTCTGGACGCTCTTCGTCGGCTTCCACACCACGTTCCTGGTCCAGCACTGGCTGGGCGCCGAGGGCATGCCCCGCCGGTACGCGGACTATCTGGCCGCCGACGGCTTCACGGCCCTCAACACCGTCTCCTCCATCGGCGCCTTCCTGCTCGGCATGTCGACGTTGCCGTTCCTCTACAACGTCTGGAAGACGGCGAAGTACGGAACGAGGGTGGAGGTCGACGACCCCTGGGGGTTCGGGCGCTCGCTGGAGTGGGCGACCTCCTGCCCGCCGCCGCGCCACAACTTCACCACGATCCCCCGTATCCGCACCGAGTCGCCCGCCTTCGACCTGCACCACCCCGAGTACGCGCCGTTCCGCGACGACCTGGCGCCGGAGAAGGAGAAGGAGAAGGACCCTCAGGGCCGGTAGGCGAGCTGGGGCACGGTGAAGCAGTCGGCACCCATGTCGCCCTGGGGGACCGCCCCTCGGCGCCCTGCCAGCGGGCCACCGACAGACAGGTGCGGCGCTCCTTGGGCGGCTGAGCGAGGTGTTCGTACGGGACCGGGAGCAGCAGCCCGTGCGCGGTGTACGGCTCGGGCCGGTTCAGGAATCCCTCCACGCACGCGCGCGTGAGTCGAAGACGAGGTCGGCGCCGCGGGCCGGCCCAGGGCATGTCCCCCGAAGTGGCCGAGCGCGCCTACGGCCTGCTGGCCGAGCTCGCGCGGGAGCGGGCCGTGGTGGTCGCGGAGCAGCGGCTGCCGCCCGGCCGCACGGCGATCGTGTACCGGCTGCGGTGCGGCAACGTGGTTTCAGCGGCGAGAGCGCGGAGCTGGAAGGCCTGCGACCCTGATCCGCTGGGCGTAGGCGGCGAGGTCGCCGCGCGGAGCGCGCCCGCGCCCCGCCCGGTCGGGCGACCGGGCGGGGCGGTGGTGGCGGCCTAGAGGGCGAGCCGCTCGCCGGGCAGGATCAGGTCCGGATCGCCGCCGACGACGGCCTTGTTGGCGGCGTACAGCGTCTCCCAGGTGGTGCCGTGCGCCTCGGCGATGGCGGACAGCGTGTCCCCCTCGCGCACGGTGTAGTCGCCGCCGCGCGAGTCCCGGTCGGTCTGGACGGGCGGCCGCTCGGGCGCCTTCGCCGGTGCGGCCTTCGCCTTGACCCGACGGGTCTCCGCCTGGCCTGTTCCGGCCTTGTGCGTACCGGCCTCGCCGGCTTCGCGCTTGGGCTGCGACTTGTGCTCGGTCTTGGGCTTGGCCTTGTGCGCCGACGGCTTGGGCGCCGAGGGCGCCTCTCCGTACGCCCCCGCCTTGGCGGCGCAGACGGGCCACGCGCCCCAGCCCTGCGCCCGCTGGAGCCGGGTGGCGACGGCTATCTGCTGGGCCCGGCTCGCCCGGTCGGCGGTGGACGCGTACGCCCCGCCGCCGTGCGCCCGCCAGGATCCGGCGGAGAACTGGAGTCCGCCGTAGTAGCCGTTGCCGGTGTTGATCTGCCAGTTTCCTCCGCTCTCGCACTGCGCGATGCGGTCCCACACCGCACCGTCCGCCGCGCCGGCCGGGCCGGCGGAGACAGCTAGCAGCGCCAGCGGCGCCGCCACCATGGCGGCGCCGATCGCCGCCGCCATGGAGCGCTTGGAGCTGGAACGACTGGTACCAACAGACATGAAGTCCCTCTTCCGAAGGACCCGGGACTCCCGGGCGGTACGGCCCGTGACGCGTCCGGCGTCCGTTCCGTGCCGCCCCGCCCGCCGGGGTCGTGCGCTTGCCTGTGGTGCGGTCGTACGAGTCGTAGCTGTCGTGCGGCCGTACGGGGCGGGCTGCCCGGGCGGTGCTAGGTGCACACGGCGTTGGAATGTAGGGACCGGATCACGTTGGTATCAACCAATGCCTCGTCATTCCAGGCCAGTTGGCTATTACCTCAGGTAACGGTGATTTCCGGACACCCACTTGATTGATGGATTTCAGGATTTGTCGACCTGCCATCAACCCGCCCTGTGACCCACCTCACCGGGCCAACTTCCGTGCAGCCGACATGCGTTGACATGGAGTGAGGGATTCCGGGGGCGCACTCACCCTCCGCACCCGGCGGTTCGATTCCGTTCGCCCTGGGGCGTGACCCCTGCCACAGATCCGCCGTTGTCCTTCCAGGAGCCGGGAACCACCCGGCGCACGCATCCAGTAGGAGCCACCCGTGCCGCGCATGCTCGACGTCAGCGAGGACGTCCGCGCCGAGATCGGCGACGAAGAGGCCGACCGGCTGCTCGCCGGCGAGAACGCCCCGGGCAGCTACGACTGCACCTCCTGCCGTACCCCCGGCGACTCCGAGCACGAAGCCACCAGCACCGTGCTCTTCGTCGGCGAGGAGACCGCCGTCCTCGCCTTCGCCCACGCCTCCTGCATCCCCTCCCAGGTCGTCCAGGTCTCCGAGGAGCAGCTGCAGGGGGCCGTCCGGTCCATCACCGGCGACGAGTTCGGGGGCGCGGCACCCGCGCAGGCCGTGCTGGGGATCACCAGCGGCCTCATCCTGATCGAGGGCGCCCTGCACCCGGCGCTCGTCGTGGAGCCGACCGCCCCGATCGTCCGCCCCGGCTCGGGCGGCACCACGGACGTGTTCCTGCCGCTTCTGATCGAGCAGGGCTTCGTCCCGGTCACCGACGTCGGCCGGATGCCCTCGGTGCTCTCCGGCTGGTCGGTGCTGCTCGCCATGGGCCAGCTGCACGCGATCCTGCAGCCCGGCACAGGCGGTGGCGGCAGCCCGGTCTCCTGGTGGCAGGCCCACCAGCCGCTCCAGGTGACCGAGGGCTGGCGCGCGGCCGCCAACCGCACCCAGCGCGTCCTGGTCTTCGCGGCCCCGGTCGGCTCCATCGGCCAGCAGCCCCGCGAGGACCTGCTGCGCGACGCCCTGGAGAAGGCTGCCTCGGACGGCACCCTGGTGTCGGCGGCGATGCCCCTGGCGGGCACGTGACCTGACGGCCGGCAACCCCCGCCGCCCGCAGACCCCGAGGCCCGGACCGCGTACCGGCCCGGGCCCCAGCGCCGTTGAGACGCCCGCCGCCGCGCCCGGCGGCCCGCCGTCACAGCCCGGAGGACACGCCGTCGCGTCCGGCCCCGCGTGAGCCCCCCGCGTACGCCCCGATCACCCCGTGCATCCGTTGATACGTGTTATCTGCCGTCAGCCCGCATCCGAGAGCCGTCGGGGTCGTTGGCACATACGTGCACGCATACGAGCCCTCCCGCCAGTCGTACCAGTCGCAGATCCCCTCCATGCGACCCGCGCAGGACCTCTCGGGCGGCCACTCGGCCACGCCGATCTACGACGCACTGTACTCGGAGTACCGCCGGTCCTTCCGGGCCCTGCCGGGTGACCGGAGCGGCGAGGACGACCTCGGCTTCCGGGGCTTCGCGGCCCTGGCGCACTCCGGGTCCCCCGGCTTCCGCGGCACCCACCAGCACCATCCCCAGCCGGCGCACCCGCAGGTGCCGCACCCCCAGACCGTCCCGAACTTCATCCCGTACCCCGCGCACAGCGGCTCGTCCTGGCAGCTCAGCGGGACGGCGAACGGCGGGGTGACCAGCACCACCGGGCCCATGACAGGGCGGCAGCACACCGGGCTCCACCAGCTCCCGGCCGCACTGCCGCCCGCCCCGCGCAGGGGCCTGTGAGGCCGTAGGGCCCCGGCCCCCGCGGGGGTTACTTGTTCTTGCCGCGCTTCTCGCGCACCCGCACCGAGATGTGGATCGGGGTGCCCTCGAAGCCGAACTCCTCGCGCAGCCGGCGCTCGACGAAGCGCCGGTAGCCGTGCTCCAGGAAGCCGGAGGCGAAGAGCACGAACCGCGGCGGCTTGGTTCCGGCCTGCGTACCGAACAGGATGCGCGGCTGCTTGCCGCCGCGGACCGGGTGCGGGTGGGCGGCGACGATCTCACCGAGGAAGGCGTTGAGCCGCCCGGTCGGGACGCGCGTCTCCCACCCCGCGAGCGCGGCCTCGATGGCCGGGACCAGCTTCTCCATGTGGCGGCCGGTCAGCGCGGAGACGTTGACGCGCGGGGCCCAGGCCACCTGCTGCATCTCGGTCTCGATCTCGCGCTCCAGGTAGTAGCGGCGCTCCTCGTCGAGGTCGTCCCACTTGTTGTACGCGATGACGATGGCACGGCCCGACTCGACGGCCATGGTGATGATGCGCTGGTCCTGGACGCTGATGTTCTCGGTCGCGTCGATCAGGATCACCGCCACCTCGGCCTTCTCGACGGCGGCTGCCGTGCGCAGCGAGGCGTAGTAGTCGGCGCCCTGCTGAAGGTGGACCCGCTTGCGGATGCCCGCGGTGTCGATGAACTTCCAGGTCACCCCGCCGAGCTGGATCAGCTCGTCGACCGGGTCGCGGGTGGTGCCGGCCAGCTCGTTGACGACGACGCGGTCCTCCTTCGCCACCTTGTTCAGGAGGGAGGACTTGCCGACGTTCGGGCGGCCGATGAGCGCGATGCGGCGGGGGCCGCCGGGGGCGGCGCCGCCGAAGGTCTGCGCGGGCGCCTCGGGCAGCGCCTCCAGGACGGCGTCCAGCATGTCGCCGGTGCCGCGGCCGTGCAGCGAGGAGACGGGGTGCGGCATACCGAGGCCGAGGGACCACAGCGAGGCGGCGTCCGCCTCGCCCGACTGGCCGTCGACCTTGTTGGCGCACAGCACGACGGGCTTGCCGGCCCGGCGCAGCAGCTTGACGACGGCCTCGTCGGTGTCGGTGGCGCCGACCTTGGCGTCCACGACGAAGACACAGGCGTCGGCGGCCTCGATCGCGTACTCCGCCTGGGCGGCCACGGACGCGTCGATGCCGAGCACGTCCTGCTCCCAGCCGCCGGTGTCGACGACCTTGAAACGGCGGCCGGCCCACTCCGCCTCATAGGTGACGCGGTCGCGGGTGACGCCCGGCTTGTCCTCGACGACCGCCTCGCGGCGGCCGATGATGCGGTTCACCAGGGTCGACTTGCCGACATTCGGGCGGCCGACGACGGCGAGGACGGGCAGCGGGCCATGGCCCGCCTCCTCGATCGCGCCCTCGACGTCCTCGATGTCGAAACCCTCTACCGCGGCGAGCTCCATGAACTCCGCGTACTCGGCGTCGCCGAGCGCTCCGTGGTCGTGCTGGTCGTTCATGAAGTCCGTTCCTCGTTCTGCGTCATCGATGGACCGGGCGTCCGGTCCACTACTCAAGTCTCAAGTCTCGCTCAGCGCCCGGTGAGGCGCCTGGCGTTTTCCAGGTGGCGGGTGAGCCGCTCCTGAATGCGTACGGTCGCCTCGTCCAGCGCCGTACGGGTCCGCCGGCCGCTGCCGTCCCCGGCCTCGAAGGCGTCGCCGAAGACGACGTCCACCCGGCTGCGCAGGGGCGGCAGCGCCTTTATCAACCTTCCTCTGCGCTCGGTGCTTCCCAGCACCGCCACCGGGACGATCGGCGCCCCCGCCCGCAGGGCGAAGTAGGCGAGCCCGGCGCGCAGCGAGGCGAAGTCGCCCTCGCCCCGGGTGCCCTCGGGGAAGATCCCGAGCACCCCGCCGCCGTCCAGCACCCCGATGGCCTGGTCGATCGCGGTCCGGTCGACGGTCGACCGGTCCACCTTCACCTGCCCGATCCCGCGCAGGAACGGGTCGAGCGGTCCGATGAAGGCCTCCTTCTTGATGAGGAAGTGCACCGGTCTCGGTGCGGTCCCCATCAGCATCGGCCCGTCGATGTTGTGCGCGTGGTTGACGGCCAGGATGACCGGGCCGCCGGCCGGCACCCGCCAGGCCCCGAGCACCCGGGGCTTCCACAGCCCGTACATCAGCCCGACGCCGATCCGGCGCCCGACCTCGGCGCCCCGCTCGGCGACAGGCAGGTGCGGCGCGAAGCGCCTCGATGAGGAGCGGTGGCCGGGCGGCGAGGGGGCTGTCACCTGGCGGCCCGCTTCTCCTCGATGAGCGTGACCACGCACTCGATGACCTGGTCGAGGGTGAGCTCGGTGGTGTCCACCTCGACGGCGTCGCCCGCCTTGGCCAGCGGGGACGTCTTGCGGCCGGAGTCGGCCGCGTCCCGCTTCAGCAGGGCCTCCCGGGTGGTGGCGACGTCCACGCCCTTCAGCTCGCCGCTGCGGCGGGCGGCGCGCGCCTCCGGGGAGGCGGTGAGAAACACCTTCAGGTCGGCGTCGGGCAGCACGGTCGTGCCGATGTCACGGCCCTCGACCACGATCCCGGCCGGGGCGGACGCCGCGATGTCCCGCTGGAGCTGGGTGATGAGCGCCCGCACCTCCGGGACGGCGCTGACCGCGCTGACCTTGGCCGTGACCTCCTGCGTACGGATCGGGCCGGCCGCGTCGAGGCCGTCCACGGTGATGGTCGGCGCCGTGGGGTCGGTCCCCGAGACGATGACCGGCTTGGCGGCCGCGGTCGCGATCGCGGCCTGGTCGTCGGTGTCGATCTCGTTGGTGATCATCCACCAGGTGATCGCCCGGTACTGGGCGCCGGTGTCCAGATAGCTCAGCCCCAGCTTGGCGGCGACCGCCTTGGAGGTGCTGGACTTGCCGGTGCCGGAAGGGCCGTCGATGGCGACGATCACAGCTGCCGGGGCGGTCCGGGCGGCGCTTTCCACGGTGTCGGACACCTTCCTGGTACGGGGACGGGGTGGGCGGGCAGGCATCCGCCCCCACACAAGGTTACTGGCTCATACGTGCGCCCAGATCCCCGCCCGGCGCCCCCGGGCCGGGCTCACTGCCGGATCGCCCAGCCCCGCTCTCGCAGGGACGCCGTCAGGCCCGGGGCCGCGGCCGGTTCGACCATCAGCTGGACCAGGCCCGCCTGCTGCCCGGTCGCGTGCTCGATGCGCACGTCCTCGATGTTGACCCCGGCGCGGCCCGCGTCCGCGAAGATCCGGGCCAGCTCGCCGGGCTGGTCGCTGATGAGCACCGCGACCACCTCGTACGCCGTGGGGGCGGCGCCGTGCTTGCCGGGGACGCGCTCGCGGCCCGCGTTGCCGCGCCGCAGCACGTCCTCGACGCCCGCCGCGCCGCCGCGCCGCTTCTGCTCGTCCGAGGACTCAAGGGAGCGCAGCGCCCGTACGGTCTCGTCCAGGTCGGAGGCGATCCCGGCCAGCACGTCCGCGACCGGGCCGGGGTTGGCGGAGAGGATCTCGACCCACATCCGCGGGTCGGAGGCGGCGATCCGGGTGACGTCCCGGATGCCCTGCCCGCACAGCCGTACCGCCGTCTCGTCGGCCTCCTCCAGCCGGGCGGCGACCATGGACGACACCAGCTGCGGGGTGTGCGAGACGAGGGCCACCGCGCGGTCGTGGGCGTCCGCGTCCATCACCACGGGCACGGCGCGGCAGAGCGCGACCAGCTCCAGGGCGAGGTTGAGCACCTCGGTGTCGGTGTCCCGGGTCGGGGTGAGCACCCAGGGGCGGCCCTCGAAGAGGTCGGCGGTGGCGGCGAGCGGGCCCGAGCGCTCCTTGCCGGACATCGGGTGCGTACCGATGTACGAGGTGAGGTCGCAGCCCAGCGCCTCCAGCTCGCGGCGCGGGCCGCCCTTGACGCTGGCGACGTCGATGTACGCGCGGGCCGCGTCCGAGCGGATCGCCTCCGCCAGGGTGGCGGCGACATGGGCGGGCGGCACGGCCACGATCACCAGGTCCACTCGGCCCTCGGGCGCCTCGTCGGTCCCGGCGCCGAGCGCGGCGGCGGTGCGGGCCTGGCCCGGGTCGTGGTCGACCAGGTGGACGGCGACGCCGCGGGCGGCGAGGGCCAGCGCGGCGGACGTACCGATCAGGCCGGTACCGATGACGAGTGCGGTCCTCACGGGGTGATCCTTGCGAAGTGCGGCGGCTGCGCCGGGGCGGACGTACGGCTTGCCCGTTCAGCCTAGGGCTTGTCCGGCGCGCACACGGGCGCGGATGCCCCTGCGCGGGGGCGGCGGTGGGCACGGCGGAACCTGCGGTAGAACGGGGGAATGATCTTCCATGTGGTGCCCGGGCCGGAGTGGACGGCGGCCGGGCCCGGCCCGTACGCCCCGGCGTCGCTCGCGTCCGAGGGCTTCGTCCACTGCTCGGCCGACCGCGCGTCCGCCCTGGCGGTCGCGAACGCCCACTACGGGAACGCGCACGGCCCGCTCCTGCTGCTGAGCATCGACGAGGCGGGGCTGGCCGCCGAGGTCCGCTGGGAGGGGAAGGGCCAGGCGTTCCCCCACGTCTACGGGCCGATCGAGCGGGAGGCCGTGGTGGAGGTGGCGGAGCTGCGCCGGGAGGCCGGGGGCGCGGGCCGGGTTGGGCCATAGGGCGTAAGGCACGCGCGCGTGCCGGGATTCGCCGCGCGGTTGCACCAAGATGCTGCCCATGACGACGCCAACCTCCCGCCGCGCGGTGCTCGCGTTGGCCGCGGGCACGGCCGCGCTGGCCGGCTGTAGCAGCAGCGACGACAAGAGCAGCGGTACGAGCAGCACGCGCAGCGCCGGCGAGACCTCTCCCCCGGTGTTCGCCCCGAACACGCCGACGCGGTCCTCCTCGCCCTCACAGGGCGACGGCGACGCACTGGCGATGACGTCGGACATCCCGGTCGGCGGCGGCAAGGTCTTCGCGGCCAGGAAGGTCGTGGTCACCCAGCCCGAGGAGGGCACCTTCAAGGCGTTCTCGGCGATCTGCACCCACCAGGGCTGCACGGTAAAGGACGTCGCGGGCGGGACGATCAACTGCCCCTGCCACGGCAGCAAGTACCGCGTGGCCGACGCCTCGGTCGCGGCGGGCCCGGCCCCCCGCCCGCTGGCGCCCGAGCGGATCACGGTCGAAAACGGCTCGATCCACCTGGCCTGAACAGGGACAATCGGCGGATGACCGCCGAGCAGCTCGTCCGCGACCACACCGTCTACTCCTGTGTGATGGGCTCGCGCGCCTTCGGTCTGGCCACCGACGCCAGTGACACGGACCGCCGGGGCGTCTACGTGGCCCCGACCCCGCTCTTCTGGGCCTTCGACAAGCCGCCGACGCATGTGGAGGGCCCGGCCGATGAGCAGTTCAGCTGGGAGCTGGAGCGTTTCTGCGAACTGGCCCTGCGCGCCAACCCCAACATCCTGGAGTGCCTGCACTCACCGCTCGTCGAGCGGGTGGACGACACCGGCCGGGAGCTCCTCGCCCTGCGCGACGCGTTCCTCTCCCTCCGCGCCCACGCCACCTTCACCGGCTACGCGCTGAGCCAGCGCAAGAAGCTGGAGGCGGACGTACGCCAGTACGGCGCCCCGCGCTGGAAGCACGCGATGCATCTGGTGCGCCTCATGACGAGCTGCCGCGACCTCGTGCGCACCGGCACCCTGACGATCGAGGTGGGCCCCGACCGCGACCGCCTCCTGGCGGTCAAGCGCGGCGAGGTCCCCTGGCCCGAGGTCGAATCCTGGATGACCCGCCTCGCCGAGGAGGCCGCGAAGGCCGCCGCCCGCACCCCGCTCCCCGAGGAACCGGACCAGGCCCGCGTGGCGGACTTCCTGTTCCGGGTGCGCCGCGAGTCAGCGCTCCAGCCGCACCCGTACGACGAGGTCGTGCAGCGCGTCGTGTCCGGCGGCGGCGTCGGGCAGTAGCGAGTCCGCCTGCGCCCCGTCGAGCACGCCGTGCAGCGCCTCCACGTCGCCCGCCACCCGCTCCGGGTCGAGCCCGGTCGCGGCCCCGTGCTCGGCCTCGGCCTTCACCGCTATGAGGTCGGGCAGATAGGCGGGCGCGGCCACCTCGCCGAGCAGCGTGGGCAGGTCCGCCTGCACCTGGCCGCTGCGCATCAGATGGATACCGGTGAGCAGCACCCGGAAGGTGTAGAGCAGCGGCTTCAGCTCGCCGGTCTTCTCGTACAGCCGCCACTGGGTGTTGGCGAACCCCCGGTAGTGGTGGGCGTGGTGCGAGGTCAGCACGGACGGGGCGAGTGCCACCAGCTCCGCGTGCGCGGCGGTCGTGTGCACCACCAGCGGCGAGAGCAGCTGCTCCAGCACATAGCCGTTGCGGCGCAGCATCAGGCGGACGAACTTGCGCAGGTCATGCGTGACCAGGTCCATCTCGACCCCGTCCCGGTCCCACATGAGGGACCGGCTCTCCTCCGGCTCGCGCAGCCCGAGCAGCGCCTCGGCCGGGAGCAGATGGACGCCGCGCAGGTCGACGTCGGAGTCCCGGGAGGGGAAGCCGTAGAGGTGGGCGCCGGAGACCGTGGCGAAGAGCAGCGGGTCGGGCTGCTCGCGCACCACGGCGGCGAGGTCGATGGCCTGGAGATCCGTCATGGATCAAGAATCCCAGAGCGCCCCGAGCGTCAGCAGTTCGCTGCGGTACTCGATGCGCTCCGCCCACTCGTTGGGCCAGGCGGCGGCCCCCAGGTGGGCGCCCGCGAAGGCGCCGGTCAGGCAGGCGATGGAGTCGGAGTCGCCCTTGGTGCAGGCCGCCCGGCGCAGGGCCGTCAGAGGGGCGTCCGGGAACAGCAGGAAGCAGACCAGGGCCGTGGCCAGGGCCTCCTCGGCGACCCAGCCGTCGCCCGTCTCCAGGCACGGGTCCGTCTCCGGGGACGGGTTGTGCAGGGCCTTGAGGACGCGGTCCAGGGCGTCCAGGCACTCGTCCCAGCCGCGGGCCATGAAGGCGGCGGGCGTCTCGTCGTGGGCGTAGGTCCACAGGTCGCCCAGCCAGCGGTCGTGGTAGCGGGTGCGGTTCTCGTACGCGTACGAGCGCAGCTGGCCGACCAGGCCCACCGGGTCGGCGCCCTGGGCCAGCAGGAAGACCGCCCGGGCCGTCAGGTCGCTGGCCGCGAGGGCCGTGGGGTGGCCGTGGGTGAGGGCCGACTGGAGCTGGGCCGCGCCCGCCCGCTGCTCCTCGCTCAGACCGGGCGCCAGGCCCACCGGGGCCACCCGCATGTTCGCGCCGCAGCCCTTGGAGCCGAGCTGGCTCGCCTGCTGCCAGGGCAGTTCGCTGTCGAGCAGCCCGCAGGCGACCATGCAGGTGCGGCCGGGTGCCCGGTTGTTCTCCGGGGAGTGGTACCAGCGCACGAAGCCCTCGCGGACCGGCCGCTCCAGGCGGCGCGGGCCGAGGAGCCCGCGGTCCATGGCCGCCCGTATGCCCTGGCCGACCGCCAGGGTCATCTGGGTGTCGTCGGTGACGATCGCGGGCGTCGGCAGCCGCATCTCCCGCCAGGGCCCGCACTTGGCCAGGATCGCGGGCACGCCGATGAACTCGGTCGGGAAGCCCAGGGCGTCCCCGAGCGCGAGTCCGGTCAGCGAGCCGGTCGCCGCCTGCTTCGCCCGGCTGTTCACTCGACTGTTCATGAGGGTCGTCCTTCCGGCCGCAGGAGCGGGGGGTGCAGCGCTGTCGCCACGCCCGCCCGGTACAGCGCGGCCGGCTTGCCCCGGCCGCCGGTCAGACGCGCGGCGCCCGCCACCGGCTCGACGAAGCCGGGCGTGGCGAGGACCTTGCGTCGGAAGTTGGGGCGGTCCAGGGCGGTCCCCCAGACCGTCTCGTAGACCTGCTGGAGCTCGCCGAGCGTGAACTCCGGCGGGCAGAACGCCGTGGCGAGGCAGGTGTATTCGAGCTTGGCGCCGATCCGGTCGCGCGCGTCGGCCACGATCCGCTCGTGGTCGAAGGCGAGGCTTCCGTACGCGCCGAACGGCACCCACTGCGCGTGCGCCGCGTCGCCGCCGCCGTGCGGCTCCGGCAGGTCCGGTACGAGCGCGGTGTACGCGACCGACACCACCCGCATCCGGGGGTCGCGGTCGGGGTCGCTGTAGGTGCGCAGCTGCTCCAGGTGCAGGCCCGCGACCAGGTCGTCCGGAAGCCCGGTCTCCTCGGCCAGCTCGCGCCGCGCCGCCTGCCCGGCGCTCTCCCGGGGCAGCACGAACCCGCCCGGCAGCGCCCACTCGCCCTTGTACGGCTCCTCGCCGCGCCGGATCAGCAGGACGTGCAGCCCGCCGTCGCGGACCGTGCAGACCGCGAGGTCGACGGTGACCGCGAACGGCTCGAAGGCGTACGGGTCGTAGCCCTCCGGCTTCCTGGCCGGGCCCGCGGCGCTCACCATCGCCCCGCGGGCGGCCCGTCCAGGCCCCAGCTCTCGCCCAGGAACGTGTCGACCGCGTCGACGGCGGCGCCCAGCATCGCGGCCGGACCCGCGCCCCGCAGCACGACCTTGCGGCCCTGTCCGGGCAGCCCGCCGTCCTGCGGGCCCGCGAGCAGCCACAGGTGCCGCTCGGCACGGGCGGTCCCCGCCGCGCAGAAGAGCACCGGCGCCCCCGTGCGCGCCGCCTGCTCCTCCCGCGCCCTCCCGCACCGGGGCACCCACCGGGTGCCCGCCCAGACCCCACCGCGCCGCTGGAAGCGCTCGGCCAGCGAGCGGGCCAGGGTGGTGGCGGCCGGGTCGGCGCCGAGCACCGCGACCCGCCGGGTCAGCCAGGCCCGTACGGGCTGCTCCAGGAAGTCCCAGCTACCCACCGGGTCCTTGCGCACGGCGGCCGCGGAGACCGGGAAGAGCGTGCGCTCGGCGTCGACGCACACGTGCTCGGCGCCGAAGGCCCCGGCGAGCCGGTCCCCGTACCGCTCGGACGTGAAGACCGCGTCCACCCTCCCGGTGGTGCGGACGGAGCGGACCGAGCGGACGACGCGGACGCGCGGATGGACCTCGGCCATCCAGCGCGCCCGCGTCCGGGCCGCCACGAGTTCCCCGGCCGCCGTGCACACCAGCACGGTCAGCGCCTCGCAGCGGTCCTCGGCGGTCCGTACGAGGTGGTGGTGGCCGGCGTGCGGCGGGCAGAACGTGCCGATCACCAGACCGTGTCCGTACCGCTTCATCGCCGTCACCCCCTCCCGTCGCACCGTCGCTCTTTAATAGTCATGATGACTATAAAGGTCGGTGGGAGCGCGCACAACAGGCGCGTACGACATCTACGCAGAACAGGTGCACACAGCACCGAGCCCGGCCCCCGTCGGTCGGGGGCCGGGCTCGGTACCGGAACTTCAGCGGGCGGCTACAGGCCGACCTCGCGCATCAGCATGCCCACCTCGGTGTTGGTGAGGCGGCGCAGCCAGCCGGACTTCTGGTCGCCGAGCCCGATCGGGCCGAAGGAGACCCGGACGAGCTTCTCGACCGGGAAGCCGGCCTCCGCCATCATGCGGCGCACGATGTGCTTGCGGCCCTCGTGGAGCTCGATCTCCACCAGGTAGTTCTTGCCGGTCTGCTGGATGACCCGGAAGGCGTCCGCGCGCGCGTAGCCGTCATCCAGCTGGATGCCCTCCTTGAGCCGCTTGCCGATCTCGCGCGGCAGCGGGCCCGTGATGGCGGCCAGATAGGTCTTCTTCACGCCGTACTTGGGGTGGGTGAGACGGTGGGCCAGCTCGCCGTGGTTGGTGAGCAGGATGATGCCCTCGGTCTCGGTGTCGAGCCGGCCGACGTGGAAGAGCCGCGTCTCGCGGTTGGTCACGTAGTCACCGAGGCACTGGCGGCCGTCCGGGTCCTCCATGGTGGAGACGACGCCGGCGGGCTTGTTCAGCGCGAAGAACAGGTGCGACTGGGTGGCGACGGTCAGGCCGTCCACCTTGATCTCGTCCTTCTCCGGGTCGACGCGCTTGCCCTGCTCCAGCACGATCTCGCCGTTGACCTCGACGCGGGACTGCTCGATCAGCTCCTCGCAGGCGCGGCGCGAGCCCATGCCGGCGCGGGCGAGCACCTTCTGCAGCCGCTCGCCCTCCTGCTCGGCGCCCGGGAAGGTCTTGGGGGTCTTGATGTCCGGCTTGTCCGCGTACCGGTCGCGGTTGCGCTGCTCGATCTTCGCGTCGAGCTCGCGCGGGCGGGCCTGGCCGAGCCGCTGGCCGTGCGGGCCGCGGCGCACCGGGGTGCCGCCCTGGGGCGCCTTGGGGCCGCCCTTGGCGCCGCCGCGCGCAGAGGCGCCACGGCCGCCGCGGGGGGCGTCGGAGGAGCCGCCCACCTCGTAGGTGCGCTCCTCGGGGCGGAGAGGGCGCGGCTTGCCGCTGCCGCTCTGGCGCGGGCCGCCGCCCTGGCGCTGGCCGTCCCGGCCGCCGCCCGCACCGCCGCGGCCGGCGCCGCCGCCGCTGCCCCGGCCGCCACCGCCGCTGCTGCCGCGGCCGCCGCTGTTGCCACCACGGCTCCCGCCGTTGTTTCCGCTGCTGTTACTGCCGCTGCTTCGCATCAAATTTCCGTCTTGTCGTCTGCGTGGGTTTCCGGGGCGTCAGGTGCGTCCGGATCGAACGACGGCACACCCTCCAGGGTCTCGGCTTCGATCGCGTCCGCCTCGGGGAGGAAGGGCGCGAGCTCCGGGAGCTCGTCCAGGCCGCGCAGGCCCATCCGTTCCAGAAAGTAGTTCGTCGTCCTGTACAGGATCGCACCTGTTTCGGGTTCCGCGCCCGCCTCGTCGACCAGACCCCTCTGGAGCAGGGTCCGCATGACCCCGTCGCAGTTCACTCCGCGCACCGCCGAGACCCGCGAACGGCTCACCGGCTGGCGGTACGCGACGACCGCCAGGGTCTCCAGGGCCGCCTGGGTGAGCCGGGCCTGCTGCCCGTCCAGGACGAAGCCCTCGACGGCCGGCGCGTACGCGGCCCGGCTGTAGAACCGCCAGCCGCCCGCCACAAGCCGCAGCTCGAAGCCGCGGCCCTGGACGGTGTACTCGTCCGCCAGCTCGCGCAGGGCGTCCGCCACGGCCCTCCGGGGCCGTTCCAGCACCTTCGCCAGGTGCTCCTCGGTCGCGGGCTCGTCGACCACCATGAGAACGGCCTCAAGGGCGGGCTTGAGCGCAAGCTCCTCGGATTCCTCGATCTCCTCGATCACGCCGTCTCCACCTCCACAACTTGGTCGAACTCGTCCGTGACGGCGGGCTGGGCCCCGTCGCCGCCGCTCCAGCGCACCATGAGCTCCCCGAGCGCCTCGTCCTGGTCGAGGACGACGGCCTTCTCGCGGTAGAGCTCCAGGAGGGCGAGGAAGCGGGCGACGACGGTGAGGGTGTCGGGCGCGTCCAGGGTCAGCTCCCGGAAACTGACGTCCCCGCACGCCCGCAGCATCGCCACGACCACGGCGGCCTGCTCCCTGACGGAAACGAGCGGCGCGTGAATGTGGTCGATGTACACCTGCGGCTTGGCCTTCGGCTGCATGGCCTTGACCGCCAGCTTGGCGAACCCGTCGGCGCCGATGCTGATGACGACCTCGGGCAGCAGCTCGGCGTGGTGCGCCTCCAGCCCGACAGTACGGGGGTGGCGGTGCGCCTCGGCGTCGAGCCGCTCGCTGAAGATGTCCGCGATCTGCTTGTACGCGCGGTACTGGAGCAGCCGCGCGAACAGCAGGTCCCGCGCCTCAAGGAGCGCCAGATCGGCCTCGTCCTCGACCTCGGCGGCGGGCAGCAGCCGGGCCGCCTTGAGGTCGAGGAGGGTGGCGGCGACGACGAGGAACTCGGTGGTCTGATCGAGGTCCCAGTCCGCCCCCATGGCCCGGATGTGCGCCATGAACTCATCGGTGACCTTGGACAACGCGACTTCGGTCACGTCCATCTTGTGCTTCGAGATGAGCTGAAGCAGCAGGTCGAAGGGGCCTTCGAAGTTGGCGAGCCGAACGGTGAAGCGGCCGTCGGAGGGGGCGGGGGCCGCGGAGTCCGCGTACGGCACGGTCTCGGGCCCCGGGCCGCCATTCGTCTGCGGGACGGTGGGGGCTGGTCGCGCAGTTCCCCGCGCCCCTGGGGGGACGGGGTCCGGGGCGGAGCCCGGTGGGCGGGGCGCGGGGGCCGCAGTCCCCGCCGGGGGGTCCACCGCCGGGTCCGGGGGCGCAGCCTCCGAGGGGGTGCAGGGGCGCAACCCCGCTTGCGGGTCCGGGGGCGCAGCCTCCGGGGAAGACTCCTCCCCCACCACTCCCCCGGCTGCCCGCCGAGGCCACGCGGCGGAGCCGCCGATGTCACTGCCGGGAAGGGGCGGGGTGGGGAAACCCCCGGAGGAACCCCCCGGTCCCCGCCCCAGCGCACGCCGAGCCCCCCGCGCAGCGGGAACGTCCGGGTCGTCGACGGTGGGCAAGAGGCGGTCCAGGGGGTGCGGAGCGGGCGGTACGAGGCAGCGCGGGCAGTGCGGGCCGCACGGCGCAGGCTAGTGCTACCGGCCCCGCAGACGCCGTACGAGAATGCTCGCGTCGCCCCGGGACTCCAGATCGGCCAGGACCACCGCGACGGCCTCGCGGACGATCCGCCCGCGGTCGACGGCGAGCCCGTGCTCCCCGCGCAGGACCAGGCGCGCGTGCTCCAGGTCCATCAGCTCCTCCGCGGAGACGTACACCGTGATCTTCTCGTCGTGGCGCTCGCGCCCGCTGGGCCGCCGGTTGGCCGCCCGGGCCCGCCGCCGCTGCGCCGCGGTACTCGGGGCGGCCGGAGCGCCCTGACGGGCCCCCTTGGCGGCCTCGCCGGACGCGGCGGCCGTGCGGCTGCGGGGCTCGCCCGACGCCGGATCCTCCTCCGCCGCCGAGTGCTCGGCCCGCGCCGCGGACTCGTCCGTGACCGGGTCGCTCTCGCCCGCCGGTCCGGGCACCCTCGCCTCGCCGTTGGTCCGCCTCGGGGTGGAGGACTGGAGTGCCATTCCTCCGGTCGTACGGAACAGTTCGTCGGCCCCGGGCAGACTCACTCGGCGTGACACCGGGCGAGCACCTCCCTGGCGAGCTGGCGATAGGCGGCGGCGCCCACGGAGTTGGACGCGTACGTCGTGATGGGCTCGCCGGCGACCGTGGTCTCCGGGAAGCGCACGGTACGGCCGATCACCGTGTGGTAGACGTGGTCGTCGAAGGCCTCGACCACCCGGGCCAGGACCTCGCGGCTGTGCACCGTACGGGAGTCGTACATGGTCGCGAGGATGCCGTCGAGCTCCAGGTCGGGGTTGAGCCGCTCCTGGACCTTCTCGATCGTCTCGGTCAGCAGGGCCACACCGCGCAGCGCGAAGAACTCGCACTCCAGCGGCACGATCACCTTGTGAGCCGCCGTCAGGGCGTTGACGGTGAGCAGGCCGAGCGAGGGCTGACAGTCGATCACGATGTAGTCGTAGTCGGCCATCAGGGGCTTCAGGGCGCGCTGGAGCGTCGACTCCCGGGCCACCTCGCTCACCAGCTGCACTTCGGCGGCGGAGAGGTCGATGTTGCTCGGCAGCAGGTCCATGTTGGGAACCGCGGTCTTGAGCAGGACCTCGTCGGCCGACATGCCCCGCTCCATGAGCAGGTTGTAGACCGTGAGGTCGAGCTCCATCGGGTTCACACCCAGGCCCACCGAGAGGGCGCCCTGCGGGTCGAAGTCGACGAGCAGCACCCGGCGTCCGTACTCCGCGAGCGCGGCACCCAGGTTGATGGTCGACGTGGTCTTGCCGACGCCGCCCTTCTGGTTGCACATCGCGATGATCTTCGCGGGACCGTGGTCGGTCAGCGGACCCGGGATCGGGAAGTACGGCAGCGGCCGTCCGGTCGGGCCGATCCGCTCACGGCGCTGGCGTGCGGCGTCGGGGGCGAGGGTGGCCGCGTACTCGGGGTCGGGCTCGTATTCGGCGTCGGGGTCGTAGAAGTGCCCCTGGGGCACTTCCTCAAAGTCGGCGAAAGCAGCGGTGTCCCGGCCACTCTCGTTGCCGGCCATGGCGTTCACGTGTAGGCCGTCCATCATCCGTGGGGCTGTCGTCATGTGCGGGGTGGTTGCGAAGGCGCGGACCGCGACGGAGCCGACAGCCTCAGCAGGCCCCGAAGGGCCATGGCCCCGTGCGGGCATCCCTGGTTGACCACCTCCAGGAGTAAATGTCGACTCATTCACAAGTCGTCTTACCTCCTTGGAAGTGACCAGGAAACTTTATCGATAGGTCAGCGTGGCACCATGCCGACGATTGGCGACTCTATGGCGTGTCACCGGTCCGCAGCAACACAATCCGCCGGACCCGGCCGGATGTGTCGGCAACCGAACACTGCTCTGTCAAGGGCGTACGGGCATCAGAGCGCGAGTTTCAGGGGTGCGCGAAACGGTTAAAGAGTTACGTTCGAGGCGAGTTGAGCGAGCCTGCCACACTCCGGTGGAAGTGTCGCGATACACATCCGGCCGGACCTTGGGCGACAAGGTCCGGCCGGGTGGGTGGGGTTGACGGCGCGCGTTGACGAACCGTTTCGTCAGAGCGCCGCCACAGTGCTCGGATCAGCCGAGGAGCGTGCTCAGCTCGACGGTCTCCAGGCCGTGGGCCTCGGCGACCGGGCCGTAAACGACCTGGCCGTCATGGGTGTTGAGGCCCAGCGCGAGCGCGGGGTCACGGCGCAGCGCCTCGGCCCAGCCGTTGTTCGCCAGCGAAACGATGTAGGGCATCGTGGCGTTGGTGAGCGCGTAGGTGGAGGTGTTGGGCACCGCGCCGGGCATGTTGGCGACGCAGTAGAAGACCGAGTCGTGGACCATGAAGGTCGGCTCGGCGTGGGTGGTGGGACGCGAGTCCTCGAAGCAGCCGCCCTGGTCGATCGCGATGTCGACAAGGACACTTCCGGGCTTCATCTTGGCGACGAGCTCGTTGGTGACCAGCTTCGGGGCCTTGGCGCCCGGGATGAGGACGGCGCCGATGACGAGGTCGGCCTCGATGACGGCCTTCTCCAGCTCGTAGGCGTTGGAGACGATCGTCTGCACCTTGGTGCCGAAGATCTTGTCGGCCTCGCGGAGCTTGTTGATGTCCTTGTCGAGCAGGGTCACGTGGAAGCCCATGCCGACGGCGATCTGGGTGGCGTTCCAGCCGGAGACGCCACCGCCGATGACGACGGCCTTGCCGGCGTGGGTACCCGGGACGCCGCCGGGCAGGACGCCGCGGCCGCCAACCGAGCGCATCAGGTGGTACGCGCCGACCTGCGGGGC
Organism: Streptomyces sp. NPDC031265; assembly: GCF_055570295.1. NCBI lineage: Bacteria > Bacillati > Actinomycetota > Actinomycetes > Kitasatosporales > Streptomycetaceae > Streptomyces > Streptomyces sp. NPDC031265. The sequence continues at coordinate 66,295 of NZ_JBVIHM010000032.1, forward strand.
GAGGCGGCCCGCGACCTCGGACATCGGAGCGAGCAGCGGCAGCGCGCGGCCCGCGGTCTCCACCGTCTCGTACGCGATGGCGGTGGTGCCGGACTCCAGGAGGGCGTCCGTGCACTCGCGGGACGCGGCGAGGTGCAGGTAGGTGAAGAGCGTCTGGTCCTTGCGGAGGCGGTGGTACTCCTCGGCGATGGGCTCCTTGACCTTCAGCAGCAGGTCAGCGGTGGCCCACACCTCGTCGGCGGTGCCCAGGATCTCGGCGCCGGCGGCCACGTACTCGGCGTCCGTGATCGACGAGCCGGCACCGGCGTTCTGCTCGATGACGACCTGGTGGCCGTGGCGCACCAGCTCGTGCACGCCGGCGGGGGTGATGGCCACCCGGAACTCGTTGTTCTTGACCTCGCGGGGGATGCCGACCTTCACGTCGATCACGGTCCTTGGCTCAGGGGATGAAGGGGGTGTAATGCATTCATACCCGGATGCACCAAGGCGCACCGGGATACACCGCAAGAAGGAGCGGCGGAGCCAGTCTAATGAAGGTTTTCCCGCTGTCTACCCTTACAAACAACTAATCTTTGGCCGAAGCGCTGCGGATTTCGTAGGCCGGAGCCTTGTCTTCCTCCCCACTTCCTCCGTCAGGCTCCAGCAGGGTCTCGGCCGCGCCCCGGTGCAGCCTGGCCCCCGCCGGGTCTCCCAGCCGGTCGAGGGTGTCCGCGAGGCGCAGCTGGAGCGCGGCCTGGAGACGCAGATCACCGGCCTGCCTCGCCCACTCGACCGCCTCGCGGCAGGTGCGCAGCGACTCCTCGGGCCGCCCGGCGTACTCCTGCACCCGGGCCGCCTCGCTCAGCGCCCGCGCCTGGCTCGGCAGATCGCCGATACGGCGGTATCCGGCCACCGCGGCGCGCCAACTGCGGAGTGCCTCGCCGTAGCGGCCCGCGTAGGTGAGCACAGCGCCGATGCGCCCGTAGAGGCGCGCCTCGTCCTGCCGCTCGCCCCGCGCGAGGCGCTGCGCCAGGGCCCGCCCGTACCAGTCGGCGGCTCTCGTCCAGTCGCCCAGCTCCTGGTGGGCGCCGCCTACGGATTCCATCGCGCGGCCCGTCGCGTACGGGTCGTTCGCGGCCCGGCCCGCGTCCAGGGCCGCCCGGTAGCGCACCAGCGCGTCACCGGTGCGACCGGCCTCCGCGTCCAGATCGCCCAGATTGAGCAGGGCCGCGGCTTTCTCCCGGTGCAGCTCGCGCCGCTCGGCGACGTCGAGAACCAGCTGGTGCAGACCATAGAGATCGGGTGCGGCCGCCTCGGTCCCGCGGTGCGCGGCCAGCGCCCGGACCAGGGCCGCGACCAGCCTTCTGGCCAGCGTGTCCAGCTCGCCGTCCTCGACCGCGAGCCGGGCGGACGCCAGCAGCGCGGGCCGGCGGGTGTCCAGCCACGCGGCGGCCAGCCGCTCGTTGGGGAAGCGCAGGGCGCGGGGCAGCCCGGCGAGCTTCTTGCGGGCCGCGGAGCCGTCGGGCTCGGTGACCGCCCGGCAGGACTGGAGCAGCCGTACGGTCCGCTCCAGCATCCGGGCCTGGGCCAGCTGGAGCTCGCCGGGCCGGTCGGCGGCCTCCGCGAGCCTGTGCAACAGCGGAGCCAGCCAGCCGGGCACCGCGTACTGGGCGGGCTGCTCCTCCGGGTCGCCGAAGACCCTCAGCAGCCCGTACGCGACGAAGTCCTCCAGGGTGTTCTGGGCCGCCGACACCGAGCACCCGGCGAGCGCCGAGGCGGTCTGGGCGTCCACGATCCCGGCCGGGGTGAGCGGGAGCAGCCGCAGCAGCCGGGCGTTGGGCTGCGGCAGCGACTCGTACACCAGCCGGAAGGCGCGCACCAACGGGCGCTCGGCGACGGGCAGTTGGCCGCCGAGGGCCCCGCCCTCATCGGGTAGCGCGTGCAGCCGCTTGGCGACGTCGGAGACGGCCGCCTGGGGCCGGGCCGCCAGCCAGCCGCCGACCAGGGCGATGGCGGCGGGCGCTCCCGCGCACTCCTCGACCAGGTTCTCGGCGGTGCGCGGGTCCACCGTGATCCGTACCGCGCCGGTGAAGCTCTCCAGGAATTCGACGGCCGCCTTGGGGTCGAGGCCGCCGAGGGTGCAGGGCCGGACGTCCGGGACGCCGGTGAGGGGTCCGCGGGCGGTCGCCACGACCAGGCAGTCGGCGTTCTGCGGCAGCAGCGGGTCGACCTGCTCGGCGCCGACCGCGTCGTCGAGCAGCAGCAGCGCCCTTCGCTGGGCGAGCGCCTCGCGCACCAGCTGGGCCAGCTCGTCCTCACCGCCGCCGGGCGGCACCGGGACCTCAAGGGCGTCGAGCAGATCGCGGGCCACCCGCTCGGCGGGGACCGGGGTGCCGCCGGGTTCGCGCAGGGACGCGCGCAGTACCCCGTCGGGGTAGTCGGCGGCGAGCCGGCGGGCCAGCTCCTCGGCGAGGGCGGTCCGCCCGGAGCCGGGGCGTCCGGCGATCAGCAGCACCCGGGCGCGCGGCGACTTGCGGCCGGACAGGGTGTCGAGCCCCGCCCGCTCCACGTCCTCGCGCAGCTCCTTCAACTCCCGCTGGCGGCCGAAGAACTGACGGCCAATCGCCTCCGGCGCGGCCGGCTCGCACTCCGCGGCAGAGCCGCCCACGTCCACCGCCTGATCCGTCACGGGCCACGCTCCGTCCGCTGCGCACGAGCCGAGCCCGGCGGGTCTCCGCACGGGCGTTCCGAGCGTAGTTCACACGGGGTCAGCGGCCCGGCGGAGCGCGGCGGGCAGGTCGCCCGATCGGATCAGCGGATGGTCTGACCTATGACTGTCCGCTGGGCAAAACGTTGCGGTACCACGTGCCCAAAGGGGCGCGGGGAACTGCGCGACCATCCCCCAAGCTCTCGACTTCGTTCGAGCAGGGGGACCCCCACAGGCGGCCCGCAGTCAAGAACCCGCATCCCCAGCGGAGCGCTCCGTCACTTCTCGAACGGGCGGGCCGGCCAGGGCGCCTCGGCCGGGCGCAGCGCCTCAAGACCGGACCCCGCCTGTGCGGCCGTGAGCGCGAGGACGCCCACCACCAGGCAGTTGTTGTGCAGCTCACCGGCGAGCACGCCCCGGACGAGCTCGTCGACGGGCACCCGGGCCAGCTCCATGTCGGCCTCCTCCTCGGAGACCTCGAAGCGCTCGCCCTCCGCCTCGGAGAGATCGCGGGCGAGGAAGATCCGTACGGCCTCGTCGCAGCCGCCGGGCGTGGTGTAGACGTCGGTGAGGACCCGCCAGTCCTCGGCCTTGACGTGCGCCTCCTCGTACAGCTCGCGCTGGGCGGCGTGCAGCGGGTTCTCGCCGGGCACGTCGAGCAGCCCGGCCGGGATCTCCCACAGCTTGTGGCGCACGGGGTGGCGGTACTGGCGCAGCACCAGGACCCGGCCCGCGCCGTCGAGGGCGAGGACGGCCACGGAGCCCGGGTGGACCTGGTAGTCGCGGCGCGCGACCGTGCCGTCGGGCATGACCACGTCGTCGGTGCGGACGCTGGTCTTGTTGCCCTCGAACGGGGTCGTGGTGGCGACGACCCGCCATTCCTCGGAGGTGTCCTGGAGCTGCATCGATGTCCTCCCGCAAAAGCGAAAACCGGGGTACGCGTCCCGAAGGACCCGTACCCCGGCAACCGTATCGTCTGGTTACTTCTTGCCGTTCTTCCGCGCGGCTTCCTGCCGCTCGACGGCCGCCTTCACCAGACCCGCGAAGAGCGGGTGCGGGCGGGTCGGGCGGGAGCGCAGCTCCGGGTGCGCCTGGGTGGCGACCAGGTAGGGGTGCACCTCGCGCGGGTACTCGACGTACTCGACGAGCTTGTTGTCCGGGGACGTGCCCGAGAAGACGATGCCCGCCTTCTTCTCCAGCTCCGCGCGGTAGGAGTTGTTGACCTCGTAGCGGTGGCGGTGGCGCTCCTCGACGTACGGCTGGTCGCCGTAGACCTCGCGCACGATCGAGCCCTCGGCGAGCTTCGCCGGGTACATGCCCAGGCGCATGGTGCCGCCCAGGTCGCCCGCGCCCTCGACGTACGCCAGCTGCTCCTCCATCGTCGAGATGACGGGGTGGGCGGTGGCGGCGTCGAACTCGGTGGAGTTGGCGTCCGGGATGCCGGCCAGGTTGCGGGCGGCCTCGATCACGATGCACTGCAGGCCCAGGCAGATGCCGAGCAGCGGCACCTTGTTCTCGCGGGCGTACTGGATCGCGCCGATCTTGCCGTTGACGCCGCGGTCGCCGAAGCCGCCGGGCACCAGGATCGCGTCCACGTCGCCGAGGTTCTTCCTGGCGCCGGCCGGGGTCTTGCAGTCGTCCGAGGTGACCCACTTGACCGTGACGCGGGCCTTGTTGGCGAAGCCGCCGGCGCGCATGGCCTCGGTGATCGAGAGGTAGGCGTCGGGCAGGTCGATGTACTTGCCGACGAGCGCGACGGTGACCTCGTGCTGCGGGTTGTGGACCCGGTCCAGCAGGTCGTCCCACTGCGTCCAGTCCACATCGCGGAACGGCAGGTCCAGCTTGCGGACGACGTACGCGTCCAGGCCCTCGGTGTGCAGCACCTTGGGGATGTCGTAGATCGACTTGGCGTCGATGGCGGCGACCACCGCGGCCTCGTCGACGTCGCACATCAGCGAGATCTTGCGCTTGATGGACAGCGGCACCTCGCGGTCGGCGCGCAGCACGATCGCATCGGGCTGGATGCCGATGTTGCGCAGGGCGGCGACCGAGTGCTGGGTCGGCTTGGTCTTCAGCTCGCCGGAGGGGCCGATGTAGGGCAGCAGCGAGATGTGCACGACGAAGACGTTGTCGCGGCCGACCTCGTGGCGGACCTGGCGGACGGTCTCCAGGAACGGCAGCGACTCGATGTCACCGACCGTGCCGCCGACCTCGGTGATGACGACGTCGACGTCGTCGGTGGCCATGCGGCGGATGCGGTGCTTGATCTCGTTGGTGATGTGCGGGATGACCTGCACGGTGTCGCCCAGGTACTCGCCGCGCCGCTCCTTGGCGATGACCGTGCTGTAGACCTGGCCGGTGGTGACGTTGGCCGAGCCGTCGAGGTCGACGTCGAGGAAGCGCTCGTAGTGGCCGATGTCCAGGTCGGTCTCGGCGCCGTCGTTGGTGACGAACACCTCGCCGTGCTGGAACGGGTTCATCGTTCCCGGGTCGACGTTCAGGTACGGGTCGAGCTTCTGCATGGTGACGCGCAGGCCGCGCGCCTTGAGGAGCGCACCCAGGCTGGAGGCAGTCAGACCCTTGCCGAGGGAAGAGGCGACACCCCCGGTGACGAAGATGTGCTTGGTCGTCGAGGATGCCAAGGATCGAGTCTGCATGGCCAAGAGGGGGCTCCCGTGGTCGCTGTCTGAAGTGCGTGCCGGTCACCCTCTGTGGATCTCGTACGAGTTGCCGTACGAGTTTCCGGGGGGCGCCGTCGCTGCGGTTCGGGGGTTTTTTCACCACCCGGCCACGGGCTACCAGGGTATCAGCGAGTGCGGCGGACCGCTTCCGGCCACGCTCCGCATACGCCCGGCCAACCCAGTGTGCTCCACTCACCCGGACGGCCGAACGGCGTTGGCGGAAGGCATCGGCGGATCACCCACGTGCGTCGTATCCTGCTCGGACACTCGCCGCCGAGTCGCTGGTAACACGGCGCCACCCCGGCCGTCACCCACAACATGCGCTCGTTGGCGATCCCTTGACCGCATCGCAGTAGCAGTAAGCGCCCCGCGGGGCGGACATGGCCGTTCGACTGGAGATTGCACGTGGCCGGGCGCATCGAGGATTACGCACTCATCGGAGACATGCAGACCGCCGCACTGGTCTGCCGGGACGGCACGACCGACTGGCTGTGCCTGCCACGCTTCGACTCGCACGCCGTCTTCGCCGGACTGCTCGGCACCGATGAACACGGCTTCTGGCGGATCGGCCCGGCCCATGCGGCCGACGCGCCGCCACCCCGGGCGGACCGGCGCCGCTACCGGGGCGACTCGCTGATCCTGGAGTCGGAGTGGGACACCCCGCGCGGCACGGTCCGGGTGACCGATTTCATGCCGCCGCGCGACGGCGCGCCGCAGCTGATCCGGATCGTGGAGGGCGTCAGCGGCCGGGTGCCGATGCGCAGCGCCCTGCGGATGCGTTTCAGCTACGGGCGTGTCGTGCCCTGGGTGCACAAGGTCGACACCCGTACGGTCGCGGTGGCGGGCCCCGACTCGGTCTGGCTGGACACGCCGGTCGACACCTACGGCAAGAACCTCACGACGTACTCCGACTTCACCGTCTCCCCCGGTGAGCGGATCGCCTTCACGATCAGCTGGCAGCCCTCCCACAAGGAGCCGCCCGCGCTCCCGGAGCCGGAGGCGGCCCTGGAGGCGACCGAGGACTTCTGGCGCGAGTGGGTCGAGCACTGCACGTACCACGGGCCCTACCGCGAGGCCGTGGTCCGCTCGCTGATCACGCTCAAGGCGCTCACCTACGCCCCCACCGGCGGCATCGTCGCCGCGCCCACCACCTCGCTGCCCGAGGACATCGGCGGCTCGCGCAACTGGGACTACCGCTACACCTGGCTGCGGGACGCGGCGATCACCCTCTCCTCGCTGCTGCGCACCGGCTACCGCGACGAGGCCCGCGCCTGGCGGGAGTGGCTGCTGCGGGCGGTCGCGGGCGACCCCGAGAACCTCCAGATCATGTACGGGATCGCGGGCGAGCGGGAGCTGGGCGAGGCCGAGCTGGACTGGCTGCCCGGATACGAGGACTCGGCCCCGGTCCGGGTCGGCAACGGCGCCGCCGGCCAGCTCCAGCTGGACGTGTACGGCGAGGTCACCGAGGCCCTGCACCTGGCGCACATGACGGGCCTGGCCCGCAACGACTACGCCTCGCTGCTCCAGCTCAAGCTGATCCGCTACCTGGAGGACCACTGGGACCAGCCGGACGAGGGCATCTGGGAGGTGCGCGGCCCGCGCCGCCACTTCGTGCACTCCAAGGTGATGGCCTGGGTCGCCGTCGACCGCACCATCAAGCTGATCGAGTCGGGCGACGCGGACGGCCCGCTGGAGAAGTGGCGCGAGCTGCGCGACGACATCCACCGCGATGTGTGCGAGAAGGGGTACGACAAGGAGCGCAACACCTTCACGCAGTCGTACGGCTCCAAGGAGCTGGACGCCTCCCTGCTGCTGATCCCGCAGATGGGCTTCCTGCCGCCGGACGACAAGCGCGTGATCGGCACCATCGAGGCGATCCAGCGCGAGCTGTCCACCCCCGACGGGTTCATCCTGCGCTATCCGACGGCGGGCGAGGAGGCCGGCTGCGACGGTCTGGAGGGCGACGAGGGCGCGTTCCTGGCGTGCTCGTTCTGGATGGCGGACGACCTTGCCATGATCGGCCGGGTCGACGAGGCCCGGAAGCTCTTCGAGCGGCTGCTCTCGCTCCGCAACGACCTGGGGCTGCTCGCCGAGGAGTGGGACCCGCGGGAACAGCGGCAGGTGGGCAACTTCCCGCAGGCCTTCAGCCACGTTCCGCTGATCGACACGGCACTGCGGCTGACCGCTTCGGGGGCGTACGGGGGGTAGCTCGCCGCGCCCAAGGGCTCCGTGTCCGCTTAGAGTGGAATTATCCTGTCCCCTCCTGGAAGGGGGCGCACTATGACCACCCCCTCGAAAGCGGGCACGGCCCTCGCCGAGCTCCGCGAAGACCTCGCCGGTGATGTGTTCGCGCCGGAGGATCCGGGCTACGACGAGGCCCGGACGGTCTTCAACGCCATGATCGACCGGCGCCCCGCCGTGATCGCCCAGTGCGAGTCCGACGCGGACGTGGTCACCTCCGTGCGCTTCGCGCGAGACCTGGACCTCAAGATCGCCGTACGCGGCGGCGGCCACAGCGTCTCCGGCCAGGCCCTCAACGACAACGGCCTGGTCATCGATCTGCGCCGGATGCACGAGGTGACCGTCCACCCGGCCGCGCACGCCGTCCGCGTCCAGGGCGGCGCCCTCATGAGCCAGCTGGACCGGGCCACCCAGGAGCACGGCCTGGCCACCACGGGCGGGCGCGTCTCCACCACCGGCGTCGGCGGCTTCGTCCTCGGCGGCGGGTCGGGCTGGCTCGACCGCAGGTTCGGCCTTGCCGTCGACAACCTGCTCGGCGTCGAGCTGGTCACCGCCGACGGCAGCGTGGTGACGGCGAGCGCCGAGGAGAACCCCGAGCTGTTCTGGGCGCTGCACGGCGGCGGCGGCAACTTCGGCGTCGCCACCTCGATCACCCTGCGGCTGCACGATCTGCCCGAGTACTCCATCGCCATGCTGCTGTACCTGCCCGAGCGCGCCCCCGAGGTGGCGTACACCTATCGCGAGCTCATCGCGAACGGGCCGACGGAGGCGAGCGGCGGCGTCCTGTACATGACCGCACCGCCCGAGCCGTTCATCCCCGAGCACCTGGTCGGAAAGGTGCTGTGCGGCGCCCTCGTGGCCTACGCGGGCGGCGAGGAGGCCATGCGCAAGGTCGCCCAGCCGCTGATCGCCCTGCCGCACGAGGTCGAGATCGTCACGGCCATGCCGTACGTGGACATGCAGTGCATGATGGACGACCCGCCCGGGCTGCGGAACTACTGGTCGGCCGAGTATCTGACCGGTCTGCCCGACGAGCTCGTGGATGTCTTCTGCTCCCTGGGCGAGTCCATGCCGACGCCCACCGGCACCCAGCACGTGATCTTCCCGCTGGGCGGCGCCATCGCCGACGGCCCCGCCGAGTACCCGGTGCCCTACCGCGACGCGGCCTGGGCCGTACACCCCTTCGGGATCTGGGAGGACCCGGCGGACGACGAGCGCTGCCGCCAGTGGGTCAAGGACGTCCGGGCCAAGGTCCAGCCGTGGTCGACCGGCGCGGTCTACCTCAACTTCACCGGCGACGAGGGCTCCGACCGGGTGGTCGCGGGCCTCGGCGCCGAGAACATGCGCCGGCTCGCCGAGGTGAAGCGCGCCTACGACCCGGACAACGTCTTCCGCTTCAACCACAACATCGCCCCGGCCTGACGGAAACGGAGAAGTGTGTCGTACCGTGACCCGCATCACCGGCCGGTACGACAAAACACGAGGTGAACCCCATTGGACAGCCAGGGCGGGATCACCGTGCAGCGCGCTCTGGAGCTGCCCGGGCTGCGCGGCGGGCTCCCCGAGGTGGTCGCCGGGGCCGAGCGCCTGGGCCGCACGGTGCGCTGGGTGCACGCGGGCGAGGTCCCGAACATCGCCTCGCTGCTCAAGGGCGGCGAGCTGCTGCTGACCACCGGCCTGGGCCTGGGCACCCGCCCCGCCGAACAGCGCACCTTCGTACGGCGCCTCGCCGAGCGGGGCATCGCCGCACTGGTCGTCGAACTCGGCCCGCGCTTCAGCCGCCTGCCCGCCGCCATCGTGGACACCGCGCGGGCAGCCGGGCTGCCGCTGGTCGCGCTGCACCGCGAGGTCGCGTTCGTGACGGTGACCGAGGAGATCCACACCGAGATCGTCAACGGCCACTACGCCCTGCTCCAGCGCGCCGAGGAGGTGCACCGGCGGTGCACCGGCGCGCTGCTCTCGGGCGGCGGCGTGCCCCAGGTCCTGTCGATCCTGGCCGACTTCACAGCGAACCCGGTGTTCCTGGAGACCCCGGACGGCCAGCTGCTCTACGCGGCCGCCGGCTCCGGCGAGGCGGGCGCCGACCCGCTCCAGGTGTGGGAGGGGCTGCGCGGCCAGCGCGAGTCCCGCGAGTCGGGGCCGCCGGTCGGCGCGGTCCTGGTGGACGTGCCCGGCGGCGGCCACGGCACCGGCGCGGTACGGGCCCGGATCGCCCTGCTCGCCGTCGCCGCGCCGCTGCTGCCGGTCCACCGGATGGCGGCGGAGCGGGCCGCGGGCATCCTCGCGGTGGTGCTGATGCAGGCGCGCCAGGAGGAGGAGCTGGCGGCACGCGGGCGCGGCGACTTCCTGACCGACCTCGCCGAGGGCCGCATCACCGCCGAGGACGCGCCCGCGCAGGCCAAGGTGCTGGGCTTCAAGCCGGGCGAGGGCCCGCTGCTGCCGGTGGTGATGCGGCTGACGTCCGAGCTGTCCCCCACCGGCAACTGGGCGGTCCTGGCGCGTGCGGTCCTGGAGGAGCTGTCCGCGGTGGGCGTGCCGGTCCTGCTCGGCGTACGGCCGGTGGAGGGCCGGGTCCCGCTGCTGCTCGGGCTGCGCTCGGAGTCGGAGCGCACGGCGGTCGCCGACCGGGTGGCAGCGGCGCTGCGGGCCGGCGTGGAGCGCGCCGGGCTCGCCCGGGCAGGGGCCCAGCCGGTGGTGGTGGTCGGGGTCGCGGGCGGCTGGGCGGCCGCGTCGGCGGGGCTGCGCCACGCGGCCGAGACCGCCGCGGCCGCGCAGGGCCTGTCGGAGCGCCCCTGGTACGACGCCCGGCGCCTGGACATCGACCTGCTGCTGTGGCGGCTGCGCGAACACCCGGACCTGGCAGCGTTCGTGGAGCGCGCCATCGGCCCGCTGCGCACCCATGACGCGGCCTCGCGCCCGCCGCTGCTGCCCACCCTGGAGACCTATCTGGCGCACGCCGGCCGCAAGGCGGAGACGGCCCGCGAACTGCACCTCAACCGGCAGACGCTCTACAACCGGCTGGCCCGGATCGCGGAGCTGCTCGGCACGGACCTGGACGACCCGCAGACGGTACTGGCGCTGTCCCTGGCCCTGCGCGCCCGCCGCCACGTCCCGTAACCGCCCGGCCGGTCAGAGCCCCTGACGCTGAGTCAATTCGTCATAGACACTGAGCACTTGGGCCACGGCCTCGTCCTCGGTGGGCCAGCCCGCCGCCTGCACGAGCCCGGCCTCGGCGAGCTCGCGGCACCGTCCGGGGTCGGCGAGCAGCCGCGCCACGGCGTCCCCGAGCGCCGCCGCGTCCCCGTACGGCACCAGCTCGGCCGCGTCCCCGACGAGCTCCGGGACCCCGCCCACGGCGGTCGCGACCAGCGGCACCCCGAGCCGCAGCGCCTCCTGGGCCAGCAGCGAGCGCCCCTCCCAGCGGCTCGCCAGCACGGCCGCGTCGGCGGCGGCCAGCAGCTCGGTGACGTCGTCGCGCTGCCCGAGCAGCTTCACGGGCAGCGCCTCGGCCTCGATGCGCCGCTGGAGCGCGGCCCGCTGCCTGCCCTCCCCCGCGATCGCCAGCAGCGGTACGGGGTCGAGCGCCTTCCAGTGGTGGGCCGCGTCCAGGAGCACGTCGTACCCCCGGTGCTCGACCAGGCTGCCGACGGCCATCAGCAACGGCCGGTCCACGGCCCCGAGTTCTGCCCGCGCCTTGCCGTCCGGGGCGGCCGTACGGGGCCCGGGCACCGCGACCGCGGCGAGCCGGGCGTCCCGGGCGCCGCACCGCCGGGCGCGGTCGACCAGGTCGGACGAGGTGCCGAGCAGCACGGCGGCCGCACGGGCCGCCCGCCGCTCCAGCACCCCCAACACCCGGCCCCGGGCACCCTCGGCGTGGAAGGGGGTCCCCCCTGCTCGACCGGAGCGGAGAGCCTGGGGGAAGGTGTGCCAGGTGACGACGAGGGGGATCGCACGCCGCCCGCCCAGGGCGAGGGCGGTCCGTACGGCCGCGTGCAGCCCGTGCGCGTGCACCACGTCCGCGCCCGCGCAGACCGCCCGCAGGGCGCCGACCGCCACCGGGTCGCCGCGCCGGGGCACGGGGACGAAGTGGGCGCCCGCACCCCGGAAGTCGAACTCCCGCTCCAGCGCGGCGGGAGCGCAGACGGTGACCCGGACGCCCCGCGCGACGAGCCCCGCCGCCAGCGAGCGCACATGCGCGCTGCTGCCCGCACTGCCGCCGCCCAGCACTTGCACCGTACGCAGCTGTGACACGTGAACAGGCTCCCGGGTCGGCGGTGGGCCGGTGTGGACCCGGCCAAGGATGCCAGCCCGCACGGACGTTCCGCCCCCGTCCGGGCGTTTCCCCGTGTCGACAGGCGGCGGACCGGGCCGGGGGACCACCCACACGGGTGAACCGCGACGGCGGGACGACCCCCGGGGGGAGGGCGGAGCCGGGGCTACCCCTCCGCCCGTGCCGTCGCCAGCAGCTCCTCCGCGTGGGCCCGGGCCGTCTCGGAGTCCTCCTGGCCCGCCAGCATCCGGGAGAGCTCGCGGACGCGGTCCTCGCCCTCCAGGACGGTGACGCCGGACCGGGTGACCGTGCCGTCGTTGGTCTTCTCCACCAGGAGCTGGCGGTCCGCGAAGGCCGCCACCTGCGGCAGATGGGTGACCACCACGACCTGCGCCGACTTGGCGAGCTTCGCCAGGCGCCGGCCGATCTCGACCGCCGCCCGGCCGCCGACGCCCGCGTCGACCTCGTCGAAGAGGTACGTGGGCACCGGGTCCGTTCCCGCGAAGACCACCTCGACCGCGAGCATCACCCGGGAGAGCTCACCGCCCGACGCGCCCTTGGCGATCGGCCGCGCCGGGGCGCCCGGGTGCGGGGCGAGCAGCAGCTCCACCTCGTCCGCGCCGGTCGGCCCGTACGCCACGGTCCGCCCGTCCACCTCGACGCCCTCGGCGTCCTCCACCTGCCGTACCGCGAACGACACCCGCGCGTGCGGCATCGCGAGCGACGCCAGCTCGGCCGTCACCGCGTCCGCGAAGCGCGCCGCGGCCTCGGTACGGGCGTCGGTCAACTCCTGGGCCAGTACGGACAGTTCACCGCGCAGCCCGTCCCGCTCGGCCGTCAGCTCGCCGATCCGGTCGTCGTCGCCGTCCAGCTCGGTCAGCCGGGCGGCACCCTGCTGCGCCCAGGCGAGTACGGCCTCGATACCGTCGCCGTACTGGCCGTACTTACGGGTGAGCCCGGTCAGCGCGGCCCGCCGCTCCTCCACGGCCGCGAGCCGCAGGGGGTCGGCGTCGAGGTCGTCCGCGTACCCGGCGAGCTCGCCCGCCACGTCGCCGAGGAGGATTCCGACCTCGCCGATGCGCTCGGCCAGCGCGGCCAGCGCGGGGTCGTGCGACCGTACGGCGTCCAGGGCCCGGTGCGCACCCGCGACCAGGGTGGTCGCGTCGACGCTCTCCGGGTCCTCGGGGTTGCCCGCGAGGGCGGCGTGCGCGAGGGCGGCCGCGGACGCCAGCGCCTCGGCGTGCCCGAGCCGTCCGGCCTCGGCGGCGAGTTCCGTGTCCTCACCCGCCAGCGGCTCGACCGCCGCGATCTCGTCGAGCCCGAACCGCAGCAGATCGGCCTCCTGCGCCCGCTCGCGCGCCCGCGTGGTCAGCTCCTCCAGATCTCCGACGACGGCCCGCAGCCGCCGGTACGCCTCCGCGTACTTGGCCAGCGGCCCTGCCACGGCGTCCCCGGCGTACCGGTCCAGCGCCTCCCGCTGCCGGGCAGGCCTGAGCAGCCCCTGCTGATCGGTCTGCCCATGGACGGCGACCAGCTCGTCGGCCAGCTCCGCGAGGACGCCGACCGGCACGGAGCGCCCGCCGAGGAACGCCCGGGAGCGGCCCTCCGCCGAGACGGTACGGCTGACCAGCAGCGCGCCCTCGTCGAGCTCCGCCCCGGCCTCCTCCGCGCGGATCGCCGCGGTGGCGCCCGCGCGCAGCGCGATCCGCCCCTCGACGACCGCCGACTTGGCGCCGATCCGCACCAGCGCGGGGTCGGCGCGCCCGCCGAGCAGCAGCCCCAGGCTGGTGACGACCATGGTCTTGCCCGCACCGGTCTCGCCGGTCACCGCGGTGAACCCGGGCGACAGCTCGACGACAGCGTCGTCGATGACCCCGAGCGACCGTATCCGCATCTCCTCCAACACGCCCCCGACCTTACGAGGTCCGCCCCCCGGATTGCGACGCCCCCCACACGCTCACCCTCCCGGTTGACCCGCACGCACGTTTTGCCCCACCCCGCCCCTTTCCTCTGTGACATTCGCGGCTCCGCGGCGCGGCCTCCAGGGGTGGGGGGAGGCGGCTCTCCCGGGGGCTACGCCCCCAGACCCCCTTTCGTCCGCGGGCCGGTGGGGGCTGGTCGCGCAGTTCCCCGCGCCCCTTTTCGGCCCGGTGTTCGTCTGCGGGTCAGCTGTGGTTGCTCACGCAGTTCCCCGCGCCCCATTTATGGCCCGGGGTTCGTCTGCGGGTCGGCCGTGGTTGCTCGCGCAGTTCCCCCCGCCCCCTCAAGGTCTGGTCGGTGGTCGGGCGCGGGCCGGCTTGGGCTGGTCGCGCAGTTCCCCGCGCCCCTGAAGGCAGAACGGGCCCTGGCCACATTGCAGCCCCTCCGGCGTGCGAGGAACGGGGCCCGCACATTCAGGCCTCCGGCGCTTGAGGAGCGGGGCAGGGGCCGCAGGCCCCGCCCTCAAGGGGCGCGGGGAACTGCGCGACCAGCCCAAAACGGCCCGCAGACGAACGGGGTCCGGGGCGGAGCCCCGAAAGCGGGGGGCGGGGCGCAGCGAACGTAGCCCACCCACCCCAGGCGGGGGCGCAGCCCCAGCAGGGGGGCGCGGGGGCGCAGCGCCAGCAGGGGGCACCGGGGGCGCAGCCCCGTAGCGGGGTGCAGCCCCCGTGGCAGGGCGCAGGGACCGCAGCAGGGCGCAGGCCCCGCAAGCGGGTGCAGGGGCGCAGCCCCGCCCGGGGTCCGGGGGCACAGCCCCCGGGAACCCTCCTCCACCCCCACCCACCCCCGGAGGGTTAAGGGAACGGGCGGGGTGGGGGCTCAAACAACCTCAGTGCGGCGCACCCCTCCACCCACTAACCGGCAGCGCGAACTTAGCCACCAGCCGGTCCGTGAACGACGCATGGTGCAGCCGCGCCAGACGGACCGGCACAGCCCCCCGCCGAACCTCCACCCGAGCCCCCGGCGGCAGCTCGACCGTACGACGCCCGTCGCACCACAGCACCCCGTGCGGCGTATGCGGCTGCACCTCCACCGCCAGCACCGAACTCGGCGACGTCACCAGCGGCTTGGCGAACAGCGCGTGGGCGCTGATCGGCACCATCAGGAGCGCCTCGACCTCCGGCCACACCACCGGCCCGCCCGCCGAGAAGGCGTACGCCGTCGACCCGGTCGGCGTCGCGTACACGATCCCGTCGCAGCCGAACCCCGTCACCGGCCGCCCGTCGATCTCCAGGACGACTTCGAGCATCCGCTCGGGCGACACCTTCTGCACGGCGGCCTCGTTGAGCGCCCAGTCGGTGTGCACCACGTCGCCGTTGCTGTGCACCACGACGTCGAGGGTCATCCGCTCCTCGACCTCGTAGGAGCGCGCGACCACCCGGTCCACGACCTTGTCCAGGTCGTCCCGCTCCGCCTCGGCGAGGAACCCGACCCGGCCGAGGTTGACGCCGAGCATCGGCACCCCGGACGCCCGCGCGAACTCGGCGCCGCGCAGCAGCGTCCCGTCCCCGCCGAGCACGATCAGCAGTTCACATCCGTCGAGGCACTGCGGGGTCGCCTCCTTGACCGTCTTCACGGACTCGGGCAGCGGAATGTCGGCCGCCTCCGCCTCCAGGACCCGCACCCCGATGCCGCAGCGCAGCAGCCCCCGTACCACCAGCTCCGCACTGCGGATGGCGGCGGGCCGCCCGGTGTGCGCGAGCAGGAACACCGTGCGCTCCGCCCCACCTCGCTCGCACGCGGCGTCCCCCCCGCGCGTCTCCTCCGCGTTCCCCAACGAGCTCAACTAGGTCCCTCCGCCACTGCACGCTCGACATCAGCCGGATCCAGCGCGGGCGCTCCCGCCCGCAGCCACAGAAAGTATTCGACATTGCCGGAGGGTCCGGGGAGCGGGCTGGCCGTGACCCCGAGCACACCGAGCCCGAGCCCGGCGGCCTGCGCGGCCACCGTGCGTACGGTCTCGGCCCGCAGCTCCGGGCTGCGCACCACACCTCCGCTGCCGAGCCGGTCCTTGCCGATCTCGAACTGCGGCTTGACCATGAGCACCAGGTCCGCGTCCGGCGCGCAGCACCGCACCAGCGCGGGCAGCACCAGCCCGAGCGCGATGAAGGACAGGTCCCCCACCACCAGGTCGGCCGGCTCGCCGTCGATGTCGTCGAGCGTCAACTCCCGTACGTTCGTACGGTCCTTGACGGTGACCCGGTCGTCACTCTGGAGGGACCAGGCGAGCTGTCCGTACCCGACGTCCACGGCCACCACGTGCCCGGCGCCCGAGCGCAGCAGCACGTCCGTGAAGCCGCCGGTGGAGGCGCCCGCGTCCAGCGCCCGGCGCCCCTCGACCTTCAGCCCCTGCGGGACGAAGGCCGCCAGCGCGCCGGCCAGCTTGTGGCCGCCGCGCGAGACGTAGTCCGGGTCGCTGTCGTCCTCGGCCACGACGATGGCGGCGGCGGTCTCGACCTGGGTGGCGGACTTGGTGGCGGTGTTGCCGCCGACCGTCACCCGCCCGGCGGCGATCAGCTGCGCGGCGTGCTCACGGGACCGGGCGAGCTTCCGGCGGACCAGCTCGGCGTCGAGGCGGCGGCGTGCCACTCCTGCCACGTTCGGTTCAGCTCCTGTTGTCGTACGTATGTGACGCGGGGGACGGGGCCGGCGGCCCCGGGCGGGCGTCGAGCGCGCTCAGCGTCTCGCGCAGCCCCCCGTGTACATCCTCGTACACCTCGACGTGTCCCTCCGTATCGAGGTGGTCGACGTCCGCCAGCCGCTCGACCAGGACGTCCACCAGGGGGTCGCCGGTGGGGTCGCGGGGCACGTCCAGGGGCGCCGGGCCGAGGGGGTCGTCGTGCCCGCCGGCCTCCGCCTCGGGCTCCGGCATCAAGTCGCTCATGGCAAGACGCTACCGCGTGGGCCTGCGGTACGGTCGATCACGATGGCGACGATGCAGGAGTGCCGCGCGGCACTCGACGTACTTTCCGGCAACCTGGCCGGCGCGAACGGCGACGTGCACGCCGCCGCCGCGCTCGACCGCTCGCTGAGCTGCCACATCACGGACCTGGATCGCACGTTCACCGGGCGCCTGCGGGACGGCCGCATCGAGGTCGAGCGGACACTGGACGGCCCGCCGGCCGAACGCGCCCAGATCCGCCTCGCCATGAAGGGCGACGACCTGGTGGCGATGGTCGCGGGCGAGCTGAACTTCGCGCGGGCGTGGACGTCGGGGCGGGTCCGCCTGGAGGCGGGGTTCCGCGACCTGCTCAGGCTGCGGACGTTGCTGTAGGAGTCCGGGCCCTTCACATTGTGTGCATTCACGTCGTACGAAACCGGTGCCCGCGCCTCTGTCAGGACACCGCCGCCGCGTCCCGCTGCCGCGCCGCCGGCACCACCAGCGGCGTGCCCGTCTCCGGGTCGTCGATGACCTGGCAGCGGACCCCGAACACCTCCCGCACCAGCTCCGCCGTGACGATCCGCGAGGGCGGCCCCTCGGCCACGATCTCGCCGTCGCGCATCGCGATCAGATGCGTGGCGTACCGGGCGGCCTGGTTGAGGTCGTGCAGCACAGCGACCAGCGTGCGCCCCTGGGACTCGTGCAGCTCGGCGCACAGGTCCAGGACCTCTATCTGATGCTGGATGTCCAAGAACGTCGTCGGCTCGTCGAGCAGCAGCAGCGGGGTCTGCTGGGCCAGCGCCATCGCGATCCACACCCGCTGGCGCTGCCCGCCCGACAGCTCGTCGACGTACCGCTCCCCCAGCTCGCCCACACCGGTGGCTTCCATCGACTCCTGGACGATCCGCTCGTCCTCGGGCGACCACTGCCGCAGCAGCCCCTGGTGCGGGTAACGGCCGCGCGCGACCAGGTCCGCGACCGTGATCCCGTCCGGCGCGATCGACGACTGGGGCAGCAGCCCGAGGGTCCTGGCGACCTTCTTCGCGGGCATCGAGTGGATGGTCTGCCCGTCGAGCAGCACCCGCCCCTCGCTCGGCTTCAGCATCCGCGAAAGGGCGCGCAGGAGCGTCGACTTGCCGCAGGCGTTGGGGCCGACGATGACGGTGAACGAGTGGTCCGGGATCTCCACCGACAGGTCCTTGGCGATCACCCGCTGGTCGTAGCCGAGGGTCACCGAATCGGCGCTGAGGCGCTGCATGCTCGTACTCCTGGAGGAAGAACCGGAATCCGTACGGGTACGGGGGTCGGGGAGGTGCGGGCCGCTCATATCCGGCCCGCCTTGCGCTCGGTGACCAGCAGCCACAGCAGATAGAGGCCGCCGACCACCCCGGTCACCACGCCCACCGGCAGCTTGCTCTCGCCGAACAGCCGCTGGGAGGCCCAGTCGGCGGTGACGAGCAGGGTCGCGCCCATGCAGCCGGAGGCCAGGATGTTGGGCCCGGTGGCCCGGGTGAGGCGGCGGGCGAGCTGCGGCGCGGTCAGCGCGACGAAGGAGATCGGCCCGGCCGCCGCGGTCCCGGCGGCGTTGAGGAGCACGGCGGCGAGCATCAGCACGGTCCGGGTCCGCTGGACGGGCACGCCGAGCGCGTGGGCCGCGTCGTCGCCCATCTCCAGCATCCGCAGCGGCCGTCCGTACGCGAGGATCACCGGCAGCAGCACCGCGAACAGCGCGAGCAGCGGCCACACCTGCGCCCAGTCCCGCCCGTCGAGCGAGCCTGTCAGCCACACCATGGCCCGGGTCGCGTCGACCAGCTGGGCCTTGGTGAGCAGGTACTGGATGCAGGCGGTGAGCATCGCGGCGGCGCCGATGCCGACGAGCACGAGCCGGTAGCCGTGCACACCCTTCTTCCAGGCGAGCAGATAGACGGCGACCCCGGTCGCGAGCCCGCCGAGCAGGGCGCCGACCGCGACCTGGGTGGCGCTGCCCCCGAACCAGACGATGACGACGAGGGCGCCGACGGAAGACCCCTGGCCGAAGCCGATGATGTCCGGACTGCCCAGCGGATTGCGGGAGATGGACTGGAAGACCGCGCCCGAGATGCCGAGCGCGGCGCCCACGAGCAGCCCCACGAGCACCCGGGGCAGCCGCAGCTCGTTGATGATGAAGTCCTGCTGGGCGGTGCCGGAGCCGAAGAGCGTACGGACGACGTCGAGCGGCGCGATCTCGAAGTCGCCGCTGCCGACGAGGACCACGCCCGCCGTGAGCGCCGCGGCCAGCAGCGCCACGGCGACGACCAGCGAGCGGGTGTCGGCCCGGAAGGAGTAACCCCCGGGCGTGCGTACGGCCTTCACAGCTGAGCCATCCTCTTGCGGCGGACGAGAAAGATGAACACGGGCCCGCCGATGAGCGCCGTGACGATGCCCACCTGGAGCTCGGAGGGCCGGGTGATCACCCTTCCGACCACGTCGGAGCCGAGCAGCAGCACGGGCGAGAGGACGGCCGAGTACGGCAGGATCCAGCGCATGTCGGGCCCGGTGATGGCCCGGACGATGTGCGGGACCATCAGTCCGATGAAGACGATCGGCCCGCAGGCGGCGGTCGCGGCCCCGCACAGCAGCGTGACGGTGACCATCGACAGGACGCGGGTACGGGTGAGATGGGCGCCCAGGGCACGGGCGGTGTCGTCGCCCAGGGCCATCGCGTTGAGCGGCCGGGCGATGAGCGCGGCGAGCACGAGGCCGGCCGCCACGAACGGTGCGATCTCGGTGACGGTGTCCGCGTTGGCGGAGGCCAGCGAGCCGACCGACCAGAACCGCAGCCGGTCCAGGGCGGCCGAGTCCATCAGCTGCACGGCGTTGATATAGCCGTAGAGCGCGGCCGTGGCGGCCGTCCCCGCGAGCGCGAGCCGGACCGGTGTGGCGGCCCGGCTGCCGCCCAGGACGTAGACGAGCGCCGAGACGACCGCGGCGCCGGCGAAGGCGAACCACACATAGCCGGTCAGGCTGGTGACGCCGAAGAAGCTGATCGCCGAGACCACGGCGGCCGAGGCGCCCGCGCTGACGCCGAGGATGCCGGGCTCGGCCAGCGGGTTGCGGGTGAGCGCCTGCATCACCGCGCCGGAGACGCCGAGCGCGGCCCCGACGAGCAGCCCGAGCAGGGTGCGGGGCACCCGGGTGTCGTGGACGATGACGTCGTCGGCGGTGCCGGAGTAGTGGAACAGCCCGTGCCAGACGTCCGCGAGCGGGATCTGTTTGGCGCCGACCGCGATGCTCGCGAGGGCCACGAGGGCCAGGACCCCCGTGGCCGCGAGCAGTCCGGCGGCGCGCAGGGCGTGC
The DNA here is from genome assembly GCF_055570295.1 of Streptomyces sp. NPDC031265. Classification (NCBI taxonomy): domain Bacteria; kingdom Bacillati; phylum Actinomycetota; class Actinomycetes; order Kitasatosporales; family Streptomycetaceae; genus Streptomyces; species Streptomyces sp. NPDC031265. The sequence continues at coordinate 86,370 of NZ_JBVIHM010000032.1, forward strand.
CGCCGGGCGGTCGGGGTCGGGGGCGCGGGAGCGGTCTCCGCGCTCGGCTTGGAAGGGCTGTCTACCAACACGCAAGTTAGGTTAGCCTACCCTGCAAAGCGCCCGACAGGGTCCTTGATCCACAACCGGACCGCCACCGGGCTCTCAAGCGGCCGGTGCCCTCAAGCGGCCGGCGGAAGGCCCCTGCCCAGGACCCGGGCCGGGCCCCGGGGTCACCACCCCAGCCGCCCCAGCACCTTCCCCGCGTCCAGCTCGCACACACCCTCGCCCGCATGCGTCCACGCCGCCGCGCACAGCGCCCGCAGACCGTCCAGCGGCTCGCCGTCGCCGTCCAGGGCCAACGCCTCGTCGCGTACGGCCGCGGTCCACCCGCCGCACCCGAACTCACCGTCGTTTTCAGCCACTTCCGGCTGGCCGGTCAGCATCCCCCGCAGATCCGCGTCCACGAACGTCGGCCGGTGCTCGGGCCGGGCGGCGAGCAGCTGGGCGCCGTCGGTCACCCCGGTGAGGACGAGCAGCGAGTCCACCCCGCCGTTGAACGCCCCCTCGATGTCCGTATCCAGCCGGTCCCCCACCACGAGCGGCTTGCGCGCACCCGTCCGCAGGATCGTCTCCCGGTGCATCGGGGGCAACGGCTTCCCGGCGACCTGCGGCTCGGCGCCGGTCGCGATCCGCACCACCTCCACCGCCGCCCCGTTGCCCGGCGCGATACCGCGCCCGCTCGGGATCGTCAGATCGGTGTTGGACGCGAACCACGGCACCCCGGCCGCGATCGCGTAGCACGCCTCGGCGAACCTGCCCCACGCCAGATCGGGCCCGCCGTACCCCTGCACCACCGCCGCCGGGGCGTCCTCGGCCGACTCCACCGGCACGAGCCCGCGCTCGCGCAGCGCCACCCTCAGCCCCTCGCCGCCGATCACCAGCACCCGCGAACCCTCCGGCACCTGCTCGGAGATCAGCCGCGCCACCGCCTGCGCCGAGGTGATCACATCGCCCGGCTCGGCCGGCACCCCGAGCTCCGTGAGGTGCTCCGCCACCACGTCCGGCGTCCGCAGCGCGTTGTTGGTCACGTACGCGAGGTGCATCCCGCCCTCGCGCGCCGTGCCCAGCGAGCCGACGGCGTGCTCGATCGCCTCGCCGCCCGCGTACACCACCCCGTCAAGATCCAGCAGAGCCGTGTCGTACGCCTCGCTCAGCGCCCGCGCGCTGCCACTCGGCCGGGTCCTGCTCGGCTGGCTCATCCTCATCCACTCCTCGCTCGATGCTCTCCCCCGATCATCGCGCATGCCCGCACCCCACTTACGATGCACTAATGACCACAACAGGGCGTGCGGACGACGACGGGCTGCGCCTTATCCCCTTCCGAGGCCTGCGCTATGTACCCGAGCGCGTCGGCAGCCTAGCGGCCGTGACCTCCCCGCCGTACGACGTGGTGGTGCGGCCCGACGGACTCCTCCACCTGGAGTCGGCGGACCCGTACAACATCGTCCGGCTGATCCTCCCGCAGGCCGCCACGGCCACGGCACGGCACCAGCAGGCCGCGCTCACCCTCGACGACTGGCTCTCGGCGGGCGTCCTCGCCCCCGACCCGGAGCCCGCGCTGTACGTGTACGAACAGCACGACGGCGGGCTGCTCCAGCGCGGCCTCATCGGGGCGCTGGCCCTCTCGGAGCCCTCCGAGGGCGTGGTGCTGCCGCACGAGGACGTGATGCCGCACGTCGTCGAGGACCGCGCCGACCTGATGCGGACGACGGCCGCGCACTTCGAGCCGCTGCTCCTGACGTACCGCGGCGACGCGGGCGCCAACGGCGGCACGCCGACGGGCGCGGGAGCGGTCATCGAGCGGACCGTACGGCGCGAGCCGCTGCTCGCGACGACCACCGAGGACGGCTACAGCCACCGCCTGTGGGCGGTCACGGACCCCGCCGACCTCGCCGAGATCCAGACGGAACTCGCGCACCACCAGGCGGTGATCGCCGACGGCCACCACCGCTGGGCGACCTATCTGCGACTGCGCTCGGAGCAGTCGGCGCCCGGCCCCTGGGACTTCGGCCTGGTCCTGCTCGTCGACACGGCGCGCTATCCCCTGCGGGTACGCGCCATCCACCGGCTGCTCCACCGGCTTCCGGTCAGCGACGCCCTGGCCGCGGTGGCCGAAACCGGTGCCTTCCGCGTCCGTACGCTCGCGGTGCCGCTGCCCGACGCGCTCGACGTCCTCGCGGAGGCGAGCACCGCGGGCAACGCGTTCCTGCTGGCGGGCGACGGACGCTTCCACCTCCTGGACCGCCCCGACGCCGACCTGCTCGCCCGCACCGTCCGCACGGACCGCCCGCAGGCCTGGCGCGAACTCGATGCGGCCGTGCTCCACTCGACGCTCCTGGACCACGTCTGGCGCATCCCGGACGCACCCGAGGACATCATGTACATCCACGACACGGCGGCCGCCGTCGAGCAGGCAGAACGCCGCGGCGGCACTGCGGTGCTCATGCATCCCGTACGCGAAGAGGTCGTCCGGGACCTCGCCCGCCAGGGCGTCACGATGCCCCGCAAGTCGACGTCCTTCGGCCCGAAGCCGGCGACGGGCCTGGTGCTGCGGAGCCTGACGGTGAACTGAGCGGTACGCGGATACGGCGGCACCCGGATACGACAGAGGGCGGCACCCCGGCCGGGGTGCCGCCCTCTTCTCAACTGCCTACAGGAGCTCAGGCCTTGTCGGCCGGACCCTTGTCCGCGTCGGCATCGACGACAGCGTCGGCATCGACGACAGCGTCGGCGTCGACGTCAGCGTCGGCCTCAACCTCGGCCTCGTCGAAGTCGTCGGCGTCCACGTCGTCCATGTCATCCACGTCGGCGCGGTCGTCGTCCTCATCCGGCAGGGTGTCCGACTCGTCATCGGCGTCGGCGAGGTCGGTGTCCGGCTCGTCGGGGAGTTCGGCGTCGGCCCGCTCCTCGTCGAGGGCGTCCACGAAGTCCACGCCGTCCATCTCGGCCAGCCGGTCGGAGGCGTCGGTGGCGCCGTCCTTGTCGGACTCCAGCGCCTTGGCGAACCACTCGCGCGCCTCGTCCTCACGCCCGGCGGCAAGCAGCGCGTCGGCGTACGCGTACCGCAGACGCGCGGTCCACGGCTGCACCGAGTTCGACGCGAGCTCCGGGCTCTGCAGGGTCACGATGGCGGCGTCCAGCTGCCCCAGGTCCCGCCGCGCACCGGCCGCGACCAGGCGCATCTCGACCTGGCTCGCCTTGTCGAGCTTCTGCACCTCCGGCGCACCGGCCATCTCCAGCGCACGCTCGGGCCGGCCCATGCCGCGCTCGCAGTCGGCCATGACGGGCCACAGCTCGACGTGCCCGGTCATCCGCCGCGCGGCCCGGAACTCGGCCAGCGCCTCGGAGTACTTCTGCGTCGCGTACGCCGCGAACCCGGCCGCCTCGCGGACCGCCGCCACACGGGAGGCGAGCCGCAGCGCGATGCGCGAGTACGCGTACGCCTGCTCGGGGTCCTCGTCGATCAGCCGGGCCACCATGACCAGGTTCTGGGCGACGTCCTGGGCGAGGGTCTTCGGCAGGCTCAGCAGCTCCTGGTGAACGTCCTCGTCGATCTCGTTGCCCGTGACGTCCTCGTCGATCGGCAGCCGCTTGATCGGCTCACGGTCGCGCTCGCGCTCACGGCGGTCGTCGCCGCCACGGAACCCACCACGGTCGTCGTCGCGGCGCGGGCCACGGTCGTCACGGCGGAAGCCGGGGCGGTCGTCGCGACGGTCATCGCGACGGGGGCCGCGGTCGTCGTCACGGCGGGGACCGGACGGACGGTCGTCGCGCCGGTCGTCGCGGCGGAAGCCGCCACCGGAGGGACGGCCGCCACGGTCGTCGTCACGGCGGAAGGACGGACGGTCGTCATCACGACGCGGGCCGGACGGACGGTCGTCACGGCGACCGTAGCCACCGCCACCACCGGAGGGACGGCCATAGCCACCACCGGACGGGCGACCACCACGGTCGTCATCGCGACGGAAGGAGGGGCGGTCGTCATCACGGCGCGGGCCGCGGTCGTCACGACGGTCGTCGCCGCCACGGAAGCTCGGACGGTCGTCACGACGGAAACCGCCACCGCTGCTGCCACCACGGCTGTCATCACGGCGGCCGTAGCCACCACCACCGGAGGGACGGCCACCACGGTCGTCATCACGACGCGGGGCACGGTCGTCGCGCCGGTCGTCGCGGCGGAAGCCGCCACCGGAGGGGCGACCGCCACGGTCGTCGTCACGGCGGAAGGACGGACGGTCGTCATCACGGCGCGGGCCGGACGGACGGTCGTCGCGCCGGTCGTCGCGGCGGAAGCCGCCACCGGAGGGACGGCCGCCACGGTCGTCGTCACGGCGGAAGGACGGACGGTCGTCATCACGACGCGGGCCGGACGGACGGTCGTCGCGCCGGTCGTCGCGGCGGAAGCCGCCACCGGAGGGACGGCCGCCACGGTCGTCGTCACGGCGGAAGGACGGACGGTCATCGTCACGGCGCGGGCCGGACGGACGGTCGTCACGGCGACCGTAGCCACCGCCACCGCCACCGCCACCACCGGAGGGACGGCCATAGCCACCACCGGACGGGCGACCACCACGGTCGTCATCGCGACGGAAGGAGGGGCGGTCGTCATCACGACGCGGGCCGGACGGACGGTCGTCGCGCCGGTCGTCGCGGCGGAAGCCGCCACCGGAGGGACGGCCGCCACGGTCGTCGTCACGGCGGAAGGACGGACGGTCATCGTCACGGCGCGGGCCGGACGGACGGTCGTCACGGCGACCGTAGCCACCGCCACCGCCACCACCGGAGGGACGGCCATAGCCACCACCGGACGGGCGACCACCACGGTCATCGTCACGGCGCGGGCCGCGGTCGTCGCGACGGTCGTCGCCGCCACGGAAGCTCGGACGGTCGTCACGACGGAAACCGCCACCGCTGCTGCCACCGCGGCTGTCATCACGGCGGAAGCCCCCGCCGGAGCTGCTGGAGCCGCCGGAGCCGCCACGGTCGTCACGGCGCGGACCACGGTCGTCGCGACCGCCCCGGTAGCCGCCCCTGTCACCGCCGTCACGGCTGCGCCCCTCGCGCTGCGGACGGTCCTCGGGAGAGTTGGTGGACATCGGTGCGACTCCTGTCTTCGGGTACTGCAGTCATTCTCGCGCAGTCGGCTGCCCGACGCGCTTCGGAAAATTGAAGCGAAAATAAAAAAGGACCCTTGGTCCCAGCATGAACGCTGGGACCAAGGGTCCTTGAAAGATTGTTCGGCGGTGTCCTACTCTCCCACAGGGTCCCCCCTGCAGTACCATCGGCGCTGAAAGGCTTAGCTTCCGGGTTCGGAATGTAACCG
>NZ_JBVIHM010000033.1:0-27824 GCF_055570295.1 Streptomyces sp. NPDC031265
TCTCCCGTATCATTTCCTCGGGGGGGGGGTGCTCGCCGCCGCACTGGGTTTTTGAGGTTGGGCGGGAATCGGGGGGGGAGGGGGTGCTGGCCTCCCCCCCCAACCACCCCCAACCACCTGCTACGCCTTCGCGTTGACCAGAACCGCCATGTTCCCCGCCGGGTGCTGGTTGTCGTGGATCAGCTGATGGGCCTTGCCGATCTCCTCGAAGCCGAGGGTGAGCGACAGGCACGGGTCGATCAGGCCCTGGTCGATGAGCGTGGTCACCTCGCGGGCCTCGCGCGCGTTGGAGACGTGGGAGCCCTGCAGCCGCTTCTGGCGCATCCACAGGAAGCGCAGGTCCACATCGCCGTTGTAGCCGGTGGTACCTCCGCAGATGACGACCATGCCCGCGTTGTCGCACAGATACATGGAGGTCGGGATGGTGTCGGCGCCGGAGTGCTCCAGGACGATCCTGGGGGCCCGGCGCTCACCGAGGACCTCCCAGAAGCGGCGGCCGAAGGCGCGGGCGCCCTTGAGCCACCCGGCCATCGCCTCGTCGTCGGAGGTGTCCGGCAGCCGGCCCCAGTGGTCGAAGTCGCGGCGGTTGATGTAGCCCTTGGCGCCCAGCCTCACGCAGTACTCGCCGCGTTCGTCGCTGGAGACCACCGCGATGGGGATGCCGCCGCGCTGCCGTACCAACTGGATCGCCATACAGCCCAGGCCGCCCGCCCCGCCCCAGATCAGCACCGCGTCGCCGGGGCGCACGGTGTGCGGCTCCCAGCCGAAGAGCTGCCGGTAGGCGGTGGCGGCGGTCGCCATGTAGCAGGCGGCCTCCGCCCAGGAGAGCCGCTTCGGCTTGGGGTGGCACTGGTACTCGTCGACGACGGCGAACTGGGCGAACGACCCGTAGTTCTCCTCGTACCCCCACACGCTCTGCGAGGACGAGGTGGACGGGTCGGCGCCGAGCCGGATGTCCTCGGCGCTCTCGTCCCACACATTGGCGAGCAGCACGATCTCGTCGCCGGGCTTGAGGCGCACGCCCTCCCCGACCGCCCACACGACGCCGGACGCGTCGGAGCCGCCGATGTGGAAGTCCTCGACGGCGCCGCGCTTCTGGCGGGTCGCTATGACGTCGACGGGGTCGCCGAGCGAGGCCCAGACGTTGTTGTAGTTGACGCCGGCCGCCATCACCTTGATGAGGACCTGGCCGGGCCCGACCGGGGGCACGTCGACGACCTCGGTACGGAAGGCGTCGATGGGCGGCCCGTAGCGCTCGGGCCGGATGAGTGAGGCGTACATGCGCTTGGGCGCCTCGCCCAGCGGCGGCGCGTCACCGAGTTCGTACAGGTCCTGGGTCACGGGGTGGCTCCTGAGGGGGTCGCGGGGGACGGGTGGCGGTCGGCCCGCGCCAGGCGGGCGAGGCAGACACGGTGGGCGGCGGCGGGTCCGGTGACGTCCCATCCGGCCGGTACGGCGGCGAACGCGGGCCACAGGGAGTGCTCTCCCGCCGCGTTGACGAGCACCAGGTGCGACGGCTCGTCCTCGCCGCGGGGCTCGAACGGACTTGGCACGGTTGATCCCTTCGTTGCTGCGCGGCCGGAGCCGCGGCGCGCCGCACGGTTGGGTGTGCGGCGCGGCGTTGGGGTGGTCATCCGGCGGCGGGCCGCAGGGCGGCGGCAAGCACCGCGCCGATGCGGGCCATCGGCTCCGGCTCGGTCATCTCGTAGTGGCCGCAGGGCACGGCGTGGTCGGTGAGGACGCCGCCGGTGTACGGGCGCCAGCTGTCGGCCTTTCCGGCCGTCAGCGACAGGTCGGCCGGGTCGGCGGGGGTGCCGGCGTCCTCGGTGGCGCTGAAGAAGAGCACGTCGCCACGGAACACCTCGGGGGCGAACTCGCGGGCGATGGCGAGGTTGTTGCGCATCACCCGGGCGATCGCGAGCGCTTCCTCGCGGGTCACCGGCGAGGGCCCCCGCTCCGCGCCGTCCTCGCCGATCAGCCGGATCACCTCGTCGACGTCGGCCGCCCCGCCGTCGGGCATCTCCAGGCCCGCGACGCGTACGAGCAGGGACGCCACCTGGCGCTCGGTCGCGGCCGGGTCGGCGGCCTCGTCCTGGGTCAGCGGGGCGTCCAGCATCGCCAGCAACTCGACTTCCTCGCCCTGCCGTTGCAGCGCGGTGGCCATCGCATGGGCGACGAACCCGCCGTAGGACCAGCCCATCAGCCGGTACGGGCCCTCCGGCTGCACCTCGCGCAGATGGGCGAGGTAGGAGTCGACCATGTCCTTGGCGTCGGCGGCCGGTTCCCGGGTGCCGTCGAGGCCGTGGGCCTGGAGGCCGTAGACCGGCTGGCGGGCCCCGAGGTGGGGGAGCAGTCCGGTGTAGCGCCAGGCGATGCCCGCGCCGGGGTGCACACAGAACAGCGGGCGCTGGTCGCCGTCGGCGCGCAGCGGCAGCAGCGGGGCGAACGCGTCCCGCCCGGCCGCACCGCCGCGCCCGGCGAGCGCGACGAGCCCCGAGACGGTGGGCGCCGACAGGAACGCGGCGGCCGGGACGTCCAGGACGCCCTCGGTGCGCATCCGGCCCGCGAGGATCACGGCGCGCATCGAGTCGCCGCCCAGGTCGAAGTAGTTGTCGTGGACGCCGATGCCCTCGATGCCCAGGGCCTCCTCCCAGTGCCCGGCCACGGCGTGCTCCTGCGGGGTGCGGGGCGCGGCGTACTCGGTGGTGAGGTAGGGCCGGGGTGCCCGGCCGGAGCCGCTCCCCGGCGCCGCGTCGTCGTCCGTACCGGCGGCCGGCCTGGCGCCGGGCGCCTCGATCCAGTGGCGGCGCCGCTCGAAGGCGTACCCCGGCAGCGGCACCCGGCGCGGCTCGCGGGCCTCGTCCGGGCCGGTGATGTCGGCGGGCACGCCCGCGCTCCACAGGCGGCCGAGCGCCTCCGCGAAGACCTGTCCGTCGGGGCTGGCGGCCTTGGCGTGGCGCATGGTGGGGACCGTGGCCACCGGTGCGTCCCCCAGCCGGGCCCCGGCCAGCTTGGCGAGGCTGTCGCCGGGGCCGATCTCGACGAACAGCGGGTTGCCGTGCTGCCAGAGCGAGGCGATGCCGTCCGCGAACCGGACGGTGCGGCGGGTGTGGTCGAGCCAGTGCTCGACGCTCGTCGCCTGCTCGTCGGTGACCCAGGTGCCGGTGACATTGGTGATGTACGGGATGGCCGGTGCCCGCAGGGTCATCGTCCGCAGGACGTCCGCGAAGGCGGGCAGGATCGGGTCCAGGACGTGGGAGTGCGCGGCCGCCGGCAACCGCAGCCGGCGGAAGGCGACCTCGTCCGCGAGCAGCCGCGCCTCCAGGGCCGCCACCGCGTCCTGGCGCCCCGCGACCGTACAGGCGGCCGGGCCGTTGACGGCCGCCAGCGACAAGTCGTCGGTGAGGTAGCCGCGCAGGGCCTCCTCGCCGAGGGCCACGCCCACGGTCGCGCCCCCGGCCGAGGCGATCAGCCGGATCCGCTCCGCGACCAGCGGCAGCATCTCCTCCGGCGACATCACCCCGGCCAGTGTGGCCGCGGTGTACTCGCCCAGCGAGTGCCCGATGAACGCGGCGGGCCGTACGCCGTGCTCCATCAGCGCGGTGGCCAGGGCGTATTCGGTGACCACCAGGGCCAGGAAGGCGTCGACGCCGCCGGGTTCGGTGCGCTGGTACAGCGCGGTGCGCAGATCGCGGCCGGTCACGGGCCGCAGGATCGCGGCGCAGCGGTCGACGGCGTCCCGGTAGACCGGCAGGTCGCGGTAGAGCCCGGCGCCCATGCCGATGTACTGGGTGCCACCGCCGGGCAGCAGGAACGCGACCGGCGGGGCGTCCTCGCCGCGCACCTCGGCGGGTGCCTGGAGCGGGTGCAGCAGGATGCGCGCGGCCTGCTCGGCGCTCTGCGCCGCCACCGCCGCCCGGTGGGGCATGGCGGGGCGGTCGGTGCGCAGGGTGTGGGCGACGTCGGCCAGGTCGAGCTGGGGGTGTGCGGTGAGGTGGCGCCCGAGGTTCTCGGCCTGTCCGCGCAGGGCGCCGGGGGTGCGGGCGGAGAGCGGCAGCACATGCCACCTCGGGTTCTCCTGCTGGCGGGGAGCCGGTGCGGCCGGGGCGGGCGGGGCCTCCTCCACGATGACATGGGCGTTGGTGCCGCCGACCCCGAACGCGCTGACGGCGGCCCGGCGCGGCCCGGAGCCGGCGTCCCACTCCTCCAGGGCGGTCGGCACCCGGAACGGGCTCGCCGCGAAGTCGATCAGCGGGTTGGGCTGGTCGAAGTGGAGGGTCGGCGGTATCTGCCGGTGCTCCAGAGCCAGCACGATCTTGATGAAGCCGGCGATCCCGGCGGCGGCGCCCAGATGGCCGATGTTGCTCTTGACCGACCCCAGGGCACAGAACTGCTCGCGGCCACTGCTCTCGCGGAACGCCCGGGTCAGGGCGGCCACTTCGATGGGGTCACCGATGCGGGTGGCCGTGCCGTGGGCCTCCACATAGCCGATGGAGTCCGCGTCGACGCCCGCGGCCACCTGGGCGGCGAGGATCGCCTCCGTCTGGCCCTCGGTGCTGGGGGCGGTGAAACCGACCTTGCGGCGGCCGTCGTTGTTGATGGCCGAGCCCCTGATCACCGCACGGATCCGGTCGCCGTCGGCGAGGGCGTCCTCCAGGCGCTTGAGGACCACCATGCCGACGCCGTCGCCCGAGGAGGTGCCCGCCGCGTCGGCGGCGAACGCCCGGCAGCGGCCGTCCGGCGAGAACGGCCCGTCGGGCACGTGCCGGTAGCCCAGCAGCGCCGACGGGTTGAGGGAGGCGGCCCCGGCGAGCGCGACGTCGCACCGGTAGTCGATCAGGTCCTGGCAGGCGGTGTGGATCCCGACGAGCGCGGTGGAACACGCCGTCTGGAGCGAGAGGCTGGGCCCGGTCAGGCCCAGTTCGTACGAGATCCGGGTGGCCAGGGTGCCAAGAGAGTTGCTGGTGGCCGCGTGGACCAGGGCGACCGAGGCGCTCTGTCCGGCGAAGCGGGGATGGACATGCCCCGGGTAGTAGCGGCTGTCGCCCGCTCCCGCGTACACACCGACCTGGAGGTCGCCGTGCCCGTCGGCGTATCCCGCCTCCTCCAGGGCGTGGTAGGCGCACTCCAGGAGCAGGCGCTGCTGCGGGTCGATGACCTCGGCCTCGGCCGGGCTGTAGCCGAAGAAGGCGGAGTCGAACCGGTCGATGCCCTCGACCACCGAGGCCATCCGCACCAGGTCCGGGTCGGCCAGGCCCGCGGGGTCGCCGCCCGCCGCCAGGAACTCCTCGTCGGTGATGGGCCGGATCGACTCCCGGCCGGCCGCCAGGTTCTCCCAGAACTCCTCGACCGTGTCGGCGCCGGGTAAGCGCGCCGCCATGCCGACGACCGCGATCGCCGTGTCGGGCCCGTACTCCGGCCGGTCTGTCTCATCCATCGTTACGGGGTCCTTCGTGCTCGGTGTGCGGGGTGTTCGGGGCGGGGCGGCGGGCCGCCCGCGCGGCGCGCTGGCGCTCGGCCCGCTGCCGTACGCGGTCGAGTCCGGCGGACGGGGCGTTGTCCGGCGCCGTGGTGGGTACGGCGCCGGCGGGAGCGCCACCGGCGCCGATGTCGGTGAGGTGGCGGGCCAGCGCCCGGACGCTGGGGTGGCTGAACAGGTCCACCACGCCCAGCTCGCAGCCGAGTTCCTCGTTGACCGCGCCCTGGGCGCGGACCAGGAGCAGCGAGTGGCCGCCGAGGTCGAAGAAGTTCTCCTCGACGCCGACCCGGTCGCGCTCCAGGACGCGGCACCAGATGGTGCTGAGGATCTTCTCCAGGCGGCGCAGCCCCTCGGCGGAGTCGTCGGAGGCTCCTCCGGCCGCCTCGGCCGTCGACGAACCGGCCGCGCGCAGCACCCAGTTGCCGGTGGCCCCGGCCGCGTCGGCGGACTTCCCGGCCGCCGTGTACAGGGCGCCGAGGTCGGCGTCGTCCTCCAGGACCACCCGGCCCGCCAGGCGGTGCACCGGGCGCAGCGGTGCCCGGACGTGGCCGCGCACCCACGGCATGGCCCGGTCCGTACCGATCAGGAGGTGCGGCTCGTCCAGGGTGCGGGCCAGGTCGAAGGAGCGCAGTGCGGCGGAGGCGTCCAGGACGCGGTAACCGCGCGCCTCCGTCAGCGACTTGAGCCCGTATCCCGCGCTCATGCCGAGCTCGTCCCACATGCTCCAGGCCAGGCTCTGCGCGTCCAGGCCGGAGCCACGCTGATGGGCGGCGAGGGCGTCGAGGAAGGCATTGGCAGCGGCGTAGGAACTGCTCATGGAGCCGCCGAAGTAGCCGTTGACCGAGGAGAACGAGACGAACGACCGGGCCGCGTGCTCCTGGGCGAGCCGGTGCAGCGCCCAGCCGCCGGTGACCTTCGCGGCCAGCGCCGTACGCCACTCCTCCAGGCCCAGATCGGCCACCGCCCGCTGCTCGAAGCGGCCCGCGAGGTGCGCCACCCCGGCCAGCGGGGCGGACCAGGCGGCGGACGCCTCGTCGACGACGGCGCGCAGCGCGTCAAGGTCGGTGATGTCGGCGCTCGCGTACCGCACGTCGCCCAGCTCGCGCAGGTTCCGGTACGTCTCGATCCGGCGGGCGAGCGGGCCGCCCTCGGCGAGGTGCTTGTCCCAGCTGTCCTCGTCGGGCAGTTGGGTGCGCCCGACCAGGAGCAGCCGGGTGCCCGGCGCCCTGAGCAGGTGCTCCGCGAACCGCCCGGCCACTCCGCCCAGGCCGCCGCTGACGAGGCGGAACCCCTCGGCGACGGGCACCGCGGTGCGCGGCAGGGGATCGGACAGCGGGGCGAGACGGCGTATCCAGCGCTGCCCGTCGCGGAAGGCCACCTCGGCATCGGCCACCGGCGCGGCGGCCTCGGCGAGCAGCAGCTCGGCGGTCTCGCGCGGGCTGCCTCCGGCCGCCAGGTCCACCTGGACGGTGCTCAGCCAGGGCAGCTCCTCGCGCAGGCTCTTGAGGAGTCCGCCGACGGCGCCGTGCGCGTAGGAGGGGCGCTCGCCCGTGAGTACCGCCTGGCCCGCCACGCCGACGAAGTGGACGGCGACCCGGCGGGCCGAGGAGTGACGGGCCGTCAGGGCCTGGGCGAGGCAGAGCAGGGAGTCGGCGCCGTCGCGCTGGGCGTCAAGCAGCTCGCCCACGCTCTCCGGTTCACCGCTTCCCGCGCCGAGCGTCCCCAGGTGCAGGATGGTGTCCACGGGCCGGTCGTCCGCCGCGAGCCCGTCGAGCAGGTGCCCGTAGTCCTCGGCCGCGTCGACGCGCACCCGGTAGGCGGCGGCGTCGAGCCGGGCGAACTCCGGCCCGGCGGTGACCACCGTGCACCGGGCGCCCCGTACGCGCAGCCGCTCCGCGACCGCGTCGGCCACCTCGGCGGCCGGTGCGTGGCGTCCGGCAAGCACCAGGGTGTGCCCGACGGGCGCGGCCGGGGCGTGGATGCGCTCCGCGCGCTGCCACACCGGGCGCAGGAACCAGTCCGGCACGGTCGCGGTGCTGCCGAGCAGGATCTCCGAGGCCTGGGCTGCCGAGTCGAACTCGCCCGCCTCGAACCGCTTGCGCAGCTGGGTGCGCTGGATCTTCCCGATCTCCGTCTTGGGGATCACGGCCGCCTCGACCGGCATCAGGTGCGCCGGGCTGATGCCGATCTCCCGGGTGACCTTGCCGCGGACGGCCCGCAGCGCCTGGGTGACGTCCGTGCCCTCCTCCAGGTGGAAGAAGAGCGCGAGCTCGTCGGTGCCTGCCGCAGGGTCGGTGCGCACCGCGCAGGCCGCGGTGAAACTCCGTACCACGAAGGGGAGTTCCTCGACGCAGGACTCGATCTCATGGCTGTAGTGGTTGACGCCGTTGACGATGATGACGTCCTTGGCGCGGCCGGTGATGTAGAGCTCGCCGGAGCGCAGGAAGGCCAGGTCGCCGGTCTCGAACCAGCCCTCGGGGGTGAACGACTCGGCGTTCGCCTTCGGGTTGTCGTGGTAGGCGGAGGTCACGGTGGTGCCGCGCACCTGGAGCCGGCCCGCGGTGCCCTCCGCGACGATACGGTCCTGGTCGTCCACGATCCGCATGGCGAAGCCCGGGTAGGGCAGCCCGCAGCTGACGAACGTCTCCTCGCCGGGCTGCGGCTCGGCCGCGAGCACCGTGTCGGTGACCACCGAGGACGTCTCGGACATGCCCCAGCACGGGTGCATCACGTCCTGCGGCAGCCCGAAGGGTTTGAGCACCTCCAGGAAGCGCCGCGCGGTCGCGGCGACGACCACCTCGCCCGCGTTCATCACCAGACGTACGGGAGACAGGTCCCAGGGCCGCCCGGCCATCCGGTGCGCCTGCTCGCTGACCAGGCCGAACGCGAAGTTGGGCGCCCAGGTGACACTGGCCCGGTGCCGGTTCGCCAGGTCCATCCAGCGCAGCGGGTCCTCCAGGATCCACGAGGTCGGCGCATGGACCTGGCGGCAGCCCAGATAGACGTCGCGCAGATGGAACATGACCACACCGGTGACATGGTCGAGCGGTATCCAGTTGACCGAGACGTCGTGCTCGGTCAGCGAGTTGAGGGAGGCGGTGGCCGCCGCCCGGGTCAGGACGTTGCGGTGGCTGAGCCGGACCGCCTTGGGCAGCCCGGTGCTCCCCGAGGTCAGCAGCATCAGCACCACGTCGTCGGGGAGCGCCGGGTGCCAGTCCTCGTCCAGCGGTCCCGCGCGCAGCGCGTCGGTCGTGGTCAGCCGCAGCCCGGGCCACTCCCGCCGCCGCGCGAGATCGCGCAGGCCCGCCTCACCGGACGCGGAGGTGATGATCCAGGGGCGGTGCAGCATCTCCCACACACCCTCCAGCTTGGTCAGGGGCGCCGACGTCGTCGCGTACGAGACGGGGACGGTCAGCGGCACGGTGACGAAGCCGCCCAGCACACAGCCCCACAGGGTGGCGAGGAAGTCCTCGGTGTCCTCGCACTGGAGGATCACCTGGTCACCGGGGCGCAGCCCGAGCTCGCGCAGACCGCCCAGGACGCGGGAGGCCTCCTCGACCAGCGAGGCGTAGCTGCGCCGCGTCTCGGTGCCGTCGTTGCGGACGTGGACGACCTCGGCGTGCGGGCCGCCCTCGGCCGCCCGCCGCAGCGCCTCGGCCCAACTGCCCACGGTCGGCTCGGGCAGCTCGGGCCCTTCGCTCAGTGCGGGCACGGCCGTGCCGGCGTCGGCGCCGGAGGTGTGCGCGGGGGCGTCCGTACGCGAGGAGGACGAGCCGATGTACAACCGGCCGATCTGCTCGGTGACTTCCTCCAGGGCCACGGTCGCCGAGCGGACGCCCGGCAGCTGGGCCAGGCCGCGCTCCCACTGCTCGGCGGCCTCGGTGTCGATGACGGGCAGTCGGCCGAGCGCCGCGGTGTCCAGGGTGCCGTCGGGGTTCCTCGGCAGGTCGCTGACTGCGGCGATCCGGGGAGCGGGCTCGGAGTCGGTGCGCCGCAGGGCGCGGGCCGCCTGCTCGGCCGCGGCGGCCCGGGTGGGCACGGCGAACACGGTCGGCCGGCCGTCCGCGCCCGCCACGGCCACGGCGTCGCGCAGATCGCCCCGGGCGAGGAGTCCGCGCTCCAGGTCCGCGCCGTCGAACAGCGCACCCGAAGCCGCCTCGGCCCGGACAGCGGGCTCGGGGGCGGGCAGGGCGCCGAGGCGCAGGCCGGGGTCGTCGGCCACGGCGGCCAGCAGGGAGTGCAGGGCTCGCGCCGCGCGCTCCACGGTCGCGTGGTCGAACAGGTCGGCGGCGTACTCGATGTGGCAGGCGAGGCCGTCTCCGGCGCCGTCCTGCCCGCGGTGCTCCACCACGTCCACGAAGAGGTCGAACTTGGCGGTGCCGGTGGCGCTGGGCCGCAGCGGAGCCTCGTTGCCGCCGAGCCGCAGCACGGCCTCGGTGTTGTTCTGCAGGGCGAGCATGACCTGGAAGAGCGGGTGGCGGGCCGGGGTGCGGGCCGGGTTGAGCTCCTCCACGAGCCGGTCGAAGGGCAGGTCCTGGTGGTCGTAGGCGGCCAGGTCGAAGTCCCTTACGCGGGCGAGCAGTTCGCGGAACCCGGGGTCGCCCGAGGTGTCGGCGCGCAGGACCAGCGAGTTGGCCATCAGGCCGATGAGGTCGTCGAGCGCCTCGTCGGCGCGCCCGGCCACGGGGGTGCCGACGGGGATGTCCGTGCCCGCGCCCCAGCGGGTGAGCAGGGCGGCCAGGGCGCTCTGCAGCACCATGAACAGGCTCGCGCCGCTCTCGTCCGCAAGGCGCAGCAGGGCGCGGTGGAGCTCGGCGGAGACGTCGAGGGTCAGATGGCCGCCGCGGCGGCCCGGGGTCTGGGGGCGGGGCCGGTCGGCGGGCAGCGGGATCTCCACCGGAAGGCCGCCGAGTGCGTCCTTCCAGAAGGCCAGCTGACGGTCCGCCAAGCCGGTGGCGCCTGTCAGCAGCTCGCGCTGCCACAGGGTGTAGTCGGCGTACTGGACCGGCAGTTCGTCCCAGCCCGGGTCGCGGCCCTCGGCGCGGGCCGCGTACGCGGCGGACAGGTCCTCGGCCAGCGGGCGCAGCGACCAGCCGTCGGCCGCGCTGTGGTGCAGGACGATCACCAGCGTCCGCGCCGCCCCCGTCCCGTACAGACCGGCCCACAGCGGCTGGTCCCGGGTGAGGTCGAAGCGGTGCCTGCGCGCCAGGGCGACATGCGCCCCGACCTCCTGCGGGGGGCAGTCGACGAGGTGCAGCACGGGCCGCAGGGTGCCCGGCGGGGATATCTCCTGGCGGGGTGTGCCGCCGGTCTCCGGGAGCAGGGTGCGCAGGCTCTCGTGCCGGTCGGCGACATCGGCCAGGGCCGCCCGCAGGGCGTTCACGTCGACCTCCCGCGCCAGCGGGACCACCAGCGGAATGTTGTACGTGGCGGCGGCCCCGTCCAGCTGGTTGAGGAACCACATGCTCTGCTGGGTGGCGGAGAGCGGCACCGGGTCCGGCCGCTCGGCGCGGACCAGCGGCGGCCGGGCCGGGCGCCCGCCGTCGGACGTCACGTGGGTGGCGAGCGCCGCCGGGGTGGGCAGGGCGAAGAAGGCGGCCATGGACACCTCGGCGCCGGTGGCGGAGCGCAGCCGGGTCATCAGCCGGGTGGCGAGCAGCGAGTGCCCGCCGAGGTCGAAGAAGTTGTCGTCGGCGCCGACCGTGCCCTCCGGAAGCCGCAGCAGCTCCTCGTAGAGGCGGCACACCAGCGCCTGGGACCCGGTGGCCGGGGCGCGGCCGGTGGCCGCTGCGGCGAAGTCGGGGGCGGGCAGGGCCTTGCCGTCCAGCTTGCCGTTGGCCGTCAGCGGCAGCGCGTCCAGGACGACACACGCGCTGGGCACCATGTGCTCGGGCAGCGACTCGGCCAGATGGCGACGCAGTTCGGCCGGTTCCGGACGCGATCCGGGGGCGGGGACCGCGTAGGCCACGAGGATCCGGTCGGCCGCTCCCTCCGTCTCCCGGGTCACCACGGCGGCCCGGGCCACGCCCGGGTGGCCGACGAGCGCGGCCTCGATCTCGCCGGGCTCGATCCGGAAGCCGCGGATCTTCACCTGGTGGTCGGAGCGGCCCGCGTACTCCAGGGTGCCGTCGGCCGCGCGCCGGGCCAGGTCGCCGGTGCGGTACATCCGCTCGCCGGGTGCGCCGAAGGGGTCGGCGACGAACCGCTCGGCGGTCAGCTCGGGGCGGTCGAGGTAGCCGAGGGCGAGACCGGGGCCCGCCACGTACATCTCGCCCACCCAACCGGGCGGAACCGGCTGGAGGCAGTGGTCGAGGACGTACACCCGCAGGTCCGGGAGCGCGGTGCCGATGACGCTTCGGGCGCGCGGGTCCTCGATCAGCTGGCGGGTGACGCGCTGGTGGGTGACGTGCACGGTGGTCTCGGTGATGCCGTACATGTTGACGAGGGCGGGCGACTCGTCGCCGTGCCGCTCCAGCCAGGGGCGCAGATGCGCGGGTTCCAGGGCCTCGCCGCCGAACACCACGTACCGCAGGGCGAGCGGACCGTCCTCGTCACCGGCCTCCTGGTCGGCCTGGACGAGCTGCTGGAAGGCCGAGGGCGTCTGGTTGAGGACGGTGACGCCCTCGCGCCGCAGCAGCCGCAGGAAGTCGCGCGGGGAGCGGCTGGTGTCGTACGGGACGACGACGAGCCGGCCGCCGTGCAGGAGCGGCCCCCAGAACTCCCAGACGGAGAAGTCGAAGGCGTACGAGTGGAAGAGCGTCCACACGTCGTCCGCGCCGAAGGCGAAATGGGCGGCGGACGTCTCGAAGAGCCGTACGACGTTGGAGTGCGGGATCACCACGCCCTTGGGGCGCCCGGTGGAGCCGGAGGTGTGGATGATGTACGCGGGGTCGCCCGGGGTGAGCGGCGCCGGGCGGTCGGCGTCGGTGAGGTCGGTGTCCGGGCGCGCGGCCAGGTCGCGCTCGACGGCCGGGTCCCCGACGGCCACGGTGGCGGCGCCGGTCTCCGGCAGCGTCGGCGCGGTGTGCGCGTCGGTCACGAGCAGCGCGGGTGCGGCGTCCTCGGCCACCGCGCGGATGCGCTCGGCCGGGTAGCCGGGGTCCAGCGGCAGATACGCCGCGCCGGACTTGACCACGGCGAGCAGGCCGACGACGAGCTCCAGTGAGCGGGGCAGCGCCAGGGCCACCACCTCGCCCGGTCCCGCGCCGCGCTCGACCAGCAGACGGGCGATCCGGTTGGCGCGGGCGTTGAGCTCCGCGTAGGTCAGCGAGGCGCCCTCGTACGTGACGGCGACGGCGTGCGGGGTGCGGGCGGCCTGGGCCTCGAAGCGGGCGGGCAGGACGGCGTCGGGCGCGGTGCGCGCGGCCTCGGCGGCGTACGAGGGTGTCTCACCGGGGTGCAGCAGGCTCGCGCGGGCGAGCGGCAGGGTGGCGTCGGCCTCGGTGAGCTGGTCGAGCAGGAGCAGCAACCGCCGCTGGTGGTCCTCCAGTTCGGCCTCGGTGTACAGGGCCGGGTTGGCGTCGAAGGCGATCCACAGCCCTTCACCGCCCGCGCCGGGCCGCACGCTGATCTGGAGGTCTTCGACGGCGCCGCCGGACAGATGGTGCGAGGTGGTGCGGTGACCGCCGAAGGGCGGCTCCTCGTCGAACGGGACGAGGTTGACGACCGGCCCGTACAACCGCCGTGCCCCGCCGATGAGTTTGAGGTCGCGGCGCAGGTCCTCGGCCCGGTACTGCTGGTGCCTGCGGACGTCGCGTAACTCCGCGGCGACGGCCCCGACCAGCTCACCGGCCGTGGTGGCGGGGGTGACGGCGAGGCGCAGCGGCAGGATGTTGGACGCCGTGCCGGGCGTGCGCAGGGCGGTGGAGCCGAGCCGGCTCATGGTGGGCAGTCCGAGCACGATGTCGTGCTGTGCGGTGACCCGGTGCAGATAGGCGGCGACGGCCGCGACGACGAGGTCGTTGCGCGCCGCGCCCAGGCGCGCGGCCGCGGCGGACAGCCGCTCGGTGTCGGCGGCGGAGAGCAGGGACGTACGGCGCAGGAAGGAGGCGGCGGCCGGTGCGACGGCCTCGGTGAGCCCGGTGGCACCGGGGGAGTCGGCGAACCGGCCGGTCCAGTAGGCGTGGTCGCGTACGAAACGCTCCGAGGCCCGGTAGGCCGTCTCCTCGTCGAGCAGCCGGCTCACCGGGGCGAACGGGCTCTCGGGCACCTCGCGGCCGTCCGCGAGCGCCGCGTAGACCTCGGACAGGCGCCGGGCGACCAGCTTGTAGCTGTAGCCGTCGAGGAGGATGTGGTGGGCCCGCAGGAACCAGAAGAAGCGGTCGGGGGCCACGGTGAAGAGGGCGTGGGTGAACAGTGGCCCCTCGGAGAGGTCGGCCGCCGTCGCCATGTCGGCGCGTATCCATGCCTCGGCCGCCGCGCGCGGGTCCGCCTCACCGCTGACGTCCACCAGCCGCAGCGGCCAGTCGTCACCCGCGGCCGGCGCGGAGCGGGGGCCGTCGGCGGTGTCGGTGAACCGCAGCGCGAAGGTCTGCGCCTCGCCGACGGTGCGGCGCAGCGCGGTCTCGAACAGCGCGGTGTCCACCGGCCCGTGGATCTCCACGTACTCGGCGGTGTTGTAGGCGGCGTTCGCGGGGTCGAGCCGCTGGGCGAACCAGAGTCCCTGCTGGGCTCCGGTCAGCGGGCTACTGGAGTCCTCCTGGACAGACATGGCACCAACCCTCATTAGGCGTCTTTGAAATTCTCGGCACGCAGAAAGAACCCGCGGGCCCTCGCTGGGAAGCCGTTGGGCAGGCGTGTGCGATCCGCCCACCGAGTGAGCGGAATTTGCGCGGGAACGGAAGCAAGGAATGCATCGCCGAAATGCCGCTGCGGGGGTGGAACTTCAGTGAGAGCAGGCAGTGCCGTGACGGGGCGCAGCCTTCCTCGGAACAGCAACCCTGCATGAGGGGAAGTGGGCTGGTCAAGAGGATCAACCTCCCGGGCGTGTCCCCGACAGAGCGTCAAAACCCCTTGGATTACGGGGTCCACCCTGCCAGGTGTCATGTGCACGGCCGTACGGATTTGGCCAGCTTTCGAAGTTCAGTTCGTGTCAACGAACCGGCCATGGGCCGTTGAAAAATCGTGCTGCTGGCAAGTGCCCCCTTGGAGGAGGCGCCGTATACGAGCGATCCACGGAGTCCGCCGAGCACCGATGTTGAGCCAAATCCGGTTGCGCGGCGAAGGAGAGGGCTGCGCTCCGGTTAGCGTTCGAGGCACCCTGGTATTCCCCGGCTGCGGAAGCGGGCCGCATGCGGGAGGGTCTGAGGGATAGGTCACTCCGCAAGCCTCCTTGAAACCCTTGCGGGAGAATGGAATTGCCGCTTCACTGAAGCGCGATTCGGGATCCGCGCACCGGCCAATACGGCCGGGGCTCAATGCGCGAAGGGTTCCGTGCGCGAAGAGTTTCTGTGCGTGCACGCATGCGCCCGTCCCGCCTTGCCGCGCGAGTGGCCCTTTCCGGGGTGGGACAGGACGCGGCCGGACCGGCGCAGTGCCGGGAAAGAAAGCTGAAAGGTAATGGGGATGCAGCGCAAGTTATGCCCGGTCGAAACGATCTACGTGGCGCAGCGGAGCCGTGCCGTGCTCTCCTGCACCGTGCGCGGCGACCTCGACGAGGAGCTGTTCGCCGCGGCGTTCGCCGCCAAGGTCGCCGAGCACCCCTCGCTGCGCTGCCGGATCGCCGTCGAGGACGGGGCCCATGTGCTCCAGCCGATGGCGGCGGACGAACTGCCGAGGCTCCTGGTGCGCGACGGCGGGCCCGACTCCTTCACCGAGGAGTTCAACACCCCGCTGCCCGTCGGCGGCCCGCTGGTGCGGGCCGTGCTGCTGCGGGGCAGCGACGAGCACACCGTGATGCTCAGCGTCGACCACACCATCACCGACGGCCACAGCGCCATCGCCCTCCAGAACGCCCTGTGGGACACCTACACCGCGCTGGCCGGTGAACTCCCCGACGGCGCCGGTGAGTACAGCGAACAGTGGCCGAGCCCTGTCTCCGAACTGCTGCCGCCCGTCTCCGCGCGGGAGGCCGAGGAGTATCTCGCGCGCCGCGTCGAGCGGACCCGGCAGGCCCCCGTCGTCTGTCTGCCGTACGAGGCCGTGGGCACCGAGCGCGCACCCGGCCGACCCGAACTCGCCGTGCAGCGCGTCCTGTTGGGGCCCGACGACACCGCGCGGCTGCTGCGCTTCGCCAAGTCCGAGGGTGTGTCGGTGCACGGCCTCATCGCCGCAGCGGTCCTGACCGCCGTCCGCCACCGCCTCGGCGGCGAGCCCGGAGCGCGCACCCTCGGCTGTCTCTCCCCGGTGGACCTGCGCTCCCGGCTCACGCCTCCGCTGGACCGCGAAGTGATGGTGCCCGCGGTCACCTCCTGCCTGGACGTGCTCGAAGTGGCGCACGACGCCGACCCGCTGACCCTGGCCCGCCAGGTCACGGAGAATCTGCACGCAGCCATCGAGCGGGGCGACTTCCTCCAGGAACTGCACCTCCTGCCGAAGGTCCCGCAGCACCCCGCGCTCCTCGCCACCAGCGTGATCGTCACCAACATGGGCCGCG
Source organism: Streptomyces sp. NPDC031265 (assembly GCF_055570295.1). Lineage (NCBI taxonomy): Bacteria > Bacillati > Actinomycetota > Actinomycetes > Kitasatosporales > Streptomycetaceae > Streptomyces > Streptomyces sp. NPDC031265. Next base: position 16,074 of record NZ_JBVIHM010000033.1, read on the forward strand.
TCTTGGGCCCGGTGACCCCGGACGGTCTGGAGGTCGCCGACGTACGCCTCGCCCCGGCCCGCGAGCACTACTTCCCCGAGGCCGGGCGCGGCCCCGTGATGGCGTGTGTGGTCTCCTTCGACGGCCGGCTCGGCATCGAACTGCCCTACAGCGCCGGGTGCTTCACCCACGAGCAGATGGACGAGCTGCGCGCCGCCCTGCACACCAACCTGCTCGTGTTCGCCGCCCACCGCGACGACGCCGAGGACACGGTGGCGGTGTCCGCGTGAGGGACGCACCGCCGTCGCCTGCCCGGCGCGGCCCGCACCCGACACGCACCTGTTCGAGCAGACCGAGTCCAGGAGTACTCCCGCGGTGACCACGACGAACGATGCGCAGGCCCCCGTCACCACGGCTCTGCTGCCGCGTGCACAGGCCGGGGACGACCGGGCCATGAACGACATCCTCCTGCACATCGCGCCCTTCGTCGGCCGGCTCTGTCTGCCGATCGCCCAGAGCCACAGCTCCGACGCCGCCCAGGAGGCCATGCTCGCCATATTCCGCGGCATCCGGGGGCTGCGCGAACCCGAGGCCTTCTACGGCTGGGTTCGCGCGGTCACCGTACGGGAGGCGGTCCGCACTTCGAAACGGCTGAGCCAGGGGCCCACGGACGACCTCACCGACCGAGCCCTGGACGGCAATCCCCTGGACACCGTCCACATCTCCGACGCCATGGACCGGCTGCCCGACCAGCACCGCCAAGTCCTCATGCTGCGCGCCGTCTACGGCATGAACGAGGAGGAGATGGCCGCGACGCTGGCCCTCCCCGTCGGCACCGTCCGCTCCCGGCTGCACCGCGCCCGCCGCAACTTCCAGGACGCCTGGCACCAGCAGTCGGCGTGACCCGAGGCCGCTCACGCCGGGGCGGGCCGGGCGGCGGACCCGGCCGTCAGGGCGACGGCGGCCAGCAGGAGCAGCGCCGGCGCCAGCGCGGCGGGCGTGCCGTGGTGCAGTTGCAGCAGTCCGCCCATCAGCGCCCCGCCGAACATCGCCACGACCGAGAGCACCCGGCGTACGGTCGCCGGTCCCGGCGGATCGGCGGCCAGACCGGTCAGGGTGAGCGTGAGGACGGTGGTGGTGAGATCGGGCACCGCGACCTTGCGCACCACCGCGTTCTGCATTCCCATGCCGTACGCGAGCAGCACGATCAGTACGTACGTGGCGTGCCCGGCCAGGCCCGTGACCAGCGCCGCCGCCACGAGCACGGCATGTGCGGCCACCAGCAGGGCGAACAGCCGTACCGGCTCGGTGATCCGCAGCGCGATCCGCCCGCCGCTCAGCGCGCCCGCCAGGAACGACGCGCCGGCCGTGGCGGAGGCGACGGCGGACAGCCCGGTCCCGCCCGCGAGCGCGAAACCGAGGAAGACCACGTTGCCGGTCATGTTGGCGACGAAGACGTGATGCAGCCCGAGATAGCTCACGGCGTCCACCAGACCGGTGACGAAGGTGAGCAGGACGAGCAGGGGCGGCAGGACGCCGTGGTGCTCCGGGGCGCCCGGGAAGAGGCGCGCGGCACCGCGGTGCAGCAGCCCTACGACGTTCACACGAGGGGTCTTCATACGCCTCCTTCGGCAGGCGCGCGGTCCACCGCGAGCCGGGTCCGCGGTCAGCCCACGGGGCGGCGGTCGACCGGGGTGACGGGGGTGCGGACGGCGACCGTGGTGCGGCGCGGGCCGGACCACGGGGCGGGCACGGCGTCGATGTCCCTGGCCAGCCAGTAGGCCAGTTGCTCGTAGTTGATCCGCCAGCCGCGGAAGTGCGGCCAGGCCTCCTCGGGCGTGCGCTCCATCGGATAGCCCTGGTCGGCCATCCGCGCCACGCCGTGCAGGAAGTCCTCGTAGGTGAGCTGGAGCGGGTCGTCGGGGTGGGGGTCGCGGTCGTACGGGATGCCCCGCAGATCCGCGATGTCGCGCAGACAGACGAACCCGGCCCGCAGCGCGAGCCGGATCTCGGCCCTGGGCTGGGAGGGGTTGAAGGCGAGGCGCAGCGCCGCCGCGTCCATCACGGCCAGCAGGGCGATCAGCCAGTTGCGGCTGGCCTTGGGGGAGCGGAAGTGGATCAGGACCGGGTAGGTGGTGTGACTCTCGCTCACCTCGGCGCTCCACCGCTCCCAGTTGCGGAACAGCTCGGTGAGGCTGTGCAGCAGCTCGACCTGGGCGTAGCGGGCGAGGATCTCCGGCCCCCAGGGCGGGCTGCCCGCGCGCGACTGGAGGAGGGTCACCTCCGTCTCGCGGCGCTGGTAGGCACCGTAGAGGGTGGGCAGATAGCCGACCTGGAGGCCGATCACGATGGGGCCGGTGGCGGCGGCGCAGAAGTCGATGGCGTTGAGCGTGACGCGGGTGCCGCCGGCGAAGCCGAGGGTGAAGAGCGAGGAGCCCGACTCGACCATCGCGTCCTTCAACGGCAGCCGGCTGACGGCCGCCTCCAGCAGCGCGTAGCCGACCATGAAGCACGCCAGCCAGCCCATCAGCGTCACCACGACGGCCAGCGGTGCCACCGGGGCCAGCACCCGGTCCTTCGACTCAGCCCCCGGCAGCCGGTCGGCCACCATCTGGAACGGCCGCCGGACCAGACCGTGGACGACCTGGGTGAAGCCGGAGCGCGTCGGCCGGGGTATCACCAGGGTGCGCAGCACCGAGGAGAAGATCCCGAGGACGATGACGGCACCCGTGATGCCCTGTAGTACACGCACCGCAGCTCTGTTCCTTCCCAGGTCGTGGGGATCATTCAAGCGCACGGTGCGGGTGGACACCCCGCTTCCCCCTCACGCCGGACCGTTGGCGGCCTCAGCCGGCCAGCGGGTTCTCGGGGGAGACGCCCGGGCCGGGGAAGTCGGGGTCGTCCTCGGCGCGCGGCAGCGGGCGGTGTCCCTCGGACCAGTCGTTGGTCCATCCGCAGACGCCACAGGCGTACCGGCCGTCGAGCCCGGCCACACGCGTACCGCATTGGCGGCACTCGGCGTGCGTGATCTCCGGAGTGAACACCGGCGCGGGTGCCGGACGCGCGGTGCTGTGAACTTCACCCGGGGTGCCGCCGGTTGGTGAAGTGATCAAGTACCTCTCCAGGTCTGCTAAATTTTCGCTTGCCGCCATCTGAGACGCGGTCAGTTCAGCACCATCTCCGGGGGAACAAGACTCTTATGAAGCGTACTTTGGCATGCCTTGGCGCCTTTGCCGTCATCACCGTTGGCATGATCACGACCGGTCCGGCGGCACAGGCCGCCTCGGGCTGCACCACCACGACGAAGTACTACGACACCGCCGGCTACTACACCGACATCCCGACCGTCGGCGTACGCGGCACGAACTACTGCACCCTGCGCCGCGGCATGCAGAACGACGCCGTCTACGAGCTCCAGATCACCCTGAACCAGTGCTACGGCCAGAACACGGGCGGCTTCGACGGCGACTTCGGCCCGAGCACCGACACGGCCCTCCGCAACGTCCAGCGCAGCCTCGGCCTGTCCGCCGACGGCGTCTACGGCCCCAACACCCGTGACGCCCTCAAGTGGGCCTGGCGCAACATGGCCGGCGAGCACCGCTGCCTCAAGCTGACCCAGGCCCCCGGCCCGCTGAGCGACCAGTAGTCCCGGCCGGTCCAGGCACAGGCCCCCCGGCCCGCCACCCTCAAGTGGTGGCGGGCCGGGGGGCTTTCCGCGCCACCGGACCGCGCTGCCGACCGCCCCGTACGGCCGTACGAGGGTTGCCCGGGGGCTGTTCTCGGACATCGCGTCGAGCCTGCCCGTGGACCGCCGCGCGGCTCGCTAGGCTGCGGCTGCCGGTGCGGTGTGGGTCTCAGGAGATGAGGCGCGATGGGGTGGTCCCTGGGCTGGGCGCGAATGGCGATGACAGGGATCGCCGCGGTGGGCATGGTCGTCGGTGAGGGCGCACTCGCCCCGGGTGCCGCGCAGAGCGCACCGGCCGTGGGGTTCGGGCGCACGGTGTCCGTCGCGCCCGGCGTCTCCTACCGGAGCTTCACCGTCACCGCGTCCCACGGGCTGACACGTGGTCACCTCGTGGTGGCGGACCTGAGCAACCCGCACGTCAAGGTGGACCTCCTCACACCGGGCGCGGTGGCCGCCCGGGCTCAGGTGACCGCGATGGCCGACGCCCAGGACGCGGTCGCCGCCGTCAACGGGGACTTCTTCGACATAAGCGAGACCCAGCACCCCGGCGTGGCGGCCACCGGCGCCTCCTCGGGCCCGGCCATCGCGTCCGGCCGCCCGCTCAAGGCCGCCGTGCCCGACGGCCAGCGTTTCGGCCCCACTCTGCCGCCGGGCACCACCGCCCGGGACGTCATCGGCGTCAACCCGGCGCGCACCGGGCGCCTCGACCGCCTCACCCTGGAGGGAACGGTCGACACCGGCCGGGGCGGGCTGCGTCTCGACGGGCTCAACCAGTACGCCCTGCCGGTGGACGGGGTGGGCGCCTTCACCGCGAAGTGGGGGTCCGCTTCCCGGGAGCGCGCCGCGTGCGGTACCGACGCGGCACGCGGTGCGCCGTGCACCAAGGACACGTACGAAGTGACGGTACGGCGAGGCCGCGTCGTCAGCACGTCGACCGTCCTGGGCAAGGGGCCGGTCCCGGCAGGCACCTTCGTCCTGGTGGGGCGCGAGAAGGGCGCCGGCGCCCTGAGCGCGCTCAGGCCCGGGGACCGGGCCGGGCTGAGCTACCGGCTGCGCGGCCGCAGGGGACCGCTGGCCTTCGCGGTGGGCGGTATGCCGGTGCTGCGGGCCGCCACACCGCTGAACGGGCTCGACGACCGTACGGCCGCGACCCGCTCCGGCGCGGGGATCGGAGGCCACGGACATCGCCTCTACCTCATCGCCCTGAACGGCTCGGCCGAGAACGACGCGGGCCTCACCCTCGCCGAACTCGCCCGTCTGATGCGGGAGATGGGCGCGGTCGACGCGGTCGACCTCGACGGCGGCGGCTCCTCCACGCTGGCCACGCGGGGCCCGGGAGACCCCGGCGCCGTCGTGCGCAACCGGCCGCCGGGCACCTTCGAACGCGCGGTGGCCAACGGCATCGGGGTGTTCTTCCGGCCCTGAAGGCTCGGTCCGCATTGAACGGTCCGTCAGCGGCTGACGTAACAACGCGCAAGACACCTACGGGAGTCGATCGCGTCACTCGTTGCCGAGGAGGGAGTCTTCTTGTGAACTGGCGAAAGCGTGCGGCGTGCCGTACGGAGGACCCGGAGCTGTTCTTCCCGACGTACAGCAGGCGTTTCGCGGACCAGCAGCTGGCGGAGGCCAAGGCGATCTGCCGCAGATGCCCGGTCACCACCGCCTGCCTGCAGTGGGCGCTGTCGAACAACGAGAAGCGCGGAGTGTGGGGCGGGCTCAGCGAGAGCGAACTGCGGAGGGTGAGGCGGCGGACGGGTGCGGAAGTCGCCTGACTGAGGTGGGCCCGATCGCGCGGTCGTGACCGGGTGTGTGACCGGGTGACTGAACGCCCGGGGGCGCGGCGCCGTATCAACCGGTCAACAGCGTGCCGCGCCCGAGGAGGGTCCCGTGCCTTTTCGCCGTCTCAGCCTTCGCCTCCGGAGGACGGCCGCATGGTTGCTCGTCGCCGTGGTGGCGGGCGGACTTGCGTACACCGTCACCAAGAACTCCACGCGGCCACACGGTGGTTCCGGCTCGATTGGGTCCGCCGACCCGGCCGGGGCCGCCCGGCGTGCCGACCCGGGGCGGACACCGGGCGGGTGGCAGGACTGGAACGTGCGGGGCTGGCTGCGCGGTGCGGCGGACTTCGTCAACCCCGTGGTCGACGGGCTGTGGGGGCCGGAGCGGATGGCCGGAGCCGCCGAGGGCGAGCGGTCCTTCGACGGCAGCGCCATGCCCCGGGGGGTCTCCGACCCCGAGCCGGACGCCGTGAGCGCGCGGCCCGTTCCCCGCCCGTACGGTGAGCAGGCGCCCACCGCCGGCCGGCTCTTCTTCGACACCCCCAAGGGGCCCGCCGCCTGCTCCGGCACGGTGGTGCGCGATCCCGCCCGCCCCGGCCGGTCCAACCTGGTGTGGACGGCCGGGCACTGCGTCCATTCGGGCAAGGACGGCGGATGGCTGAGGAACATCGTCTTCGTACCCGGGTTCGACAAGAGCGGACCGGCGGCAGCGGGCGGGCGCAACAGCGCGGCGCCCCTGGGGATCTGGTGGGCCGACTGGGCGCAGACCTCCCAGCAGTGGATCGACCACGGCACGTCCAGCGCCGGGGCGGGCGCGGCCTTCGACTTCGCGGTGCTCCACGTACGGCAGGCGGCCGGTGCGACGCGGTCGCTGGAGGAGACCGTCGGGGCGGCGGCGGACGTCGGCTTCGACGCCGAACTCTCCGGCTCCCGGAGCCTCGTCGACATCGTGGGGTATCCGGCGGGCCGCCCCTTCGACGGCTCGTCGCTCTTCCACTGCGCCGACCGGCCCGGCTCGTTCTCGGTCGCCGCCGACCAGCCGGACATGTACCGCATGGGCTGCACCATGACCGAGGGCTCGTCCGGCGGCGGCTGGCTGGTGCGCCGGGGCGACGGCGGGCTGGTCCTCGTGTCCAACACCTCGCTCGGCTCCCGCCCGGCCGCCTGGCTCGCGGGGCCGCATCTGGGCGCGGACGCGCGCCGCGTACTGACGTCCGTGAGCGGGCGGTTCGCCGGGAAATGACGCCACCGGCGGTATGGCCACCGGGGTGCGGATGGGTGGCGCTTGCGTTTGCTGACCAACCTTCAAAAATGTTCTTTCGCAATCACGGTGAACACCGCACCCGTCCCATCCGTACCTAGGGCTGCACACCTTCCGCCGATCGCGGTCGGCTACGGAACACATCCCAGGAGGCGGCGAGTTGACTCACAGGCGCATACCCAAGCGACGGGCCGTAATGGCAGGAGCGGGGGCCGCAGGCCTCATCGCGGCGGCCGTACTGCTCCCACGTGCGAACGCGTCACAGGCGCAGCCCGAACCCCCGTCCGGAGCCACGGCCGGGAAGGCGAACGCGGCCTCGGCGGCAGCCGTGGTGCGGGGCCTGGCCCAGCAGCTCGGCGACGCGTTCGCGGGCTCGTACTACGACGCCGCCAAGCAGCAGGTCATCGTGAACGTCGCCGGTAACAACAGCAATGCGAGCGCACAGGTGAAGAAGGCCGGGGCGGTGCCGCGCGCGGTCCGTAACAGCGCGGCCGAACTGCGTTCGGCGGCACACACCCTCGCCCGTACGGCGACCATCCCCGGCACCGCCTGGGCCGTCGACCCCCGGACCAACCGCATCGTGGTCTCGGCGGACCGGACGGTGAAGGGGGCGCAGTGGACCAGACTGGAGAAGGCCGTCCGGTCCCTCGGCGCGGACACGGCCCGGATCCAGAAGTCCGCCGGGCAGTTCAAGCCCTTCAGCGAGGGCGGTGACGCCATCTTCGGCGGCGGCGCACGCTGCTCCCTAGGCTTCAACGTCACCACCCAGGACGGCAAACCGGGATTCATCACCGCGGGCCACTGCGGTGTCGCGGCCAAGCAGTGGTCGCTGAGCGCGAACGGGGCGCCCGCCGCCACCGTCCAGAAGGCGACCTTCCCCGGCAACGGCGACTTCTCCCTGCTCACGTATGACGACGCCGCCACGGAAGCCCCGAGTGCGGTCGATACGGGGGCGGGCAAGCTGGTCGAGATCACCCGGGCGGCCGACGCGGCCGTGGGCGAGCGCGTCCTGCGCATGGGCAGTACGACCGGTTTGCACGACGGCAAGGTCACCGGTCTCGACGCCACGGTGAACTACCCCGAGGGCACGGTCACCGGGCTCATCCAGACCGACGTCTGCGCCGAGCCGGGCGACAGCGGCGGGTCCCTGTTCACCGCCGACGGCAGCGCGGTCGGGCTCACCTCCGGTGGCAGCGGGAACTGCACAGCCGGCGGCGAGACGTTCTTCCAGCCCGTCACGACCACCCTCGCGGCCGTCGGTGCGACGATCGGTGCGGGGGGCCAGGGATCCGGTGGCTCCGGCGGAGCGGGTGACGCAGGCGGTGCAGGCGGCAATGGCGGTATGGGCGACGCGGGTGCTTCCGGTGGCGCGGACGGTTCGGGTGGCGCGGATGCCTCAGGTGGCGCGGACGGTTCGGGACAGCAGGGGGACGGAGTGATCTCCATGGCCCCCGCATCCGGCTACGGCAGGCAATGAGAGAGGTCCACTGAGAACACCCACTGAGAACACCCAATGAGAACAACCCGGCGGCCGTTCTCTTCGACAGACGGCGGCCGGGTTCTTCCCACGGACGTGGCCACCCCGTTCCAGGTGCCTCGGCACCGGGGTGGCCACGGCGCGGTGGGGGCGCGGTCCCGTCAGACGGTCGCGGGCGCGGGAGCCGTAGCGGGGGCGGCCACGGCTTCGGCGGCGGGTGCCTCGGTCTTCTCGGCGGGGGCAGGGTTGCGGTGTGCCGTGTAGAAGACGGAGCCCTGCTTGCGTTCGCGCTCCAACTCGCCCTTGGCGACGAGTGCTTCGAGGGTGTTGCGGACCACCTGGGGGCTGGTCTGGCGGTCCGGGTGGGCGGTCGTCAGTTCGGTGAGGATGTCGGCGACCGTACGGGGCTCCTCGTGGTGTGCGAAGAGGCCGAGCACCAGCTCACGCAGGGTGGGTCCACCGCTTTCCGTGCTCTTGCGGGTCGGCTTCTTGGCCTGCGCGGCAGCCTTCTTGGGGCTCTTGGCCGCCTTGGCCGTCTTGGTCTCCGGCTTCTGGGCCTGAGGCTTACGGGGCTTGGGTACCGCTGCGACGGTGGGTGTGGCCGCGGGGGGCGGTGTCTTGGCCGGGGGCTGTGCTTTGGCGGTGCGCTTGCGCGTTGCCGTCGGCTTCTGCGCCGCTGCGGCGGCGGTGCCGCCGAGGGTGTGCTGCATGGTTTGCAGCAGACCGTGGTCCCGCTCCAGGTCTTCGAGTTGGCCCTTCAGCGAGTCGAGTTCCGCACGGATGCGTGACTGGTCCTGCTGGTTGGCTTCCAGGTCGGCGGTGACACGCGCCGCGTACTGGTCCTTGAGTGTGGTGAAGTCCGGCTCGTCCGCCATGAGAATTCGCTTTCCTCGTGCTGGATGTTGCCGCCGGATGCTACCCATCTCTGCGGCAACAGCACAGGTGAGTGCGCACAAGATTCACACGTTGGAGACACCTCGGGCCATAAACCGTCGCCTCCCGACAGAGGTTTGGCCGTGTGTGTCGGTCCACGGGGCGTGCGACGTGCGCCCATTTCCGCCGTTGCGCTCCCGTGCGCCGTACCCGCGAGGGTAACGAAGGCGTGGGGTTGGGACGTCCAACAAGTGCACCCGAACGGGGATGGTCTGGGGAGGCCGTGCGGTTACGAGGGGGACACTGTGGGACGCAGGCGGAAGACACGCGGGTTACCGGTGGCGGTGCTGACGGCGCTGCTTACGGTGGTGCTGCTCGCGGGCATGGCGGCACCGAGCTTCGCGGGCGTGCCGGGCCGTGAGCAGGGGACGACGACGGCGGCGGCCGAGGCGATGTCGCCGCCGCCCTCGCCGGGCCCGGCGCCCTCCGCCTCGGGCCCCGCACCCTCCAAGTCCAAGGCGAAACCGCCCCCTTGTCCCCCGGACATGAAGGGCCACCAGCCCGTGGACCTCGACTGCCCCGGGCGCGCGGTGGAACGGGCGGGGACCATCGACCTCCCGCCCGAGCCGTTCACCGCTTTCCTCCTGCCCAAGGGCTCGCCGGTCGCGGCGCACACCGAGGGCAGGGCCGGCGCCCTGCCCAAACCCGACCTGCCGGGGATCACACCTCCCCCTGCGTCCCCTTCCGCCTCCGGCACACCGGACCCCGGTCCCACCGCCTCGGACGACGTGAATGGCGCGCCCGACCCCGGGCCCAGTGGGCACACGGAGGAGCCGAAGCCGGATGTGGGCCACGACCGTCCGGGCGACCTGGTGGGCAGTATGCGCACCCCGGCGGAAGTGTCCTGGGCGCTCAAGGACATCGCGGGACCGGTGGGTATGGCCGCCTGGTTCCCGCTGCTCGTGCTCCTGCTGGAGAAGGCGTTCCCCTCGCAGCTGGCCGACAACGCGCTGAGCCGTTGGTGGCACCGGCGCCGCGAGGAACGGTCGGCGCGGGCGAGTGCGGCCCGGCTGCCCGGCTGGGTGCGGATGGGCACCTTCGCCCTGCTCGGCGGCGCGCTCATCGTCCGGGCCGATGCCACGGCCCGCTGGAGCGCGCCCACCGTGGCGAAGGTGCTGGGAGCGGCGGTGGGCACCCTGCTGATCCTGGTGACGTACGAGAAGACCAAGGACTCGCTGCTGCGCCCCGGGCGGGGCGGTATACGGGCCGAGCTGCGAGTGGTTCCCGCGGGCCTGGTCCTCGCGGCTCTGATGGCGGCGCTCTCGCGCGGCCTGGCGTTCCCCGTCCCGTACACCCTCGCCATCGCCACCGCCCTGTTCCTGGCGGCGTGGGTGTTCTCACTGGGGCTGCGCAGGCACGTGGCAAGGCTGGAACGCAGGGTGGCGGCGGTGGCCTGAGCGTCGTGCTCGGCAGCACCGGAACACCCCTTCGCCGGGGCGCGCAGTCGGCGGAGCGGTGGCGTGCGCGGTGCGGGGGCGGCGTCGATGATGGGAGCCCCTGTGCCGTGTACGTATACGAGAGACGGGACCCGGCGATGCCGCAGGATCGTGCGGGTGAACCGGCCGAGCCGTGGTCTCCGGAAGTGGGGCGCGCAAGCATGTGCGCAGCCGCGGCTGGTCCGCCGAGCGGCTGCGCCCCCTCGCTGGTGGTAACCACCGCGGTGAAGCGTTGACGCCGGGCGCGAGGCAGGGGCTGCCCTCCCAAGCCGGGCGGTTCGCCACGACGCGCGGTGTGCGGCGCTGTTACAAAGGGGCCGCGTCCCCGAGCGGAGGGCGTATGAACACTGGAAGTTGACATAGGTGCTCGTTACGGAAATGTCCTGAATGTGTAAAGAGCGTCGGGTCGGCGGGTCCTGACCGCTCCGGCGGGCCAAAGTGTGGGTCCTCGGCACCAGTCGGGAACCTGGCCCGCCCCGTCACCGGCCCGATCGAGGTCCGGTCTGGGGCTTGTCCTTGAGAGAGCATGCACATGTCTGCTTCGCACACCAGCCGCCGTATCTTCGCCACCGTCCTCGCCGCCGGCACCCTGATCGGGGCCGCTGCCCTGCCCGCCGCGGCGGACAGCCACCACCGGCACGCTCCCCGCTCCACCGTGGTCATCGGCGAAGTGCAGTACAACAGCCCGGGCCGCGACGACCACTCGAACCGGAGCCTCAACAACGAGTGGGTGGAGGTCGTGAACACCGGGCGCCACGCCGTGAACCTGCACGGGTTCACCCTCACCGCGAGCGACGGCGCCCGCTACCGCTTCCACGCCATGCGCCTGGAGGGCCACTCGACGGTCAAGGTCCACACGGGCATCGGCATCGACAGCAGCCGTGACGTCTACCAGGACCGTCACAACTACGTCTGGGACAACCAGCGCGACACCGCCACCCTGCGCAACGACGACGGCCGGATCCTCGACACCGCCATCTGGGGGCGTGCCCACCAGGGTGGACACCGCCACCACTGACGCCCGTCGGTGACCGGCCCCGGTAGAGGGGCCGGTCACCGCCCAGCACCACCGCCCAGCACCACCGCCCAGCACCACCGCCCAGCACCACCGCGGGGGGGGGGGGGGGGGGGGGGGGAGGGGGGGGGGGGGGGGGGGGGGGGGGGGGATGTGGGGGGGGGGGGGGGGGGGGGGGGGGGGGGGG
>NZ_JBVIHM010000033.1:27834-83859 GCF_055570295.1 Streptomyces sp. NPDC031265
CCACCCCCCCCCACCACCCCCCCCCCCCCCACCCCCCCCCCCCCCCCCCCCCCCCCCCCCCCCCCCCCCCCCCCCCCCCCCCCCCCCCCCCCCCCCGCTTCGTCTGTCCCCGCGAGCGCGGCGGACCTCGGCATCACGGATTCCGCGAAGATGTACAACTTCGGTCGCAGTGGCTGTTGTTCGAGTAGAGAGGGGAGCCTGAAGCGCCGTTCGTCATCGTCTTCCAGTAGGACGCGAGTACACCTCAATCGCACTAGTCTCGCTTGCTCAAGCCGAACATCTTGTGGGATGGAGAGCATATGAACGGCAGGACGAAGAGGCTTGGCGGCATGGCTTCGGCGGTGGGTCTGCTGGCGGCCGGTGTGATGCTGGGCGTCGCTCCGACGGCGAACGCGGCGGTCGGGCCTTCGGGATGCAGCGCGTATGTGTCGCACACCAACGAACATGTGGCCGTGGGCTGGTGTTCGCACGGCAACGGAACCTGGTACGTACAGGCCAAGTGCGGCGGCCCCGGCAGGGTGAACGGCCCGTACAAGGGGGACCAGGGGTACCGCAAGCTCAGCAGGGAGAAGGCGTCGACGCTCAACTGCGGCACGTCCGGCTACCCGCTGGAGATGAAGGTCGTCGACGTCAAGGCGTGAGGCGACGGCCCGGGCCCGACCGGGAGCCCCCGCGTGTGCCGCCGGATCGCGGCACACGCGGGATTCTCTCTCACGAACTCAGGAGGTCTCGGGTCTCCCTGTCTGGGCGTCGGTGCGGAGGGTGGCCGCTCCCGGCGTGGCGAGTCGGGTCCAGCCTTCGTCCCAGACGAAGGTCGTGCCATTGGTGTCGCCGTGGGTCTGGTAGACCCTGCCCGCTGTGGTGACCACCTTGATCCAGGTGTCGTTGCCCTGCGACGAGATGGAGATCGCACAGGCGTTGGCGGGGTATCTGGGGTTGTCGGCGTCGGTCAGGTCCTGCCAGACGATCGCGCCTCCCGGGGGAGCCTGCCGGCCGGCGAACGCCTTCCCGTTGACGAGCGCCGCGCTGAAGTGCTCGGAGTTCGAGGGGGCGTTGCTGTCGATGTCGGAGCACGGCCCGGCGTCGCCCTTCGGGCCGGGTGGGCCCTTGGGGCCCTGTGGCCCGGGGGGACCCTGCCTGCAGCCGTCGTCGCCCCCGGCGGCCGCGCCGGGATCCGCGGCCTTCTTGTCGGGTCCGCGCGATGAGTCGCAGTGGTCGTCCCCGCCTTGCCCGGGATACGTCACCCGGGTTCCGGCTCCCTGCGTCTCGGCAGCCATCGCCGGGCCGGACGCACCGGCCAGCAGCAGGACGAGGGAGGCGGCGGCGCTTCCGGCGAGCCACTTGCCTCGGCGGGGCAGCGGACCGAGCGGAGAGACCGGCCTGTGTTCAGAGTTCATGTTGTTTGCTTCCTCTTCGAGGAGGTCTGGTGCGTTCTGTCAACGCATTCGCATGCCTTCCCGTTTTGCTCGGGATCGTTTGCACTCAGGCCGGTAAACACGCCCGACATTCGCCGGATCGGACCAGTCGCGCCACCCGGTTGGGTCACCCGCCGTCACCCCAACCGCTCAATCGCCACCATCGCGGCGTCGTCCCCCAGGCAGTGCCCCGCCGCATGGGTGAGCAGGTCGTCGCAGAGGTGGTCGAGCAGGGCGTGGGGGCCCGTGCCCGACCAGGCGGCCAGGCGCTCCGCCAGGGGATAGAACGTCCCCGTCTTGTCGCGTGCCTCGATGACGCCGTCCGTGTAGAGCAGCATGATGTCGCCCTCCTCGAAGGCGAAGGTCTCCGCGGCGAAGGTCTGCGCCGCGATGCCGGACCCGATGAGCTCCGAGAGGCCGAGCGGCGGTGCCGGATGGGCCACGTCGAGGCGGATGACCCGGCCGCCGCGCAGGAGCAGGGGCGGCGGGTGCCCGCAGCTGACCAGGCCGAGCGTCTGCCGGTCGTCGGGTACGTCGAGCACCGCCGCGGTGATGAACGCCTCGCCCGGGTCGTCGGCGCGGTCGGCGTCGCCCACGGAGACGTCGTCCAGGTCCGGGGTGACGGCGCCTTCCAGATAGGCCACGAGGCCGGACAGTTCGGCCTCCTGGTGGGCCGAGGCCCGGAAGGCGCCCAGGACGACGGCCGCGTCCCCCACGGCCTGCAGGCCCTTGCCGCGTACGTCCCCGATGAGCAGCCGGGTCCCGTGGGCGGTGCGGGCGGCGGCGTAGAGGTCACCGCCGATCTGCGCCTCCGCTTCCGCCGCCAGGTACACCGACGCCATGAGCAGCGGGCCGATCCGCTCCCGCAGCGGGCGCAGCACCACCTGCTGGGCGGCCTCCGCCACCGAGCGCAGCTGGACGAGCTCCTTCTCGCGCACCTCGCGCAGATGGGCGAAGAGCGTCACGAACACCGAGATCAGGATCAGCGAGACGATCTGGACCGAGTGGTTGAGGTCGGTGGCGCTGCTGCGCACCACCGCCACCGCGACCTGCGCGACGACGGCGACGGCACCGACGAACCCCGTGGTCCGGGGCCCGGCGAAGGATGCGGTGAGGGCGGGCGCGGCCACCAGGAACGGCCCGAGGTGGACATCGGGCGGAGCCCGGATGTCGCCCACCGTGACGAACGCGATCAGCGCGAACGGCGCCGCGAGCAGTGCGTGGCGCAGTCGGCGGTACGGGTAGCGCCGCGCGCTCAGTGCCCGGAGATCCATGACTCCTGCTTACACCGCACCGCTGCCCGGATCTCCCAAGCCCGGCCGACGCGACCGGGAAGTCCTGCGAGGGAGAAGTGGATGCGAAGGGGGCGGGCACCGTACGTACCGCGTCGCTCCCTCACACCACGAGACCCTCTCGCGCCGGACGTCACCAGCGCGTGGCCTCCCCGATGAAGTCGGGGATCTCGACGGCGCTGCCCCGGCGCCGGGCTTCGCCGAGGAGGTGGTGGCCGACCGCCAGGTCGAGTATGCCGAGGCCGAAGGGGGAGAAGACGGTGGGCTTGGCAGGCGCGAGCGTCACCTCGCCCTGGAGGAGCGCCCCGAGCGTTCCCGTGATGAAGTCGCGCCCGCCGGTGAGCTGTTCGGTCAGGTGCGGCGACGTCTGCGCCTTGAGGCAGTGGTCGACGTCGTCCACCACGTTGTTGCTCTTCAGCAGCAGCTCGGGCGCCAGGTCGCGCAGCGACACATTGAGCAGGACCTGGCCGGGGCGCAGCGGGGTGTCGCCGCTCACATAGGGCGTGGCGGCCGTGGTGGCGAAGACGACGAGGTCCCGGGTGAGGGCCTCCTGCAGGCTGCCCGTGGCGACCGGGACGCCGAGGCGCTCGGCGGTGTGCGCGGTGAGGTGGCCCGCGCTGGTGGCGTCCAGGTCGTGGACGAGGACGTCCGCGACGGTGACGTCGTTCGCGTGGAGGTAGTCGAGGATGGTGCGGGCGATGACTCCGGCCCCTACGAAGGAGACCCGTACGGGCTGCTCGGCGGCGACCAGTGCGGCGGCGGCGACCGCGGCGGACGCGGCGGTACGGGCCGCGCTGATACTGGCGGCTTCGAGGCAGGCCACCGGGTACCCGGTGGAGTAGTCGTTGAGCAGCAGGGTGGCCGAGGCGCGCGGCAGCCCCTGTTGGAGGTTGTCGGGGAAACTGGCGATCCACTTGATGCCGATGGTGTCCACCTTGCCGCCGAGGTAGGAAGGCAGCGCGATGACACGGGCGTTGGGCTTCTCGGGGAAGCGCAGGAAGCAGCCGTCCGGGTTGACCGACTGGCCCTGCTCGTGGGCGATGTAGGTTTCGGCGACGATGCGCAGGACGTCCTTGTGCGAGTCGGCGAGGATGGCGGACACTGCGGCGCCGGGTACGACGGTGAAGCCGGCCATGGGGTGTCTCCTGTTCTGAGGGTGCGACTGCGGTGGACTGTGGGTGGGGCGCCGGGTGTGTCGCATGGTCGTGATCCGTTGGTCGCGATCCGTCCGAGCGCGGCCAGGTCGGGGTTCTCGGTGTAGCGCTCGACTTCTTCCAGCCCGGTGTCCAACGCTGACGTCACCTGAGACTTCCCCCGTGGCCATCTCGTTGGGTGCGCCCACGCCACAGGAGGGCATGCCAGACGAGGGGATGCCGCCGAGCCGAGATTTCCCGGTGGGATCCCTGGGATCGCGCTGTGGAAGGAGTCGGTCAGCGCCGTCCGGCGCACCACTCCAGAACGGCCATCGCCGCGTACATCTTGTTCTCCGCCTGATCGAAGGCGAGGCTGTGCGGCCCGTCGAGGACCTCGGCCGTGACGTCCTCGCCGCGGTGCGCCGGGAGGTCGTGCAGGAAGACGGCGTCCGGGCTGCTGTCCCACAGAGCGGTGCTGATCTGGAAGGGCGCGAAGATCCGGCGCCAGTCGGGGTCCGGCTTGCTGGTGCCGGTCGTCTGCCAGCGCGTCGTGTAGATGACGTCGAAGCCCTGCGGGCGGCTGTCCATGGAGTGCAGCTCCACCACGCTCGCCCCACTGGCGGCGGCGTTGGCGGCCACACGCTTGAGAGTGGCGGGATCCAGGCCGTAACCGGGGGGCGTCCGCAGCTCCAGGTGGACGCCCTTGAAGCGGCTCAGCGTCAGCGCCAGCGCGGCCGCCGTGTTGTTGCCCTCGCCGATGTAGCAGATCTGTAGATCCTCGATCCGGCCGAAGCGGCACAGGATCGTGGTCAGGTCGGCGATCGCCTGAGTGGGGTGCTCGTCGGCGGTCATCGCGTTGACCACGGCCATGCGCGGCTGCGACGCGAAGGTGCGCAGGTCGGCCGGGTCTCCGGCGGAGCGCACCACGAGGATGTCGAGCATCCGCGACAGGACCTCGGCGGTGTCCTCCAGCGTCTCGCCGGTGTTGGTCTGGAGGTCGTCCGGCCCAAGCGAGATGATTTTCGCGCCGAGCCGCAGGGCGGCGGCGGAGAACGACGTACGGGTCCGCGTGGAGGTCTTGAGGAAGTGGATGCCGGCGACCAGGCCGGTCAGCTGCTCACCGGAGCGGACCGATCCGTTCGAGAACTCCGCACCCCGTTCGACGAGGGCTCTGAGCTCGGCGTCGGTCAGGTCGTTCGTGGAAATCAGATGCCGTACGGCACCCGTGCCGGTCCCGTCCGTCGCGGTCGCACGTGGTTCGCGGCTGGCTTCGGTTCTCAACGTGCACTCCCCTCGCTGATGGATCACGCAAGCGGTCGCGGCCGCCTCCCTCGGCGGCCCGTCAGTCGACGGCGGCGTCCATGCGGCGGCGAAGCCCGGCCGGGCGTATGTCGGTCCACCCCCTTCGCCCCGTGCCGCGCACTCCTGCAGGGTCCCTTCGAACCCTTCGGCGCGCCAGCCCGCGGGGAGTTCCAGATCGGCCGGCCATCGAGTACTGAGCCTCGTCATTGCACCACCGGCAGCGTCGCCGAGGCCGCCACGGCGAACAGGCCGCCCGCAGGATCCGGTTGCGGCGCTCCCCAGTAGACGATCAGCCCGGTCAGGACGAGCGGCCCGGTCAACTCGGCGACCGTCGTGCCGGCCGGCACGCGAGGCGGTCCGGGCGGGGGGACCAGGCCCTTGATCTCGTTTCTCCTTGCGGCCCGTACACGCGGGCCGCGTTCGCAGGAAGGCGGCAGGGCCGCGAAAGGGAGGGCACGGGCCGTCCGTGGCAGGTGGGTTCGGGCGCCGGAGGGTGGGTTCGCGCGTCGGCGGTGAGGGAGTCGGGCGCCGCGGCCCGACGGCTCCGGCCGTCGGCCCCTCCGGTGCGGCGGCGCGAACCGGGCGCGTCCGCTGTGGCGGCATACCGTGCCACGGGCGCCGCGAGGCCATATGTGATCACCTCGGAGGGCAACAAGGTGCTCTCGGCGTCGGCTTGGCGTGATTCCCCCTGGTCCTCGCTTCCCCGTGGGTGAAGTGGCGTACAGACCTTGACAGTTGATATTGCTACGGAAAAGATCATCGAGGAGAGGGGTTGCCGTGACGGAACACGTGTTGGTGTTCGGCGCCGGGTACGACATACCGGCCCGCATGCGCGCGTTCGGCGAGACGGCCGGACGGAAGGTCACCACGTCCGTCATGTGCTGGCCCGAACACCTCGCGAAGACGGACGACACCGAGGAGCACAGCCGGATCGTCGTCCTGAGCCCCGACGCCTCCGACGAGGAGTGGATCGCGATGGCTCGGGCCATCGACGCCGTCCAGCCGGTGACCCGGATCGGTTCCTTCTACGACGACTGCCGGCCGCAGGCGGCCCTGGTCGCCGAGGTCCTCGGACTCGACACGCACACCCCCGAGATCGTCGAACTCGTCATGAACAAGTACGCGATGAGGCAGCGGCTCGCGCAGGCCGGTGTCGAGGCCACGGCCTGCGCTGTCGTCGACAGCCCCGCCCAGCTGCACTCCTTCGCCGAGGCACACGGCTATCCCTGTGTGGTCAGACCGCTCACGGACGCGGCCGGCAAGGGTGTCTCCGTCGTCGCCGGGGCCGCCGAGGCGGAGTCGGCACTGGAACGCGCCGGCGGTACGGGCGCCGACCCGCGGGCCACCGTCGAGGACTTCCTCGTGGGTGCCCGGTACAGCGTGGAGGCCTTCTCGGAGCGGGGCGAGCACGTGGTCGTCGCCATCACCCGCACGTACTCCGACCCCGTCAGCCTGGTCGAGCTGGGCCATGTGATGCCCGCGCCGCTGGAGTCCGGGCAGACGGAGGCCGTCACCCGGCACGTGATCGCCACGCTGGACGCGCTGGGCGTCGAGTTCGGGCCCACCCACACCGAGGTCGTCCTCACCGAGCGAGGGCCGCGCGTCATCGAGACGCGTCTGCGCACCGGCGGCGACGAACTCTGGAGCATGGTGACCGACGCGACGGGCGTGGACCTGATCGAGTCGCAGCTCCAGCAGGTCCTCGGCGAGAAGGTGCTGCCCGCAATCCGCGCCACGCTCGACGCCCCGGACCGGGCCGGCCGCAGCGAGGCCATCTGGTTCGCGGGCGCACCCGCCCAGGGGACCCTCGTCGAGGTGTCCGGCGCCGACGCCGAGCGCTCCGACGCGGTGACGCTCAACGTCCTGGGGTCACCGGGCACCGAACTGCATGGCCTCCAGAACGGCTTCTCCCGGCTGGCCTGGGCCCGTGCCCACGCCACCACCGCCGAGGAAGCGGTCGCTCTCGCCAGGGAGGCGATCGACGGGCTCGCGTTCATCACGCGCGTACCCGCCGCACACGGCGAACTCCTGTAGCGCGCAAGGAGTTCCTGGCAGGGGCGACATCAGGCCACACCCGCTGGACAATTCCCTTGCGGCGCGCCATACCCGGTGATATCCCACCGGGTATGGAATGTCTCGTGACAGCACGGCTCGTACTCCACCCGATGAGCGTCGCGGAAGCCGTGGTGCTGACCTCGGACGAGCCGGGCAGGAACGCGCGCTGGGCGCCCGGATACCCCACCGAGGCCGACACCGCGGGGGCCCGGCGCTACCTTGAGACCTGCGAGAGCGCCGGAGACCCGCAGCCGTTCGGGACGTACGAGATCCGCCGCCGCGAGGACGGCCGCGCCATCGGCGGTCTCGGCTTCCACGGCGCTCCCGACCTCGACGGCACCGTCACCATCGGCTACGGCCTGGTGCCGGCGGTCCAGGGAAACGGATACGCCACCGAAGCCCTGCGCGCCCTGCTGCTGTTCGCCCGCGCCGAGGGCATCAGCCGCGTCAAGGGCGACACGTCCCACGACAACATCGCTTCCCAGCGGGTGATGACCGCGGCGGGCATGAGCCTCGTCGCGCAGGACGAGCGGCTGAAGTACTACGCGGTGGAGTGGACGGAGGACGGGACGGAGGAGTGGGCGGGCGGTCTGTGAGGCGACGCCCGCGCCCACCCGCGGTGACTCGGCTGACTCAGCCCTTGAGCACTGTCCGTACCACCTCCGCGAACTCCAGGGGCTGCCCGAGGAAACCGCCGTGGTCGCCCGGGAACTCGACCGGCCGCACCGCGAGCCGCTCGGCCAGGGCCATCGAGGTGCGATAGGTGACCAGACCGCCCGAGGCGGCTCCGATGCCGACGACGGTACGGGTCGTGGCGGTCTTCAGTGCGGCGATGTCGGGTACGTAGGCGGCGGTGCCGCGCAGTTCGTGGGCGAAGAAGCGGACGCCGTTGGCGATGTCCCGGGGCGAGGGCTCGAACGCGGGCGGGGCGGTGGCGGCTTCGGCCTGGCCGTCGCCGTCGCCGGAGCACTGGTCGGAGGGCTGGTCGAAGCCGGCGTTGGCCATGAACTTCATCCACGCCGCGGGCTGCCCCTCGCGGTGGAACGTCTCGATGATGTCCTCGGTCGCGGCGCGCTGTTCGGTCGCGTCCGGGAGCAGCTCCATCACGGGAGGCTCGTGCGCGATGAGCGTCCCCACCCGCCCGGGGTGCCGTGCGACCAGCGCGAGCCCGGTCACCGCGCCGCCGCTGCTGCCGAACACGTCGGCGGTCTCGGCCCCCAGGGCGTCGAGCAGGGCGGCGACGTCGTCGGCCCGCAGCTCGGGGGTGGAGTCCTGCCCGGGGTCGTCGAGGGTGCTGCCCGAGATGCCGCGCGGGTCATGGGTGACGACGGTGTAGGTGCTCGCGAGCGCGTCGGCCAGGGGCGCGAACGCACCGGCGTCCATCGGCGCCCCCATGACGAGCAGGAGCGGCCCCGAGCCGCGCACCTCGTAGTGCAGGCGCGCGCCGGGGACGTCGAGGGTGTGGGTGGTGGTCATACGCGGTGGCCCTTCCGTCCGAGTCGTCCGCGGGTGCGGTGACGGAGGGCAGACCGCTGCCCGGGCGGAAACTCATCGCTCGCGGAGGACTTGCGGAGGACTTGCCGAGGAAGGGAGTTGCCGGACCGCCCCCACCTCAAGGAACGTCGTCACCGTCCGCGTGAAACCCTGCGGGTCGTCGAGCCAGGGGTGGTGGCCGGAGCATGGCAGGACGGTGAGTTCCGCCTTCGGGAACAGCTCGGCGATGTCGGCCGCGACGCGGGGAAGCGGGCCGCTGTCCAGTTCGCCCGTGAGCAGCAGGACCGGTGCGTCCAGTGTCTCCATGACGGCGCGCGCAGCGGCAGGCGAGAAGGCGCCGGACGACGCGTACACCTCCGCGGCCTCGGCGTTGGTCTGCTCCACGTCGGCCGCGGCGTGTGCCCGCGCCGCCGCGTCCCAACGGCCGTAGAAGAAGGGGGCGATGGCGTCCCAGTCGGCGTCGGCGTCGGAGCCGGCCCAGATCCGTTCGTAGGCGTCGTACGCGGCTTCGAACCACGGCTCGGCCGTGCGCAGGGCGGCTGCCTCCCGGCGGTGCTCCTCGGTGAAGTCGACGCCGAGGGCACGCGCGCGGGCGGTGACCAGGGTGAGCGTACGGACGCGGCGCGGATGCCGGGCCGCGTACAGCAGGGCGAGATCGCCGCCCGCCGAGTGCGCGAGAAGGTCGACGCGGTCGAGCCCCAGATGGTCGCGGAGGGCTTCGACGTCCGCCACCTGCCGGTCGCAGCGGTACGTCGCCGGGTCGGCGGGGACGCCCGAGTCGCCGGTCCCGCGCAGATCGAGCAGGATCAGCCGGCGCCGCGCCGCCAGCCCGCCGAGGTCCCCCAGGTAGGCGGAGGCGCGCATGGGCCCGCCCGGTACGCAGAGCAGAGGCTCGCCCTCGCCGCGGACGTGGTAGGCGAGTTCGGTCCCGTCGGGCGTGGTGAACGTAGGCATGACGCCATCCTCACGGCCCCACGACGATCACGGCAAGGGAGTTCCCTCAGTGCGCCACGGCCAACTGCACCCGGGTGTGCCCCGGCTCGTCGATCTCGTCCAGTACGGCGAGCGCCAGGTCGGGGTGCGAGATGCGCCCGGGGCCGTCGAGGACGGTGCCGACCGCTGTGCGGTACCGGCCGGTGCGCGGGCCCTCGGCGTCCAGATCGAGGGGCGGCACCACCATCAGCCAGTCGAGCTCGGGCCCCGCCGTGCTCAGCGTCGCGAACTCGGCCACGTGCCCCTGCGAGAACACCCGGTACTGCTCCGGGAACTCCGGCGCGTCCATGATCCGTACGCCCGGCGCCGTCTCCAGCGTCGTGGCGATGCCGAGCACCACGAGCCGGCCCACCCCGGCCGCCGCGAGGCCGCCGGTCATGGCCTCGGCGGCGGAGACGAAGTACTCCTCCGAGGGCACGTCAAGGCGCACCGAGGCGTTCACCGCCGCGTCATGGCCGGCCGCCGCGGCGGCCACCGAGGCGGCGTCGGTGGCGTCGCCGCGTAGGACGGTCACGGCGTCGGAGCCGAGGCCGGGATACTTCGCGGGGTCGCGCACCACGGCCGTCACGGAGTGGCCGCGTGCCACCGCCTCGGCCACCACGGCCCGCCCCACCCGCCCGCCCGCGCCGAAAACGGCGATGCGCTTGGGAGAGTTGGCGGAGTCGGTGGAGCGGGCGGGGTTCACGGAGGGCGCGGAATTCGCGTTCGGCGAGGTCATGACGGGAACGTTAGGACGGGCACCCCTGGTTACCGCAAAGGTACTGGGCTAGCGTCGGCCCCATGAGCGACCGCCCCACCCCCGCACCCCTGCCCGCCGACCTCTTCGACCGCCCCGACTGTGCGGGCGGTCTGGTGCCCTTCCGCGTCGGCGACAAATGGACCGGTGTGGTCCTGCGCTGCCTGGAGGACGGCCCGCGCAGGTTCTCCGAACTGCGGGTGCCGCTGCACTGGATCAGCGCGAAGGTGCTGACCGAGACCTTGCGCGCGATGGAGCGCGACGGCTTCCTCACTCGTACCGCGTACGACGAGAACCCACCCCGTGTCGAGTACGAACTCACCGCGCTCGGACGCTCGTTGATCGATCCCCTCAACGCCACGTGCGAGTGGTCCCGGACGCACTTGGCCGAGGTCACGGACGCCCGCGAGCAGTACACGGGCCGGTAGCCGGACGCGTGGGAACGTACGGCGGCGAGGCCGGGCCCGCGCGTGCCCGGCCTGCCGGATGCAGGGTGGTCAGTGGCTACCGCGGCGGGGCGTCAGTGGTTGGTGCCCGACGCCCACACGGCCCGGCTGCCGTCGTAGACGACCACGTTGCCGTCGTCCTGGACGGCGAGGCGCGAGCCCGGGTGGCCGTCGGTGTTGGAGGCCCACACCGGGCGGTTGGAGCGGGTGTAGACGACGAAGTTGCCGTCCGTCTGCAAGCGGGCGGTCCAGCCCCGGCCGACGGTGTTCGAGGCCCAGCGGGCCCGGTTGAACTCGTCGTAGATGACGAGGTTGCCGTCGGACTGCATGACCAGCCGCGCCGTGTTCGAGCTCACCGACTGGTTGTGGTTGAGGGTGAACGGCGCATACCGCGTCTGGGTCGAATCCACGCGCGCCGCCGCCGACTTGGCGGTGGTGGGCGACGGGGTGTGGTGCGAGGGTGTCGCGCTCGCCTGCCCGACGAGGGCCATGGTGGCGAGGGTGGCGGTGGCCAGAAGTGTGGTGACTCTCTTCCCCACGGGAAAACTCCTTGGGTCAGGTAGTTCATCCATGGGCGCCCGGTCCGGGCGCCGCACTCGGACTCTGACACCACGGCCGCACCGGAAGGGCCCCCTCCGGCCCGGGTGACGTGTTTCCTGTCCCTCTTCGACCTGAAACGACAGGGCCAAACGTCAGGGTTGCACCAGACAAGTGATCCCTACACGAGTCACCTCTGGTTCACTGCCCGGCGTAGAGCAGATCCACGTTCCGCTCGGCCCAGTCGCGCATCTGCGCCAGCGGCTCGGCGGCGCTGTGGCCGAGCTCGGTGAGGGCGTACTCGACGTGCGGGGGCACGGCGGGGTAGACCGTGCGGGAGACCAGTCCCGCCTCCTCCAGGCGGCGCAGGGTCTGGGTGAGGACCTTGGGGCTGACACCCTGGAGTACGCGCTGCAGCGCCCCGAACCGTACGGGACCGTCCTCCATGGCGCCTATCGCCAGCGCGCTCCACTTGTTCGCCAGGAGTTCGAGCACGTTCCGGCAGGGGCACAGGGCCGCGTAGACGTCGTGCTTGTCGTGGCTGCCGGTGGTGCAGTTCCTGCTCATGTGCGGTTCCTCGGCGATTCCTCCGCGCGGGGGAGCGCGGTCGAGTAGATACTATCCAAAAGATAGTAGGTGCCCTTGCGGGTTACTACTACCCTTCCCATAGCTTGGCCGCATCGTTCACCGCGCGGGCGCAGCCGCCCCGCATTCGAGGAGTAACGCATGTCTCACACCACCCCCACGATGCGCGCCGTCACCCAGTCCGCCTTCGGCGGCCCGGAGGTCCTCCGGGTCACCGAGGCGCCGCGCCCCGTGCCGCTGCCGACGGAGGTCCTGGTACGGGTCGTCTCCGCCGGGGTCAACCCGGTCGACGTGAAGACGCGTGAGGGCCACGGGATGGCGGGCGTCCTCGGGGAGCCGCCGTTCGTCCTCGGGTGGGATGTCGCCGGAGTGGTCGAAGAGCTCGGCTTCGGCGTGCACACCCTGGAGGTGGGGGACGAGGTGTACGGCATGCCGTGGTTCCCCCGCGCCGCCGGGGGTTACGCCGAGTACGTCACCGCTCCCGCCCGGCAGTTCGCCCGCAAGCCCGCGTCCCTGAACCACGACGAGGCCGCGGCCGTCCCGCTCGCCGCGCTCACCGCCTGGCAGATCCTGGTGGACACGGCCGATGTGCGCCCGGGGCAGCGCGTGCTCGTCCACGCCGCCGCGGGTGGCGTCGGTCACTTCGCCGTCCAGATCGCCAAGCACCTCGGGGCCCACGTCATCGCCACCGCCAGCGCGGGCAAGCACGCCTGGCTGCGGGAGCTCGGCGCCGACGAGGTCGTCGACTACACCGCCACCCGCTTCGAGAAGGAGCTGTCCGGCGTCGATGTGGTCGTCGACCTCGTCGGTGACGAGATCGACAGCACCAGCACGCGCTCCCTCGCCGTGCTGCGCCCGGGAGGCCTGCTCGTCGCCGTCCCCTCCGGTGTGTCGGACGAGCTCGCCGCGAAGGCCGCCGCGGCCGGTGTGCGGGCCAGGCCGTTCCTGGTGGAGCCGGACGGTACCGCCCTGACCGCCCTGGCCGGTCTGATCGACGCCGGCGCGATCAAGGTCGAGGTGGCTGCGGTGCTGCCGCTGGAGCAGGCCGCCGAGGCCCACCGCCGGCAGGCCTCGGGCCGCACCCGGGGCAAGATCGTCCTGCGGGTGGCCGAGTGATGCGGGAGGGGTAGGGGCGGTGCGGCCCCGGTGTCACGGCGTCCCGTCCCCGGTCCCGGCCGGGGGCGGGGCGTCCGGCGTGAACAGCCGGCCGTACCCCGTGATCGCGGCGGTGTCGCTCCGGGCCGCGCGCAGTGCCGCCCACAGCAGCACCTGATTGGCGGTCAGTACGGGCCGCCCGAGGGTGGCTTCGAGGCTCTCCACCATCCCCACGGCCCGGAAGCCGTTGCCTCCCACGACGACGGCCTCCGCCTCCTCGGGGATGCGAGGGGCCACCCAGTCGTGCAGCTCGCCCGGCCGGATGAGGGCCTGCCCGCTGGGGAGGTCGCAGGGTGCGGAGAACCGTACGTCGAATCCGGCGGCCTCGTAGTAGGCCCGGCCGAGGTCGTTGAGCGCGGTGTCGAACCACGGCGGATCGACCAGGCAGATCCGGGTGGCGCCCACGGCGTGCAGGGCCTCCACCGTCGAGGCGCAGGTGGCGACCACCGGCAGGCCGTGGGCGCGGGCCGAGAGGCGGGTGAGCATCGCCGCCTCCTCGTCCGCGCCGATGACGTACGCGGAGCTGGTGAACGCGTAGGCGAGGGCCGCCACGGGCGCGGCGGCGAGCTGCGCGGCGGCCTCGTCGACGTACGGAGGCTCGGCGAAGGCCCGCACGGGGGCGAGCGGGATCGTGGAGTCCATGGCTCCGCCCCGGCGCATGGCCCCGAACGGCACCCGGGCGGCGTGCACGCCCACGTCGGGCGGCGCCATCGCGCGGAACTCCGACTCGGGGCCCACATCGGCGTGCGGGGTGAGCACGCCGATGCGCACCCGTACGTCCCAGCCATCAGGTCGCCACATCGCTCTCGCACCTCCACGCGGACGGTTCCTCTGCGGACTGGTTACTTCCGCTTGTCCATCGTGCGTGCTCAACGTCACCCCCGCGACAGGCCGACGCCATCCGGGTGTGCCCGGCCGCGACCGCTGTGACCTGCGCTCTTCGCTCTCCGGCGAGTTGAGCGCCGCACGACCAACACCTGTGCACTATGCCGCAGTTGACCGGTGTCCTTGGATCGAACGACCTCACCATGGCTATCTTCCCGATGTGAGGAACGACAACCAGCAGCCAACCGCCCCTTTCCCCGGAAGTCGTTCCGTACCGCCCGCGGGACCGCTCGGTCAAGACGACAGGAGAGTGTTGGTATGAGGAGTGGCGTTCCCAGGACGCTGTGCATAGTCGGCGCCGGACCGCGCGGTCTGTCGGTGCTGGAGCGGCTGTGTGCCAACGAGCGTGCGCAGCCGACGCACTCCGCGGTGACCGTGCACGTCGTCGAGCCGTGCGAGCCCGGCGCCGGTGCGGTGTGGCGCACCGACCAGTCCCGTCTGCTGCTGATGAACACGGTGTCGTCCCAGATCACGGTCCACACCGACGACAGTTCGTGCATCGACGGGCCCATCGAGCCCGGCCCGACCCTGGAGGAGTGGGCCAGGGAGCTCGCCGCGTCCGGCGGGCGCGCCGGGCACGACGAGCAGACGCTCGCCGAGGCCCGCGACCTGGGGCCGAACACCTATCCCACACGCGCGTTCTACGGCAGCTACCTCTCCGCGATGTTCCAGCAGGTCGTCCGGGGCGCCCCCGCGCACGTCACGATCGAGGTCCACCGCTCGCGCGCCGTCGCCCTCACGGACAGCCACGGAGAGGCCGACTGCGAGCAGGCCGTCGGCCTCTCCGACGGCACCTGGCTCAGCGGTCTGGACGCCGTCGTCCTCGCCCAGGGCCACGTCCCGGTGCGGCCGACCGCCCACGAGGAGCGGACCGCCAGCCTCGCCCGGGTGCACGGCCTGCGCTACCTCCAGCCCGCGAACCCCGCTGACCTCGACCTGAGCGTGGTCAAGGCGGGCGAGCCGGTCCTGCTGCGCGGCCTCGGCCTCAACTTCTTCGACCACATGACCCTGCTCACCCAGGGGCGCGGCGGTTCCTTCGAGCGCGTCGACGGCCGCTTGGTGTACCGGCCCTCGGGCCAGGAGCCGGTGATGTACGCCACCTCCCGCCGAGGCGTTCCGTACCACGCACGCGGCGAGAACGAGAAGGGCGCCTCGGAGCGCTACTACCCCCGTCTGCTCACCCCCGAGCACGTCGAGACCCTGCGCAAGCGGGCCGACGACGGCGAACGGATCGGTCTGCGCGACGAGCTGTGGCCGCTGATCACCCGCGAGGTGGAGAGCGTCTACTACGGCACCTGGCTCACCGCCCACGGCCGCGACGCCGAGCGCATGGACCTGGTGGACCGCTTCCTGGCCTGCGAGAGCGCCGAGGACCGGAGCGGGCTGCTCGACGCGGCCGGCATACCCGAGGCGGAGCGCTGGAGTTGGGAGCGGCTGTCGCGCCCGTACGGAGACCAGGAGTTCGGCGACCGGGCCGCGTTCCGCGACTGGCTGCTCCAGTACCTGCGCGACGACGTGCGCGAGGCCAAGCACGGCAACCTCAGCGGCCCGCTCAAGTCCGCCCTCGACGTCCTGCGCGACCTGCGCAACGAGATCCGGCTCGCGGTCGACCACAGCGGTCTGCACGGCGACTCGCACCGCGACGAACTCGACGGCTGGTACACGCCGTTGAACGCCTTCCTCTCCATCGGCCCGCCCACCTCGCGCATCGAGGAGATGATCGCGCTCATCGAGGCGGGCATCCTCGAACTCACCGGCCCGCAGACCGAGATACGCATCGACACCGTCAACCCCGCCTTCGTCGCCCAGTCCCGGGCCGTACCCGGGCCGCCCCTGCGGGCCCACGTACTGATCGAGGCGCGACTGCCCGAGGCGGATCTGCGGCGCGCCGCCGACCCGCTGCTCCAGCACCTGGTCGCCACCGGGCAGGCCGTGAACCACCGGGTGCCGAACGCGGGCAGGGCCGGGTACGAGACCGGCGGCCTCGCCGTCGCCGAGCGCCCCTACCGCGTCCGCGACGCCCGGGGCCGGGCGCACCCGCGCCGGTTCGCCTACGGTGTGCCCACGGAGGCCGTGCACTGGGTGACCGCGGCCGGGATCCGGCCGGGGGTGGACTCGGTGACCCTGGCCGACTCCGACGCCATCGCCCGTGCGGTGCTGGCCCTCGCACCCCGCCCCACCACCTCGGTCGCCGCCCCCGACCGGCTGCAAGGAGCACTCGTATGACCAGCCGCCCCGACAGCCTGCTCGACTCCGGCCTGCTCTCGCCGGTCCGCGCCGGCACTCCCGTCGAGGAGGCCGTCGGCGACCTGGCGTGGCTGCAGGGGATGCTCGACGCCGAGGCCGCCCTCGCCCGGGCGCAGGCCCGGCTCGGCACCCTGCCGCAGCGGGCCGCCGAGGTCATCGGCGCACAGGCCCGCGCCGAGCACCTCGACCTGAGGGAGCTGGCGCTGGCCTCGCGGGAGACCGCCAACCCGGTCGTGGGCCTGGTGCGGGCGTTGAGCCGGCGCGTCGCCGCCGTGGACCCGGCGGCCGCCGAGTATGTGCACCGCGGCTCCACCAGCCAGGACATCTTCGACACCGGCGCGATGCTCGTCGCCCAGCGGGCGCTGCGGCTGATGCGCGCCGACCTCGCCAGGTCCGCCGACGCCCTGGCCGCTCTCGCCCGGCGGCACCGCGACACCACCATGGCGGGCCGCACCCTGGCCCTGCACGCCGTCCCCACCACGTTCGGGCTGAAGGCGGCGGGCTGGCGCAAGCTGGTGCTCGACGCCGACCTGCGCCTGGAGCGCGTCCTGGACGGGGGGCTGCCCGTCTCCCTCGGAGGGGCGGCGGGAACGCTCGCCGGATATCTGGAGTACGCACGGTTCGACGGCGAAGGCCCACTGGACCCGGGCGAGTACGCGGCACGGCTCACCGACACGTTCGCGCAGGAGACGGATCTTGCCACGGCGGAACTGCCCTGGCACACCCTGCGTACGCCCATCGCCGACCTCGCCGCCGCCCTCGCCTTCACGGCCGCAGCCCTCGGCAAGATCGCGGTGGACGTGCAGTCGCTGACCCGCACCGAGGTCGCGGAGGTCGCGGAGCCCGCGGTCACCGGGCGCGGCAGCTCCTCGGCCATGCCGCACAAGCGCAACCCGGTCCTGGCGACGCTGCTGCGCAGCGCGGCCCTCCAGGTGCCCGTCCTGGCCGCGGGCGTCACCCAGTGCATGCTCTCCGAGGACGAGCGCTCCGCCGGGGCCTGGCACGCGGAGTGGCAGCTGTTGCGCGAGTGTCTGCGGCTGACCGGCGGCGCCACCCACACCCTGGTCGAACTGGCCGAGGGGCTCGAAGTGCGGCCGGAGCGGATGGCCGAGAACCTGGCGCTGACCGGCGGCCAGATCGTCTCCGAGCGCATCGCCGCCGTACTGGCACCGCGGCTCGGCAAGGCCGAGGCCAAGCAGGCGCTCACCAGGGCCTCGCACACCGCACAGCGGTCCGGCCGCCCGCTCGGGGAGGTGCTCGCCGCGTCCGAGGAGCTGCGCGGCCACTTCACCGCCGGGGAACTGGCCGAGCTCTGCGACCCGGCCCGGTACACGGGCGGGGCGGCGGCGCTCGTGGACCGGGCGGTGGGCGAGCCGCACTGAGGTCGCGCCCTGCCGGTCCGGGGATACCCCCGATCGGCCCTGCCGTCTGCGTGGCTGACGATCACTCAGCGCCAAAGGTGCTGCCCTGTGACAGGGGGTCACGCGACGACAGGAGATTCATGCGTACCGCACTGCTGCGCAACGGGGTCAGGACGGCGGCTGCCGCCCTGGCCTTCGCCACCGCCCTCGCCGGCGCCACCACCGCCGGCGCCACCGTCCGCGGGGAGTACGGCCGCCACGGCCGCCACCCCGTAGAGGTGGCGATCGGGCGCTCGGGCATTCACGCACCGGCCACCGCCCAGGCCGGTCTGGTCGCCTTCCATGTGAAGACCGACGACCCGAACGGCCGTTTCCTCCAGGCCTTCCGGCCGCACCGCGGTGTCACCGTGCGCAAGGTGCTCGCCGACCTGGCCAAGGCCGTCGACAGGAACGTGCCCGCCACTGCCGCGCAGGGCATCTCGGCGGTGCGTGACGAGGCGGACGCGCTCGGTGGCGCCCAGGTCACCCCGTCCGTGTCGGAGACCTTCACCACCCCGATCGGCGCGGGCCCCGTCGTCCTCCTGGACTTCACCGCCTTCCTGGCCGACCCGGCCCATCCGGTCACCCGTGCGCTCAACCTGCGCGGGAGCAGGCGCGGCGGCTCGTCCGAGGACCTCGCGGCCTTCCCCGACAGCATCGTGATCACCCGCGAGACGTCGGCCGGCCCCCGCTTCGACGTCAACGGCCTGCACAAGGCCGCGGACAACATCCTGGTCCACAACGCCTCGGACGAGCTCCACGAGATGGAGCTCCAGCCCGTCAAGCGCGGGACCACCGACGCCCAGATCCAGGCGTTCTTCGGCGGCACCGCCTCCTGGCCGCCGCCCTTCTTCACCGGCCCCTCCCTCGGCCTCGGCGTCGTCTCCCCGGGCCGCACCGCGCTGCTTGAGACCCACCACCTGCCGCCGGGCACGTACGCGCTGCTCTGCTTCGTACCGGACGACAAGACCGGGCGTCCGCACGTCGCCGAGGGCATGCACAAGGTCGTGGTGCTGACCTGACGCTTCGAGTCGCCCGTCGGGCCGGTGTGCGGCAGCTCCACCGCCGCCGCCGGCCCGACGGCGTCGAGGAGAGGCAGTCGGCCAAATCCGGCCTGCCGGGCCGGGAAACGGCCGGAAAACACCGCACCTCGGACCAGTCCAACCGGTGCGGAACGGCAGCAAAAGGATCTTCGCGTTCGGGCGATTGTGACAGGCTGTTGGTCTGTCACATGTGTAAGAGCGAACGAGAAGAGAGACGTTCATGACCACAGTGCTCGGAACCTCCGTGGACATCCCCACGCAGGACGGCACCGCCGACGCCTATCTCGTCCACCCCGACGACAACTCCCCGCACCCCGCGGTCCTGTTCTACATGGACGCCTTCGGGCTCCGCCCCCACCTCAGGGGGATGGCCGACCGCATCGCGGCGGCCGGTTACACCGTCCTGGTCCCCAATGTGTTCTACCGCGTGGGGCGGGCGCCGATCGTCGAGCTGCCGGACTTCATCGACCCCCAGCAGCGGCCGGACATCTTCGAGGCCATCGGCCCGCACATATTCGCCCTCACCTCCGAGCTGGTCGTGCGTGACGCCGACGCGTATCTGCGCTGGCTGGCCGACTCCCCGCTGGTCACGGACGGCCCGGTGGGCGTGACGGGCTACTGCATGGGCGCGGGCCTGGCCCTGCGCACCGCCGGGTCGTTCCCGGAGCGGGTCGCGGCAGCGGCCGGCTTCCACGGCGGCCGGATGGCGACCGACGCCCCGGACAGCCCCCACCTGCTCGCCGAACACATCACCGCGGAGCTGTACTTCGGCCACGCCGACCAGGACGCGGGCATGCCCCCCGAGCAGATCGACCGCCTGAACAAGGCCCTCTCGGCAGCCGGGGTCCGCCACGAGACCGAGGTCTACGCGGGCGCCCAGCACGGTTTCACCCAGGCCGACACCGCCGCGTACAACGCCGAAGGTGACGCCCGTCACTGGGAGGCCCTGCTCGCCCTGCTGAACCGCACGCTCTGACGGCGTGCGCGCGCGTACACAAAGGAAGAGGCCCGCATCCCAGGGGATGCGGGCCTCTTCGTACAGTAGCGGGGACAGGATTTGAACCTGCGACCTCTGGGTTATGAGCCCAGCGAGCTACCGAGCTGCTCCACCCCGCGTCGGTGAAAACAACTGTACGCCACTTCGCGGACCCCATTGACCAACCGTCCCCGCCACCCCTCCAGACGCCAGGTCGTGCCGCCCGCCATCGCCGGCGCGGGCCGGAGGTGGACGAACACGTCGTTGTGGGGCGGGGGATTGTCGCCCCACCGGCCCTTGCAGGACTCGTCCTGCCACGGCCCGCGCCGGGGCCGAACATGTTGCGGCCCATGATGGTCGCGCCGATCTTCCGCTCGCTGCGCTCGATGAAGTCGACGTCGATCCCCGCCCTGGCGTCGGCGCGATCCCGCATGGCGGCGAGCATCCACTTTGTGCAGGCCGTCGATGCCGTCCCCGAAAGGCGCTTCAAGACGCTGGTGGGGACCGGCGGCGAAGCCGTCCAGGGAGGTGGTCGGACTGTGTACGCGAAGCTTGGCCACGGCGGTCCCGTAGTGCGCATCGACGGCGGCCGACACGAGTGCCCGAGGCGGGTGTGCGCGGCCGGAGTGCGGGGTCGATCCCGCCCTCATCCGTACGTCGAACCGGGATCCGGCGGGATCGACACCTGCTCCGGAAAATCTTGAGCGCATCGGCCGGGGCGGCCACCGGGGCAGCCGTCCGGCCGCCCCGGTGCGGGGTTCAGCCCGCGTACAGCTGCGACGCCGGGACCACCTGCTGGTCCTGGCCCGGGCTGGACCACAGCAGCTTCATATGAGCCTCCCCGGTCTGCTCCGCGTACTCCACCCTGATCGTGTGACGCTTGCCCGCGGTGAGGACCACCTCGCCCTTGTCGACGCGCGGCCCGTGCGGCGACCAGGAGTCGATCACGAGCCTGCCGTCGATCCAGACGCGCGCCATGTCGTCCGAGACGGTGGTGAGCGTGTACGTCTCGGAGCGGCGCGGCTCGATCGTGCCGCTCCACCGGATGCTGAACCAGTCCGCCGGGACGGCCTTGTCGGGCGAACCGCCGAACCTCCAGGCGTGGTTCACGGTGGGATCGGTGCGCGTGACCTTCGGGGCGCCGCTGAGGTCACCGTTGTCGAAGATCTCCTGCCTGAGCCCGTGGCCGGTTCCGGCGGGGGAGGTGGGGCCGGGGTTCACGGTCAGCTCGACGACCGTGGCGACGGCGTTGGTCGCGGCGCCCGACGGCCTGATGTCGAACCCGTCACCGGTCTTGGTGACGCGCACCTGCTGGCCGCTGCCCAGTACTCGCGCCGCCTTCACGTCGAAGGCCGTACGTGCCTTCAGATGCAGGGCCGTGCCGCTCGACGGCCACTGGGTGACCGCCGCGTACAGCTTGTCGCCCTTGCGGCTGACCGAACCCCAGGCGGGCTCGTCGACCAGGCCGCCGTAGCGGGCGCCGTAGACGGCCTCGCCCTGACCCGAGGCGCGCAGCCAGTCGCCCATCTGCCGCAGGCGGTCGACGGAGGGCTGCGGGATACGGCCGTGTGCGTCGGGGCCGACGTTCAGGAGGTAGTTGCCGCTGCGGGAGGTGGTGGCGAGGAGGTTGCGCACCAGCGTGGTGCTGGACTTCCAGTTCTGGTCGTAACGGGCGTACCCCCAGTGGTCGTTGAGCGTCATGCACGACTCCCAGAGCTGGCCGTCGACCGGCGCGGCGGGGATCTCCTGCTCGGGGGTGCCGTAGTCGCCGTCGACGACGCGGCGCTTGCCGACCCGGTTGTTGACGACGAGGTCCGGGCTGAGGCCGTGCAGATAGGACTCCAGGCGTTCGCCGTCCCGCTCGGTCCACGGGTTGTGGGGGTTCTCGGTCGACCACTCGCCGTCGAACCACAGCAGGTCGGGGTGGTAGCCGTCGACGAGCTCCTTGAGCTGCGCGTACATGCGCTGCTCGTATTTGGGGAAGGTCGCCGGGTTCGCGAAGTCAGGGTCGTGCCAGTCCCAGATCGAGTAGTAGAAGCCGAGCTTGATGCCCGCCTCGGTGGTGGCCCGCTTGAGTTCCGCGAGGATGTCGCGGTTCTTTTCGAAGGCCGAATGGTCGCGCAGGTTCCAGGAGTTGACCTTTGTGGGCCACATCGCATAGCCCTCGTGGTGCTTGGACGTGATGACGATGTAGCGCATCCCGGCGTCCTTGGCCGCCTTGACGACGGCCTTGGCATCGAAGTCGGCGGGATTGAAGGTCGCGGCCTGTTTCTCGTACGCGTCCATGGGGATGCCGCACTCCCGCTTGATCCACTCGGCGTTGCGGCAGACGGTGCCGTCGGGGCGGCGGTACTCGCCCTCCCAGTTGGAGTACGAGCCGAAGTGGATGAACATGCCGAAGCGGTCCTGGCGGAACCAGTTGGTGCGGGCGGAGGCGAACGGGTCGTCGGCGGCGTAGTCCGTGCCGGGGCCCGCGACCTGGCCGGTCCGCGTGGCCGGGGCGACCGGGGCCGGCGCGGCGGCGGGCGGATCCGCGGCGCTCGCGGCAGCCGCGGGAGCCACCGAGGCTCCCAGGGCGGAGGCGAGGAACACGGCGAGCCCGGCGACTGTGCGCCCGGTGCGAGTGCGCAAGGTGTGCATGGGGCGACTCCCTGGTGTGAGGGTTCGCCCGGGAAACGTAGAGACGAATACATCGGATGTCAATGTGTCCAACGCTCTTATGCTGGCGGCAACTTGGTCCACACCTTGCGCAATTGGCCACCAGTGGTCCGATGACTATGGGTTTGGTTGACTGAGGGTATGAGTGATCTCTTCGTCAAGATCTGCGGTCTGCGGACCGAGCGCGATGTGGACGCGGCCGTGGAGGCGGGGGCCGACGCGGTGGGTTTCGTCTTCGCGGCCGGCCCGCGCACGGTGGACACCGAAACCGCCCGGAGGCTGGCCCGGCGGGTGCCGGAGCACGTCCTGACGGTCGGTGTCTTCCGGGGCCAGTCGGTGGACGAGGTCCGGCGGCTGACGGAGGAGAGCGGCATCCGTGCCGTCCAGTTCCACGGCGACGAGGGGCCGGAGTACTACGAGGCCCTGCGCGCGCCGGGCCGCACCCTGATCCGGGCCACCGCCGCCACCGAGGTCCCGGTCCGCTGCGGAGAGCCGGCCGAGGACATGCTGCTGCTCGACGCCCCCGACCCGGGGTCGGGCAAGCCGTGGAACTGGGCCTCGCCCGGGTTCACCGCCCCCGAGGGCCGCTGGCTGCTCGCGGGGGGTCTGCATCCGGACAACGTCCGGCAGGCGGTCGAGGCCACCGGCGCGTGGGGTGTGGACGTCTCCAGCGGTGTGGAGAGTGAACGCGGGGTGAAGTCGGAGCGGCTGATCCGGGCGTTCGTGGCGGCGGCGCGGCGGTAGGCCGCCTGCCGGGGGTGCTACTGGATGATCCCCTTGAGGGGATCGCCGAAGGGGAGGCTGTCGAGGACCCAGACGTCGGCGGGAGCGCCCAGGAGCCCCTCCACCCTTGCGCGGGTCCGCGCGAAGGTGGGCGTGGCGGAGTGGACCGCGAGGTCCTCGTGGGTGGTCCAGCGCTCGACAACGAAGATCGACGTCTGGTCGGTGTGCAGGGCGAACAGCTCGCACCCCGGTTCCTCGTGGACGTGCGGAACGGCCTCCGCGTACACGTCCAACACCTCTTGCAGACGGCCGGGCTTGGGGTGGACGCGGGCGATGACGACGGGCATGGGGTGACCCTATCGCGGCGCCGAGCGCATACAGGGCGGGGCCTCCCCCTGGCCGAGCAGGGTCGATTCCGGAAGGGGCGCGGCGGGGGAGGGCGAGGCGATGAGTACGGCAGACGGAGCGGGGCGGCCGAGGGACGTACGGGCGTGGCTGCGCGGCCTGGAGGCGTTCGCCGGATCACCGGCCGCCTTCGGCCCGGGCACGGCCCCGGGCGAGCCGGCCGCGCTGTTCCTGGACTGGCTGACGGAGGACGTCGAGGCCGGACTGCCCGACCCGCACTCCATGACCGTGTCGACCGTCGACGAGCACGGGGACCCCTGGGCCCGGGTGCTGATCCTGAAGAACGTGGACGCCGACGGCCGGCAGTTCGCCGCGCACGCCGACAGCCCCAAGGGGCGGCAGCTGGCCGTGCGCCCCAGTGCGGCGCTCACGTTCTACTGGCCCGCCCTGGGGCGTCACGTTACGGATACGGGCCCGGTGGTCCTGGAGCCCGCCGAGCGCGGAGCGGCGGACTACCTGGCCCGTTCGGCATCGGCGCGTGCGGAGGCGCTGGTGGGACGGCAGAGTCGGCACCTGGACAGCCCCGCCGAGCGCGGCCGGGATCATCGCGGAGGCGCCGGCCCGCGTCGAGCGGGAGCCGGGCCTGGTGGCCGAGGCGAGGAACCTGTACACCGCCGCCCCGCTCACGGTGGAGTTACGGCAGGCGGACGAGAGCCGCGTCCACACCCGGCTCCGCTACGAGCGCGAGGCCGCCGACGCACCCTCGGAGCAGCACCTGCTGTGGCCCTGAGCCGGGGCCCCGGCTCCGCCCCGAGAGCCCGCCCGGATGCGGAGTGGCGGGGGAAGGGGTGATCCTGGGGTGCGGGGGCTGTTCCTAGGAGGACTCGACATGTCCGTGATGGACAAGCTCAAGCAAATGCTCAAGGGGCACGAGGACCAGGCGGGCCAGGGTGTCGACCGCGCCGGTGACTTCGCCGACGGCAAGACCCAGAGCAAGTACAGCAGCCAGGTCGACACGGCCCAGGACAAGCTCAAGGGGCAGCTGGGAGCGGACCGCCGTGAGGAGCGTGAGGACCCGCCCATGTGAGCCACCCGAGCGTACGGTCGCCGCCCCCGGCACGTGCCGGGGCCGGCGACCGTACGCTCACGCTCCCGCGATCGCCGCCCCGGCCTCCCGGCACACGGGGCAGCGGTCCTTCCCGTCCCACCTGGCCCATCCGAAGGCCGCGGGTGTGAGGGACTGGCCCTCCAACTCCTCGCGCACGGCGACCCGGTAGGCCCACACCGCCGCGATGTAGGGGTGGTACGCCTCGTGGAAGACGGGTGACTCCGCCCCGGCGCCGGCGGCCACCGCCCTGCGCAGCGCGCGCAGTTGCTCGAACATGCCCTGCCCCGCGCCGACGACGCTCGTGCCGGCCTCGATGAACAGCCGCTCGCGCACCTCCTGGATCCCGCTCTCGCGAAGCGCCACCCGTGTGGCCGCCTCCAAGTCGGGCTCCTCACCGGGCGTTTGCGCGAGGTGACGCAACCGCGTGAAGCACGCCTCGGCAGCGGTGATGAACTCCAGATACACCGCACGCCGCCGCGCCCCGACCCCGCGCTCGCCCTCCCGGCGATGCCGCAGATGGTCGGCCAGCACGGTCCCGGAAATCGCGATCGACCCACCACTGAACGTCGCGACGAGCGTGCCCCAGTCCACGTCTGCCTCCCCACCAGCCCTGCGGCCGCGCTCAGCCCCCGACAGCCGCCTGGTACTGCTCCGCCGTGAGGAGGTCGTCCGTCGGCTCGTCCCGGGCCGGGGCCAGCTTGAAGAGCCAGACTCCGTACGGGTCGGTGTTGACCGTCTGCGGGGTGGCGACGGCGTCCGCGTTGGTGGCGACGATCTCACCTGCGAGCGGCGCGTAGATGTCGTTCGCCGCCTTCACCGATTCCACCGTGCCGACGGCCTCCTTGCGGGAAACGGACTTTCCGGCGTCGGGCAGTTCCAGGAACTCGATGTCGCCCAGGGCCTGCCGTGCGTAGTCGGTGAGGCCCACCGCGAGGACGCCGTCGCCCTCGTCTCGGACCCACTGGTGGAACAGGGTGTAGCGCAGGTCGGTGGGAATGTTCGACATGCTCGGGCTCCATTCGGCACACGCGGCACACTCGGCGCACGTACGTACCGTCCACGGCGGACGATCACTGGAGCAGCTTGCCTGTCCGGCGGCCGTTGGGAGACGGTTTTTGGACACCGGGGAGATGTGAAGAAACACACCGTCACAGGTTGCGGGCGATCGTGCTGATGACCTCGTCCAGGGCGATCTCCTTGAGCCCCGTGCCCGCCACCGAGGGGACGAACAGGGTCTTGTCCCAGGTCTCCGCGATGTCGCGCCACGGTTTCTGCTCCGGCGCGAAGATCAGCAGTCGTTTGGCGGACTGGTCCATCACGGCGCCGTCCTGGCCCTCGCGGCCCCACTGGTCGTGGAGTTCGTCCAGGCTGCGCGGGTAGACGTCGACGTCCTCGGGGGAGGCGGACGCTCCGGCCCTGCGTCGGGACGACCACCACGGCGGCCGGGCCGAGGGGGACTTGGCGGTGCGCCGGCGAGGGGTGTGTCTGCCCAGGGGGTGGGCCGGCGCGTCGGTGAAGAGGACGACGATGTGCCGCCGTTTGTCGTTCGACTCGTTCCGCGCCGACCAGGGCGACCGGACCGCGAGCGCGAGCGCCTCCAGGCCCGACTCGGGGACGTCGCCCCCGCCGGTCGCCTTGAGCCCCGCGATGAACTCCGCGAACTCCGCGTCCTGTTCGGGCAGATCGAGGAACGAGGTGCGCTCGATGGCGCGGTCGCGGTCCGCGCCGAAGTCGCGGAAGGCGATCACCCGTAACCGCATGCGGCCGATGCCCGTCCCGCGCCGGGCCATCACGGCCTTCAGCCGCCCGTGGAAGGACAGCGCCCCTTCCTTCACCTGTTTCAGGACCGGGGACATGCTGCCCGTCACATCGATGCAGAGCACGATGTCCACGGCCCAGCCGTCTGTCGCCGGAGCGTCCGGCATCGCCCCACCCCCGCCGCCGAGTTGCCCGCGCCGTTGCGCGGACATCAGGCTAAAAGGGTGTGGGAGGCGGCGGCGGTTTGGGAAGGGTGTGTGCCCAACGCGGTTGCCCGACGGGGTGGGGGGGGGGGGGGGGGGGGGGGGGGGGGGGGGGGTTGCGGGGGGGGGGGGGGGGGGGTTCCCCCCCCCCCCCCCCCCCCCCCCCCCCCCCCCCCCACCCCGTCACGCGCGCTGTGCTCAGCAGGCCCCCAGGTCCTGCCAGACACCCCACTCACCGGTGGTGCCGGGCTCCTCGCCCTGCGTCCACCACTTGGCCTTCCAGTTGTGGCCCTTGTGCGACACCTGCGTACCGCCCGTGTAGACGGACGTGGCGTTCCACGGGGTGGCCGTGCACTGGTGGCCGTTTCCGCCGGTGATGGTCAGGGTGTACGTGGCCGAGTGAGCGGCGGAGGCGTTGGAGCCGGTCACGGTGAGGGTGTACGTGCCCGACACGGCCGCCGAGGTCGTCGACACCGTCAGCGTGGACGAGCCGCCCGCCGTCACCGAGGTGGGGCTGAGTGAGGCGGTGACACCGGCCGGGGCGCCGCTGACGGTGAGGTTCACGGACTGCGCCTGGCCCGCCGTGACCGCCGTCTTGACCGTGGTGGTGGCCGAACTGCCCGCTGCCACCGAGCCGCTGGCGGGCGCGGCCGTCACCGAGAAGTCATGGGAAGGAGCAGTGGTACCCGAGGTGAAGGGCTCGAAGATGTGGCTGAAGTCCCAGGTGTTCTGCTGGATACCGGAGCAGTTGTCCGCGGCCGCGCCGCCGGGGCAGCCGCCGTTGTCGCGCTGGAGCGCCCAGAAGGAGAGGGTGTTGACGCCC
Source organism: Streptomyces sp. NPDC031265 (assembly GCF_055570295.1). Taxonomy (NCBI): domain Bacteria; kingdom Bacillati; phylum Actinomycetota; class Actinomycetes; order Kitasatosporales; family Streptomycetaceae; genus Streptomyces; species Streptomyces sp. NPDC031265. The sequence continues at coordinate 55,147 of NZ_JBVIHM010000033.1, forward strand.
TTGGAGACCGCCCAGTTGTAGACCTGGGTGGCGTTGGCCAGGGTGAACGTCTCGGCGGGCCCGAAGTCGTCGACGCCCGGCATCTCGGTGATGCCGATCATTCCCCACAGCTGGGCCGAGGTCTTGCCCGGGTACAGCTGGGCGAGCTGGTCGTACAGCCCCTGGGCGGCCGTCTGGGTGTCGTTGGCCATGTTGTGGGAGGCGTTGTCGTAGTAGTCGAACGTCATGATGTTGGCGACGTCGACACGCGCCCCGTTGCTCACCGCGTTGCGGAGCACGGCGAGGCCGCTTGAGGCGAGACCCGAGGTGGTGGTGGGGAGGGTGTACGAGATCTCGACCTTGCGGCCGTTGGCCGCCGCCCAGTCCTGGACCTGCTTGATCGCCTTGTTGCGCCGGTCGATGCCGGCGCTGTTGTCCAGCGAGTCGACCTCGATGTCCATGTCGAGGCGGGAGAGGTCGTAGGTCGTGATGACCTTCTCGTACGCGGCGGCGATCTGGCCGACGTCGGTGCAGCTGTCGGCGATCTCGGTGCCGGTGGTGTCCGCGGTGTAGCCGCCGAAGGAGGGGATGACGTCCCCGCCGTCGGCCTGGATGGTCCTGATGTCGCTGCCGAAGGTGGACGAGGCGATCGGCATACCGCTGTTGCCGTTCCAGTACGGCGTGCAGGAGCCCTTGGACGCCGTCTGGATGAACGCCATCGTCAGGTGCTTCGCGCCGGACTGGGCGGCCAGCGCGGCGGGGCTCTCGCCGGTCCAGGCTTCGAAGTAGGGGGCGAAGACATGGGCCGGCAGAGGGGTCGCGGCCTGGGCGGAGCCGCCGCCGAGCACGGCGAGGCCCGCCGTGGCCACGGCGGTGACGGTCGCGGTCAGGACCGCGCGGAGGGTACGCATGCGTCTCATGTCCGTCCAAGGTGTGAGGGGGGCGTCCGCCAATTCCCGTGGGGTGCAGCGGTGTTGGATATGGGATATCTCCGCGATCAGAGACATGTCAATGGACTGGACCAAAACAGGACTAGACCAATTTCGGGGGATGGGCGGCTGCGGCGTTGGTCACCGGGGATGCGGCGCGCTGGACCACTGGCCGTGGGAATTTCGGGGGAGCGAGCTGGTGCGGGGCGGCGCGGTGCCCCGGCGGCGTCACCCGTACGCCCCATGCCGTTCGCAGCCCTCCGCCGCCGTGGGTACGTTCGGACCGTCGATCGTTCACACCCGCCCGCCGCCCAAGGAGAAGCACTCATGGCCGGTCTCGTACGGAAGAGTTTCGATGCGCCGGAGGAGGTCCGTCCGTTCGAGGACGGCAAGGGGCGCCTGGAGCTGGTCAATGTGGGCGGGGGGCAGGTCGGCCGGGCCACGTTCGAGTCGGGCTGGAAATGGTCCGAGCACGTCAAGCCGATCGCGCAGACAGACAGCTGTCTGGTCGCCCACGCGGGCTATGTCGTCTCCGGCCGCATGAAAGTCGTCATGAACGACGGCCAGGAAGAGGACTTCGGCCCCGGCGACTACATGAACGTCGCGCCCGGCCACGACGCCTGGGTCCTCGGCGACGCCCCGTGCGTCGTCGTCGACTGGATGGGCTTCTCGGACTACGCGAAGAGGTAGCCGCACGCACCCACCCCCACACGCATACGCACCGCGCCCCCCTCCACCAGAAGGGGGGCGCGGTGCGTCGCGGGTGCCGTGCGAACGGCCGGTTTCCGTCTGTCCGTTACGCCTTGGCCTCGCGGCGGAACAGTGCGGTCCACAGGAACGGCTCACCGAAGCGCGGGGAGTCCGGTGGCTCGTTGCGCATGCGGCGCAGTTCGACCTCCGCGAGGTCGGAGAAGATCCAGCGCAGGGACTCCGGGGTGTAGGCGAGGCCGCCATGGAGGCCGTTCTGGCGGTAGAAGTCGCCGTCGGGGAGTTCGGATCCCATCTCCCCGGACGCGAAACAGCTGAGGGCGAGGTGGCCGCCGGGCGCCAGCGTCCGGTCGAGCAGGTCGAGATAGCTGATGCGCCGGTGCGGTGGCAGATGGTGGAAGCAGCCGGAGTCGTAGATCAGGTCGTACGGGCCGGCCGGCACCGTGTCGGCGAGCGTGAACGCGTCACCGCGGTGGAACCGTATGTCGGCCCCCGCCTCCTTGGCGCGCTCCTCGGCCCAGTCGATGGCCCCGGGGGAGAGGTCGACCGCGTCCACCTCGAAGCCCAGCGAGGCGAGGTGGAGTGCGTTGCGGCCCGGCCCGCAGCCCAGATCGAGCACCCGGCCCGGAGTGATCAGCCCTCGGTCGAGATACGAGACGAGGTTCTCGTCCGGCTTCGCCACGAAGAACGGCACCGGCTTGGTGTGGTCCGCGTAGAACTCGTCCCACCAGGTCGCCGCACCGGTCGTCCAGCGGTCGGCCTCGGGTGCGAACAGGCCGTCCATGAGCTTGAGCACGTCGTCGATGGTGCGGATGTTCCGGTCCATCCGGTCCCCCTCTCCCTGTCCCGTGATCGTAGGTATGACGGATAAGGAAGGCCAGATCAGGCGGGGTGTGGGGAGGTCATGGGCGGCCACTTGAAGGCCTTTCGTGATCACGGAAAGGGTCCCACCCGCGGGTGGGGGTGCAACACCGCCCCAGAGCCTTCCCGCGGCCTTCTCGGGGGGATTGTCGAGGCGGTTGGGCGGGGTTTCTCAAAACCAGTTGGCCGGTGTTCGGGGTGAGCCGATACTGGCGCGATGTTCTCGGACGACGATGCCGCCGCACTCTACGACCTGCTCAGTCCCTGGGACCCCGCACGATGGCCCGCCGACGCGTACTACGCCGGGCTCGTCATGGCCGCGGGTTCGGTCCTGGACGTCGGCTGCGGTACCGGCGCGATGCTGCACCGGGCGCGCGAACACGGCCACACCGGGCGCCTGGTGGGCCTCGACCCGGACCGGGCCGCGCTCGCCCGGGCCCGGCTCCGTACCGACGTCGAGTGGGTCGAGGGAACGGCGGCGGACGCCCGGTGGGAGAGGGAGTTCGACCTCGTGACCATGGTCAGCCACGCCTTCCAGTGCCTCGTGGGCGACGACGACCTGCGGGCCTCGCTCACGGCGATCCACGCGGCGCTGCGCCCCGGGGGGCGCTTCGCCTTCGAGACCCGCCACCCCCGGGCACGCGCGTGGGAGGAGTGGAACCCGGCGAACGCGACCGAGGTCGTCGACGCCGCCGGGCGCGCGCTGCGCGTCTGGTACGAGGTCGAAGCCGTCGTCGGGGACCTCGTCACCTTCACCGGGACGACGGCCGGGGCCGACAGCACGGTGATGCGCGTCGACCGTACGACCCTGCGCTTCCTCGACGCCACGACGCTCGACGCCCTCCTCGACGACGCGGGGTTCGACATCGAGGCCCGCTACGGAGACTGGCACGGCGGCCCCGTGACCGACTCCAGCCGCGAGCTCGTCACCGTGGCCCGCCGTAGGTGGACGGGACCGGTGGCGGGCGGCACCGTCAGCGGTTCAGCGGCCGGGACCGGTGCCCCGATGCCTCGTCTATCTCGATGTGGGCCTTCTGCAACAGCTGGGACGCGAGGTCCATCAGGACCCGCGAGCCCGCGATCTCTTCTCCGACCCGCAGCTGCTCGGGGTCCGAGGGGTGGCGCATGGCGTAGCCGTGCCCCTTCACCTCGGTGCCGTCACCGAGTCTGACCAGGCCCACCGCGCTGGTGCGGTCCCCGACCTCGGAGAACTCCAGCTCCACATGCCACCCGACGAGTGTGGTCATGACGGTCACCTCCAGGACTCGCCCGTACCTCCAGGGTCCCTCCACGGCGCCCCGGCCGCGACGCGGAGCCGGGGTGCGGCGGCCGCCAGGCGTTCCTACCATGGATGCCAGACCCCGGAGGACGCGATGACCAGCGAGCCCGACCCGCATCTGGCCATGATCCGCGACGTGGTGCCCCGGACCCCGGAAGGCTGCGAGGACTGTATGCGCCTGGGCTCCCCCTGGGTCCATCTGCGGCTCTGCCTCATCTGCGGCCACGTCGGCTGCTGCGACTCCTCCCCGCTGCGCCACGCCCGCGCGCACGCCGCGAGCGAGGAGCACCCCGTCGTGCGCTCCTTCGAACCCGGCGAGGACTGGCGCTGGTGCTTCGTCCACGACGCCCTGGTCTGACGTCGGGGCGCGGGCCGTCGACCATCCCACCCCCTGAACAACGTGCCGCGCCATACCCGACGTTGGGGATTCCGGGCGCCCGGCACCTGGTTCGACGATGGACGGGAGTCACGGCGACGGGGGGCAGTGGAGTACGGACGAGACCGGTTCGGCCCGGGGGAGACGGTGGCGCGGTGGGGCGAGCGGTGCTGGAGGGCGCGTTCTCACTGCTGGAGGCGCTGGCGCGGGTGGGGGAAGGGGGACTGCGCGAGCCGGCGGCCAGCGCGGGGCTGCCCAAGACCACCGTGCACCGCATGCTCGACCAGCTCGTCGTGGTGCTGGACGCGGTGGAGTGCCGGCCGGGCCGGTACCGCATGGGGCCGGTGATCGTCCGGCTGGGGCGGGCCTGGAGCCCCGACCGGTCGCTGCGCACGGCCGCCGCCGTCCGCCGCGGCACCTCGCTGCGGCCACCCGCGCCGGCGTCAGCGTGACGGCGCCGGGCACCGGGAGCCCGCTGGTGGTGGCCGCGCTGCCCGGCGAAGTGGACGGCGTCCTCCCGTTGCGGTCCGGCGCGGTCCTGCCGCCCGGAGGCGCCGCCGAGGTGGTCCTGGTGGCAGGCGGACCGGCCGCGGCGCCGTCCGAGGGCCACCGCGCCGCTCGCTGGCGGCGACGGATCGAGGTGGCGCGCGGGCAGGGCACGGCCGTCGACCATGACGAGGCCGACGTGCTGGTGGCCTGGCTGGCGGCGCCCGTCCGCGCCCCGTCGGGGCAGGTCGTCGCCGCGCTCGCCGTGTCCGTCCTCGACCGCCGTCTGCTCGCCGGCGCGGGCGAACCGCCGCGCGGCCCGTATGATCGGCGCGAATCCGGCACGGATGCCGCAGGCGTGGCAACTCTGAGGAGCGGGCACGGTCGCCGCCGAAAACGGCCGCCGCCGAAAATCGTGGGGGGCTCGGCCCCGGACCGTGTTTCCATGACGCGGTGAAGAGCGAGAACACCGACCAGTCCGGCGCCCGCCCGGCCCCGTACGTACGCCCCCGAACGGATCACGACCTCGACGCGTGCGTCCACGCGCTCGCCGCCGTCCACGAGCGCGACGGCTACCCGGTGAACTGGCCCGACCGCCCCGGCGACTGGCTCGCCCAGCCGTCGCTCCTCTCGGCCTGGGTGGCGGAGCTGGACGGCCGAGTCGCCGGTCATGTCGGTCTGTCGCTCAGCGGTACGGGGGATGTGGCGCCCGGTCTTTGGAGCGCGCGCACGGGGGTGAGCCGCGACGCGACCGCCGTGGTCAGCCGGCTGTTCGTTGCTCCCGAGGCGCGCGGCCACGGGATCGGACGGCTGCTTCTGGCCCGGGCGGTGAGCGAGGCCCGGGCCCGCGGTCTGCATCCGGTGCTCGACGTGGTGGCCTCCGACACCGCGGCGACGGCACTGTACGAACGCCTGGGCTGGGAGCTGCTGGCCGAGGTCGAGCAGGAGTGGGGGCCCCGGCAGACCGTGGCCGTCCGCTGCTATGCGGCGGGCGTCTGACTGCGCTGGGGTCCCCGCCCGCGCTCAGACCCCCGCGTGCGTCTCGCTCAGGAAGCCGACGAGTACGCGGTTCACCTCGTCGGGGCGCTCCAGGCTGGGCAGATGGCCCGCCCAGGGGAGTTCGAGGTGGCGGGCATCGGCGAGCAGAGTGCTGAGGTGGACGGCGATCTGCCGGAAGTCCGCGAAGTCGTGGTCGCCGGAGACGAGCAGGGTGGGGGCGGTGATCGCGGAGAGGTCGGGCTCGGTCTTGATCTGGCCGAACTCCTCTTCGGCGGCCAGTTGGACGTCGAAGGCGTTGCGCTGCATTCGGCGTACCAGCTCGCGGGCGGCCGCGTCGGCGGCGGGGCCCACCCAGGCGTCCACGTTGAGGTCGGTCGCCCCGGCGACGTCACCGGCCTCGATCAGCGCGTCCTCGCGGTCGCCGAACGCCCGCAGTTCGGCACTGGGTTCGTGTCCGACCAGCGCGGTGCAGAGCAGCGCCAGCGAGGTGACCCGCTCGGGCCGGCGGGCCGCGACCTCCAGCGCGACCCGGCCGCCGCCGGAAGACCCGATCAGCGCCGTGCGCTCGATGCCGAGCGAGTCCAGCAGGGCGACGACGTCCTCTGCGTTGTTGTAGGGCCGGTCGGGCATCGGCGTCTCGCCGAAGCCCCGGAAGTCGCAGCGCACCACCTGGTAGCCGGCACCGACCAGCGTGGGCACCTGCGGGTCCCACATCCGCCGGTCGCAGACGGTGGAGTGGAGCAGGAGCACTGCGGGGCCGCTTCCGGCCACATCATGGGAAAGAGTCACCGCGCCACCATAGAGATCCGGCTCGCTTCGCGCACCCGGGTTTCCCGGCCGCGGGGGAGCCGGTCAGGATTCTGCGCCTGTGAACCGTCGGATGCGGCGGCCGGCAGTGTGGCGATGGGCCACCAGAAGTCATCCCGGCTGCCGTCCTCGGTGGGGGTGTCGGTCTCCGGCTGTTCGCCGGTCGGGCGTCGAGTCATACGGTCAAGTGTGGTCGGTGAGGCGCCCGTTGAGGAGTCGATTTCTAGAACAGTTTTCTACAGATTGCTACGCTAGGGTTGCCGTCATGGCAGACAGCATCCCGATCGGTGCCCCCTGGGTCACCCCAAGCGCCCGAGGTCGACGCGGCGGGCACGGTACGCACCGAGCGGGGCACGGTCATGTCGCCTAGGCAGCAACGCGGTGAGGCCACCATCGACCGCCTGCTGACCGCCGGGTTGCGGGTGTTCGCCGAGTCGGGCCAGCAGGGATTCACCGTCAGTGCCGTCACGCGCGCCAGCGGGGTGAGCCTCGGCAGCCTCTACCACCACTTCGGCAGCTTCGACGGTCTCGCCGCCGCTCTCTACACCCGGTGCATGGAGCAGCTGTTCGACGAGATGACCGCCGTGCTCACCCGGGCGCGTACCGCTCGTACCGGCATCCGCGCGCTCGTCCAGTGCTATCTGCGCTTCACCGAGGAGCACCCGGACGTCGCCCTCTTCCTGCACGCCTCCGCCTACTCCGGCTACCTCGCCGCCCACGCCGACGAGATCCGCAGGGCCAAGGCGAACAAGCTGGCCGCCATCGCCGCCTGGCTGGGCCCCCGAGTCGAGGCCGGCGAGATCGCGCCCCTCCCCTCGCCCCTGATCGACGTCCTCATTCTCGGACCCCCGGCCGAAACCGCACGCCGCTGGCTGTCCAGCACGTACGACATCGACCTCGCCCAGGCGTACCGGATCCTGCCCGACCGGGTCTGGCGCTCGCTTCAGCCGGACTGACCGGAGGGGACCCGGGCGGGGGCCGGGGCGGCGGGGGCCGCCCGGCGCGCGCTCCTGAGCGTCGCGGGGCCCATCGCGTACGAGGCCACCAGGATCATCCCGCCGAGCAGCAGCCATCCCGGGCTGCCCCAGTCCACCAGGAGCGCGGTCAGCAGGAGCGGGCCCAGGGTGCGGGCGACGGTGACGCCCGTGCCGAACAGGCCCTGGTATTCGCCGATCCGGTCGGCCGGTGCCAGGTCGAAGCCGATCTGCCAGGAGCCCGCCGAGTGCAGCATCTCGGCGACCACCAGGAGCACCGAGCCGCCGATGAGCGCCGCGGCCGCCACCCACGGTTGGTCGCCCGTGGCCGACAGGGCGAAGACCGCGCAGGCCGCCAGCATCACCGCGCCGGAACGGCGCACGGCCCGCAGGGCGCTCTCAAGTCCCTTGACGTTCCGGGCTGTTCGCACCTGGAAGAGCATCACCGCACCGGTGTTGAGCACGAACAGCGCCGATACCAGCCACGCCGGTGCGGCCGTGCGCTGAGTGATCCACAGTGGAATCCCCAGGCTGAGCAGCGGCATCCGCAGGAGCAGCACGGTGTTGAGGAGCGCGACGACGACGTACGGGCGGTCCCTGAGGACCGTCGGGCCGCCGCGCCCGCCGGTGGGGGACGGCACGGGCGCGACCCGGGGAAGCCGTGCAAGCAGCAGCGCGCACACCAGGAAGCTCGCCGCGTCCAGGGCGAAGACCGTGAGGTACGCGCCGGTCGTGCCGGAGTGCAGGGCCACGCCCCCGAGCGCCGCGCCCACGGCGAGCCCCGCGTTGAGGGTGGCCTGGAGGCGCGCCAGTGTCGCGGTCCGATCCCCCTCGGCCACCAGCCCGGCGAGAAGCGACTGACGGGCCGCCGACAGCCCCGACTGGGCCGTGGCGTAGAGGCAGGCGGCCAGGAGGAACGGTACGAAGGAGCGTACGACCAGGAACGACGCCACCGCCGCGCTGGTAGCCAGCGCGAGCAGCACCGCTGTCCCCCGCGGCCCGCGCCGGTCCGCGAGCCGTCCGAGCGGTACGCCCGCGACCGAGCCGACCGCCCAGGCGAGGGTCAGCCCCAGGCCGATGCGCGCCGGGGCGAGGCCGACGACGCGCGTGAAGTACAGGGCGGAGGTGACGAGGTACGCGCCGTCGCCGACGGAATTGGTCAGTTGGGCCAGCGCGAGAAGGCGCCGGGGGCCTGCGGGGGACACCGCTCTGGTCGTCATGTACTGGACACTATTGCCCTGGTGGCCCCTTCTTCTGGTCCATTTCCCGTGGGTGTGAGTGGGCCATTTGCCGACCGTCGGGGGGTCGGTGGATCACGCCGCGTCCCGGGGCCTGCGGCGGTGGCGGGCGGCGGGGCCGTGTTCGGTGTGCGGCGTAAGCCGCGGGGGCAGGGCCTTGGTGTTGCCCTTCGGTACGGCGTGCAGATGGCGCCCGCGCTTTCGTACCGCCTCGGGGTCGCCGAACATGCGTTCCTCGTAGCGCGCGAGGGCGAGCAGCGCGCCCAGCATCAGGGGCGGGATCAGTACGGCCACGATGACCACGACGACTCCTCACAGGCGGACGGGTCTGCTGGACCGCGTAGCCCCGGACGCGCATCGAAAACATCGAGGTGGCGGGGAGGGGAGGGCGACGAGAGTGATGTTTTCGATGAGAGGAGCCAGGTAATGGGTGACGCATGGTGCAAATCGGCTACACGATGATGACCGAGCAGACCGGCCCCCGCGCGCTCGTCTCCGATCTGGTCGCCGCGGAGCGCGCGGGCTTCGACTTCTCCGTCACCTCCGACCACTACTTCCCCTGGCTGGAATCCCAGGGACACGCGTCCTATGCGTGGAGCGTGCTCGGCGCGGCAGCCCAGGCCACCACGCGGATTCCGCTGATGACGTACGTGACCTGCCCGACGGTCCGCTACCACCCCGTCGTCGTCGCGCAGAAGGCGGCGACGATGCAGCTGCTGTCCCAGGGGAGGTTCCGCCTCGGCCTGGGCTCCGGGGAGAACCTCAACGAGCACGTGGTGGGATCCGGCTGGCCCTCTCCGCAGGTCCGCCTGGAGATGCTGGACGAGGCCGTCGACGTCATCCGCGCCCTCTTCGAAGGCGGCAACGTCAACCACCAGGGCGCCTTCTTCGACGTGGCGAACGCACGGCTGTGGGATCTGCCGGACGAGCTGCCGCCCATCGGGATCGCCGTCTCCGGCGAACGCTCCTGCGCCCTGGCGGGCCGCTCCGCCGACCTCGTCATCGCCACCGAGCCCAAGTCGGAGCTGCTCGACTCCTTCGACCGGCATGGCGGCAGCGGAAAGCCCCGTGTGGGCCAGCTGCCGGTCTGCTACGACACCGACCGGGACGCGGCGATCGCCCGCGCGCACGACCAGTTCCGCTGGTTCGGCTCCGGCTGGCCGGTGAACTCGGAGCTCCCGGGGCCGTCGGGCTTCGAGGGCGCCACCCGGTTCGTCACCCCGCAGGACGTGGCGAAGGCCATCCCGTGCGGCGATGACGTCACCGCCTTCGTCGAGGCGGTACGCCCGTTCGTCGACGCGGGCTTCACCGAGGTCGCCCTCGTCCAGATCGGCGGGGAGCACCAACTCCCCTTCATCCACTGGGCCGAGACGAAGCTACTGCCCGCCCTGCGCGAGCTGTGACGCCGCTACTCGGGGTCCTCGGCCGAGGCGATCCGGGCGGCGTACACGCCGAGCCCGCGAGCAGCGCGAGCCCGTTCGCTGCGGCCACCGCACGCCGGTGCCCTCCCAGTACCGAGCCGACCGCGCCGCAGGCGGTAAGGGTGCGGGCTGCCCGGAGGAGGGCCCCGGCCCGGCCCTCGCGCCAGGTCTCGGCGACCATGCCGAGGCGTCGCTGGGCCGCCCGGGTCGCGGCCGTCTCGGCGAGCGCCGCCGTGCACCACACCGCGCGCCCGGTCGCCCCGGCTCCTCCGGGCGAGCGGGTACCCGGCGGTCCGCCGGGCAATCCCCCGGAAGGCGGTGCCACAGCTTCGTGAGGACCGGGAGGGGCACCCGGCTCCACGACACAACCGGGGCCGGGGCGGAGCATGCCGCGGCCCGTGCGCCGTGCGGCCCATGTGGCCGGATGCCCGGCGGTCGGAGATGCTCGGTCAAGAGACGGCAGACGACCGGGGCCGCATCCGCGCGCGGTGCGATGGGAAGGGAGCGCACGCCATGCAGGTGGCATTTCTCGTGGCGCCGGAGGGCGTCGAACAGGTGGAACTGACCGAGCCGTGGGAGGCCGTCACCAAGGCGGGCCACACCGCCAAGCTGGTGTCCACCGACAGCGGGCGCGTGCAGGCCTTCGATCATTTGGACAAAGCCGACACGTTCGCCGTCGATCTCACGGCCGGCTCGGCCCGGCCGGACGACTTCGCCGCACTGGTCCTGCCCGGCGGGGTCGCCAACCCCGACGCGCTGCGCATGGACGAGGACGCCGTCGCCTTCGCGAAGGCGTTCTTCGACCAGGGCAAGCCGGTGGCGGCCATCTGCCACGCGCCCTGGACGCTGGTGGAGGCCGATGTGCTGAGCGGGCGGACCCTCACCTCGTGGCCGAGCCTGCGCACCGACATCACCAACGCGGGCGGCGCCTGGGTCGACGAGCCGGTGCGGATCTGCACCGGCGGCCCCAACACCCTCATCACCAGCCGCAAGCCGGACGACCTCAAGGTCTTCTGCGACACGGTCCTGCGGACCCTGCGAGAAGGCACCGATTGAACCCGCGGGTGCGCGATGACATCCATGGGAACTGACGGCGAGGACGGCCGCGAGCCGGATCAGTCGGCCTCCGCAGAACCGGGACCGACGGGCGGCCGTGCCCGGGGCGTGAGCAGGAAGGGCGTCGGCGGCCGGTCCTGGTTCGCCGTCGGCTTCTCGCTGGGCCTGGGAGCGACGCTGGCGTGGCTGACGGTGCAGACCGTCCTGGAGGTCGGCAGCCTGCTCACACTTCTGCTGCTCGCCGTGTTCCTCGCGTTCGCCCTCGAACCCGTCGTCGTGTGGTTCACCCGCCACCGGATGCGCCGGGGCTGGGCCGTAGCGGTCGTCCTGGTCCTGCTGCTCGCGCTGTTCGCCGGGTTCCTGGCACTGGTCGTACCCCCGGCAGCCGACGAGATCAACGCGCTGGTGAATGCCGTTCCCGGCTGGCTGCGGGACCTGCACGACCACAACTCCACGCTGGGCCGCTTGGAGGACCGCTACCACCTGGTGGACAAGGCCAAGCAGCAGTTCTCCTCCGGTGGAGCGGCCGGGCTCGCCGGCGGGCTGCTCGGTGCCGGGAGGTTCGTGATCGGCGCGATCACCTCGGCCGCCATCGTCATCGTCGTGACGGTGTACGTGATGGCCTTCCTGCCCTCGCTCAAACGGTTCTGTCTGCGCTTCGTGGCGGCCCGCAAACGCCCGCACGCCCAGGAGGTCACCGAGGAGATCCTCAACCGGGTGGGGCGCTACATGCTCGGCAACGTGGCCACCTCGGTGATCGCCGGTGCGGCCACCTTCGTCTGGTGCGCGGTCCTCGGCGTGCCCTACCCCGCGGCTCTCGGCGTCTTCATCGCCCTGATGGACCTCATCCCCATCGTCGGCACCACCATCGGCGGCTTCGTCGTCAGCCTGGTGGCCCTGTCGGTGTCCCTGCCGGTCGCCCTGGCCACCGCGGGCTTCTACGTCGGTTTCCGGCTGGCCGAGGACTATCTGATCGTGCCCCGGGTCATGAAGTTCGCCGTCGACGTCCACCCGCTCGTCACGGTCGTGGGCGTACTGATCGGCGGGGCGCTGCTCGGCATCATCGGCGCCCTGGTCGCCATCCCGGCCGCCGTCGCCATCGGCATCGTCCTGGACGAGCACGTCTTCTCCAGGACGGACGCGTCCTGACGCGCCTGCCGTACGAGGGGAACCCTGGTACGGGACGTCGGCGGTGAGGCCGATGCCGTGCGCGGAAGACACGGGTGAAGCCGAACCGCGGGTAGTGCGCGGGTTCGTGGGTTCGTGGGTTCGTGCGGGAGAACACCTCGCGAGCTCACGCTCTCAGCGAGGCGGGGGCGACCGGGTCAGACCGTCGCCCGGGACGAGAGGGCGGTCCGTGCGCTGCTCTTCGCAGTGGCCTTGAACGTGGTCATCAGCCCCACCTCCCTTTCATCCTCAATGTGAAACGCCATGAACCCTTGGAATGTGCCACCTTGCCAAGAATGTGTCCTTGGAATTCATGGGTGGCTGCCGTGCGCTAGCTGGTCGGCGACGACGGGGGAGCGGCCGGGGCGAAGGGAGGGCGGGGCGCCGGGCGGCCGCGGCTGAGGTACCGCTCGGCGGCGTGCACCGCCTCGCGTGCCGTGCGCTCTCCCATGAGCACGCAGAGCGTGTAGGCGGTGTCCTCGAAGCGTCTGCGCAGGGCGGGCTCATGGGGCTGTGCCAGGACCGCGCGTTCGTGCGCCCGGTAGTGCGAGAGCAGCCGTGCGAGTGTCTGTTTGTCGGGCAGCAGCATCATGTCCTCCTGCACATGGGCGGGCCCCAGCCCACCCATCCTGACGGGGTCCGGGGACCTGCGCGAGCCGTAGTGCTGCGCTCCGTGACGACCCGCCGAAACGGGGCCCGGCGGAGTGACTCCGCCAGGCCCCGCAGTGCCGGAAACCGCTTACTTCCTGAACGCGTCCTTGGCCTTCTCCTTGGCCTGCCGAAGGTCGCCCTTCGACTTCTCGGCACGGCCTTCGGCCGCCTTGCTCTCATTGCCCACCGCGCGGGCCGCAGTCTCCTTGGCCTTTCCCTTGGCCTGCTCGACCTTGGCCTTGGCCTTTTCATTCTTTGCGGTCACGGTACTCACACCCTGATCTTTTCCGAAGTCGGTGGTCACGTCCGATTCTGACCGTTCAGCGGATTCTCAAACGTCTGCTTCGCGCGCCGAGAATTCCTTGGGTACCGCATTCACCACCGGTACCAGCGGCTCCGGCGTCCGCCGCCGGCGGGACGCGCGACGAAGCCCACCAGCCACAGGACGAGTACGGCAACGGCGACCCACCACAGAACCTGGACCGCGAAACCGGCGCCGAAGAGAAGCAGTGCGAGCAGCAGAACGACAAGAAGGGGAACCATGTTATGCACCTCCACAAAAGCGGGTTCCCCTGTAGGGCCGTGTCATGCACGGTGAATTCCGGACAGGGGGCCTGTGCCGGCAATTCCGGGCGGGGGAGTGCCCCTTCACGGTGTACGGCTCAGTCACCGCCCGGGCGTACGGGCAGCGGCCGTCGCCGCGTCCGTGACGTCCAGGAACACCTGGTCGGCGTCGGGCCAGATGTTGGCCACCGAGTCCTTGATGCGCTCGCAGACCAGCTCGGTCTCCTCGCTCTCCAGCCCCGGCGCCAGGTCGATACGGGCTGCGACCAGCGCCGAGTCGGTGCCGAGCCGCATGGTGAGCAGGGCCTCCACACTGTCGATCTCCGGCTGCGCGTCCAGCAACGCCCGGATGCGGTCGCGCATTTCGGGGTCGACAGCCTCCCCGATGAGCTGGTCGCGGGCGTCCTTGCCGAGCCGGTACGCCACGTACCCGAGGAGCACGCCGATGGCCAGCGAGGCCGAGCCCTCCCACACCGCCTGACCGGTCGCCATGTGCAGGGCCATCCCGGCGATCGCGAGGGCGACGCCGAGCACGGCCGTCCCGTCCTCCGCGACCACCGTGCGCAGCGCGGGATCGCGTCCGATGCCGCTGCCCGGCTGCCCGCGCACCTGGTGCAGGGCCCGCAGCAGGGAACCGCCCTCGGCGAGGAGGGCGACCCCGAGCACGACGAGCCCGGCGATGTACCCGGAGTGCGACTCGTTCGCGCCGGAGCGCAGCGCCTCGATGCCCTGGAAGACGGAGAAGCAGCCGCCCATCACGAAGATGCCCACCGCCGCTAGCAGGGACCAGAAGAAGCGTTCCTTGCCGTAGCCGAAGGGGTGGCGGCGGTCCGGCGGGCGGCGGCTGCGGCGCAGCGCGGCCAGCAGGAAGACCTCGTTGAAGCTGTCCGCGACGGAGTGGGCCGCCTCGGAGAGCAGCGCCGGCGAACCGGCGAAGACCCCGCCGACCGCCTTCGCCACGGCGATGAGCAGATTCGCGCCGAGCGCGACGAGGATGGTGAGCCGGGTGCCCGCGTCCTTGCTGCCGCTCTTCTCCGGTGCCGTGCCGTCGGTGTTCCCGCTCACCGTCCGCGCTCCTCGTGGGGGCCGCGCGCGGAGGGCTCGGTGGGCAGCAGCGGGCCGAGCGGTCCGAGGTCGATGTTGAGGTCTTCGGGACGGAGCCCGAACTTCGACCGCAGCTCGCCCATCCGGTCCTCCAGGAGCATCAGGGTGAGCCCGATCCGCTCCTCCTGCTCGCCCGTGAGCTCGCCGGTCTCGACGCGGCGCAGGGCCTGACGTTCCATCAGCTGACGGAGAAGCTCTACCACGGTCAGGACCAGCCGGGCGAGATCGCGCTCCACCGTGTCGGCGTCGAGCTCCACGCGCCGTCGCCCGCTCATGTGCCCTCCCCCAACAGGCCGTACGGGCTTGCCGACAGCGCGGCCCCGTCACTCTCGTACGCGCTCTCGAACGGCGAGGGGACCTCCGCGCTCACCGAGCTGACCAGCGCGTTGAGATCGACCCTGACCAGGTCCACGTCCGCGATGCGCAGGGTCAGATCGCCGGCGATGACCACGCCTCCCGCGAGGAGCCGGTCGAGCAGATCGACGAGGGCGATCTGCCGCTCGCCGTACCCGCCGTCAGCGGATGCCGTCCGAGTCACCGGCTCCCCCTCCGTCCGCGTCCACGGTGCCCGCGAAGGAGTACGGCGGCCACGGCCCCGTCACCTCGACGCGCACCCCCTCGACCCGCGACCTGTGCGGCTCGACGAGCGCGACGAACTCCGCGCTGCGCTCACGCGGCACCAGATAGGCGGCGTTGAGCACGTTCTCGCCCGGCTGCCCGGAGACCCGCGCGTTCTGCGGCCGGTGCAGCCGGTCCGCCTCGGCGTGCCCGGACAGTTCCTGGTGCAGACTGCGGGAGAGGGCGCCCGCCTGGCGCCAGGTGTCCTCACGGGCCTGGCGCTGCCCCAGCCTGCGGCGCAGATAGTCCCGCCCGCTCGCGGGCTTCGCCTGCGGCGCCGCCGCAGGCTCGGGGTCCCCGGCCTCCGCGTACACCTTGACACCCCATTCGACCCGTCCGTCCAGCCGCTCCAGGGCCGGTACGAAGCTGGCGCGTCCGGAGTCCAGCAGTCGGCGCACCCCGCTCGTATCCCGGCACACCGTGGCGAGCCGCAGGGGAATCGCGCAGGTCACCGAGGACAGTGCGGCCACCACCGCCTGATGGGCGCGGGCGGTGGTGGCGAGCCAGTCCAGCTCCTCCAGATGGGCGCGGAGCGGGACGGCGTCGAAGTCCCCGGCGGGCACCGGGCTCGCCGCCGCGCACAGACCGTCGTGGACGATCAGCCGCGGCGGCTCGCCGTCCAGGCCGCTCACGCCCTCGGGCAGCACCCCGTCGAAAGGCCGCACCACCGCGTAGACGTACCACAGCGACTCATTCATCACGTACCACCTCCGCGTGCGCGTCCCGGGAATCGTCGTGACGGCTCTCCAGTTCGGCGATCCGGGCCTGCAATTGCTCGTTCTCGCGGGCGAGTTCACGTCGGCGGGCCGCGCCGGAGAGGGCCGGGTCGTCCTCCCACCAGTCGATGCCCATTTCCTTTGCCTTGTCCAAGGAGGCGACGATGAGGCGGAGCTTGATGGTGAGCAGTTCGATGTCGAGGAGATTGATGCGAATGTCCCCGGCGATGACGATTCCCTTGTCGAGGACGCGTTCGAGAATATCGGCGAGATTCGCGCTGCCGCCGTCCGACGCATACGGATCGGAGAGCCGTCCCGGGGTCGTCATCAGCGCCTCCGCGAGCCGGACTTGACGTGTCGGCGCCCGGATTCCTCAGGCTCGGGCTCCTCGGCCGCATCCTCTTCCCATTCGTCGTCATATTCGACGGCGCCGTTTTCCTCGGAGTCCTCGGGAATGTCCTCGTCCCCCTCCGGCTCCTCCTCGTACTCGCCCTCCAACGGCTCCTCGTCCTCAGGGGCCTCGTCGTAGATGTCCTGGGAAGTCTTCTCGTCGTCGTACACATCCTGGTCGCGCGTCTTCTCCTCGTGCGCCAGCGCGTCCTCGTGGCTCAGGACGACCTCGCCGTCGCGGATCTCGCCGCGCCAGCCGTCCGGGGCCTCGCCGCGCAGGGCGATGTGCCGGGCGAAGTTCTTCAGGTCGAGCCGGGCCCGGCGGCCCTGGGCGCGCCAGATGTTGCCGGTCCGCTCGAACAGGCCCTTCGGGTAGTACTCGACCACCAGCAGCACCCGGGTGAGGGAGCCGCCCAGCGGGTGGAAGGTGACCACGCCCTTGGTGGTGCCCTTGGCGCCCTCCGAGGTCCACGCGATGCGCGCGTCGGGGACCTGCTCGGTGGTGTGCGCCTTCCAGCTGCGGCTCGACCAGAAGACCTTCAGCTTCCAGTCGGAAGTCGTGTCGTCGGCGCTGTTCGCGCTGCGGACACCCTTGGTGAAGTGGGAGAACTCCTGGTATTGGGTCCACTGGTCGTACGCGTCGCGGACCGGTACGCCGACGTCCACCGACTCCATGATGACGGTGGGCTTGCGGCCGCCGCCGCCCTTGCCCCGCTTGCCGCCCAGGTTCTTGAGCGTGTCGGTGACGTTCTCCTTGAGGTGGCCGGCGCCGAGCTCCAGGGTGGTACGGACCGGCCCCTTGCCCTCGGTGAGCTTGCGGCCGCCCTTCAGCGCCAGCGCGGCGAACCCGGGGCTGCGCCCCTCGGCGATGTCGTTCAACTTCCCCGTGGATTCTCCGAGTTTGCGCCCGATGCCGGTCAGCGCCCGCTCCAACTGGGCGAGCGCGAGGGCCTGCAGCTCGGACTTGAGGCGCTCCGTGACCGCGCTGTCGACCAGACCCGTCGCCTGTTTCGTCTCAGTCACGGGAACGGCTCCCCTTCACCTCGGCGCGCTCCGAGGAGCGGCTCTTGGTGCCCGGGGCCCGGCGTGCCGCGGTCTTCTTCGCGGTGACGGCACGGCGTGCCGGCTCGGACTTCTTCGCCGCCTCCGCCTCCGCCTTCTTCGCGGGCGCGGACCGCTTCGCCCGATCGGTCGTCTTCCTGGCGGGGGCGGTGGCCTTGTCGGCCGCCTCGGCCCCGCTCTCCGCGTCCGGCACCACCCCGGCGATACGGTCCTGCACATCGAGGGTGCGGTCGTGCAGCCGGTCCGCGATCCCTTCGAGCTGCCGGTTGACCAGGGCGCCGGTGGCCGCCTTGCCCACCCCGCGCAGGTCCTCGCGCAGTTGGTCGCCGATCTCCTTGAACTGGGGGTTGCTCTCCAGCTGCCCGGCCGCGAACTCCGCGAGCGCCCCGGGGCTCAGCTTGAGCCGCTTGCCGAGCACCATGGTGCCGATACCGAACGCGAGCTTGGCCTTCTTGGTGCGGCCGAGCACATAGCCCGCGCCTACCGCGAGCCCTATTGCCAACCGGTTGTTCATCGTGAGGGATTCCTGTTCTCCAGCCGGTCGAGAAGCTCGTCCTCGCGGCGGTCGAACTCGGCCTCGTCGATCTCACCCGCCATCAACTGCTCGTCCAGCAGGGCGAGTTCCTCGCGAATGGCCGAGGGGTCGTAGTACTGCTGCTCCGCCTGCGCGACCACCTGCTCCAGCACCCAGAAGGTGCCGCGCACAGGGGCCGCGGGAAGCAGCAGCAGTTCTTTGAGCAGGCCCACGCGGAGCCTCCCGTCGTTGCGTACGTCAGTCGTCGTTGCGTACGTCAGTCCGTGAAGCTGTACGGGGGCAGCGGGCCGTGCACCTGGACGATGAGGTACGGCGTCTGCTTGCGCAGCATCTCCACGGACGCCACGAACTCGTCGGCGCGTTCGCGCGCCACCAGGTACGAGAGGTTGGCCAGCCAGCCGGTGGACTGCGGCCCGGGCCGCTCGTCCTCGGCGGCGCGTTCCAGCGCCCGCTGGATCAGCACCGCGTCCCGCGCCTCGCGCTGCTGGACCTCGGCGGCGATCCGCTCGCCGAGGTGCAGCTTCTGCTCGTAGGTGCCGCCGCCCGCCCGTCGGTTGGCGTCGCTCATGGCGCGCAACTCCGGGCTGTCCGCGAGCACTTGGTGCAGCACGGCCTCCTCGTCGTGGGCGGCCTTGATGTTGTACTCGACCTTGCCCTCAAGAGCTTCGAGGCGCTCCAGATACCGTTCGCCGTGCTCGGCGAGCGCGGCCTTCACGGCCTCGTCGTCGGGTGAGACGCCGCCGAACCGCATCGGCAGGACCGGGCCGCCCGCGCCCGCCTCGGCGAGCACGCTCTGATGGGCCAGCAGATCGCGCCGCTTGGGCCGCAGGTCGTCGGGCGCGTCGCTGACCAGCGCCACCAGCTCGCCCTGGGCGACGGTCCGCACCGGGCGCGGCGGATCCCCGACGCCGCCCATCTCCTCGGGCAGGTGGGCGTGGGCGCGGTGCGCGATCCCGTAGACATACGTGGTCATTCCTGCTCCTCCTTGCGCCGCGCGGCGGTACGCCGGGTGCGGGGACGCTGCTCGGGTTCGGATTCCTCGCGGGCCTGCTGGAAGGCGTCGGAGATGGTCTGGGCGGCGCCGGAGAGCGCGCCCTTGGACTTGCCGCGCGCACCGGACTCGGTGATCTCCCCGACCAGGTCGGGCAGTCCGGGACTCTTGCGCGGCCCGGCCTCCAGGTCGAGCCGGTTGCACGCCTCGGCGAAGCGCAGATAGGTGTCGACGCTCGCGACGACCACCCGTACGTCGATCTTGAGTATCTCGATGCCGACGAGGGAGACGCGCACGAACGCGTCGATCACGAGCCCCCGGTCGAGCACCAGCTCCAGGACGTCGTAGAGACCACTGGTCCCGCCGCTGCCGCCTTGTTGTGCCGGGACAACCGTCATGGTGTCCGGACCTCCTTGTCTGTGAAGTCGTCTGTGAACTCGTGTCTCAGGGGTTGCGGTCGGCCCGCCCCCGCTCGTACCGGCGCAGTTGCCGGTACCCGGTCAGCTCGCCGCGCCGGTCCAGCTCCACCTCGTACGAGGCGAGCAGGCTCATGGTGTCCGGGACCCGGGCGAGTTCGAGGACCTCGATGCGCAGCACCCAGCCGTCCTCGGCGCGTTCGAAGGACGAGACCGACTCCGCCGTCATACCGGTGAGTTCGGCGAGCTGGGCCCGTGCGCCGCGCAGCACGTCCATCGCGCCGGGCAGCTCCTCCTGGGACTTGCGCTTGTTGCCGGACGGGTTCTCTGATGTGTTCGCCATGTCACCTCGCATCTGAGACCTTCCGGGTAGCCCCGCGCGGGCGGGGCAAACCCGTTGGATCAGCTCGTGACGACCCGCTCGTACAGCACCCGGACCGTCGCCGTGATGGACGCCGCGTCGATCCCGGCCTCGGCCAGTTGCTCCTCGGGGGCCGCGGAGCCGGGCATGTTCTCGACGGCGAGCCTGACGAGGCGGGGCATGGGGCGGCCGTCGGCGAAGCACTCGGCGACCGCGTCGCCGATGCCGCCCTGCGTGCGGTGGTCCTCGACGGTGACCAGACACCCCGTCAGCGCCGCCGCCTCCTGGAGCACCCGCTCGTCGACCGGCTTCACCGAGTACAGGTCGATGACCCGCACCGGGATGCCGCCCTCCTCCAGCGCGTCGGCCGCGACCAGCGCCTCGTGGACGGTGACGCCCGCCGCGACCAGGGTCACCTTGTCGTGCGGCGAGGACCGCAGTACCTTGGCGCCGCCGACCGGGAACTCCTCGTCGGGCCCGTAGAGGACCGGGGTGTCGCCCCGGGTGGTGCGCAGATAACGGATGCCCTCGCCGTCCGCGGTCGCCGCCACGAGCTTCGCCGTCTGGTTGGCGTCGCAGGGGTAGAGCACCGTACTGCCGTGCACCGCCCGGAACATCGCCAGGTCCTCCAGTCCCATCTGCGAGGGCCCGTCCTGCCCGATGGCGACCCCGGCGTGCGAGCCCGCCACGATGAGCGAGGCCCGGCTGATCGCGGCCATCCGCACGAAGTCGTGGGCGCGGGTCAGGAACGCGGCGAACGTGGCGGCGTACGGCGTCCAGCCCCGGGCCGCCAGACCCACGGCGGCGGCCAGCATCTGCTGCTCCGCGATGTAGCACTCGAAGTAGCGCTCGGGGTGCTCCTTCGCGAACAGCTCCGCCTTCGTCGAGTCGCCCACCTCGCCGTCGAGCACCACGACGTCGCCGCGCGCCGCGCCGAGCGCGGCGAGCGCCTGCCCGTACGCCGTGCGGGTGGCGACCTTCTCGCCCACCTCGTAGCGGGGCAGCTCAGGACGGCCGGACGATACGGGCCGGGGCGCTCGGGCGGCGGGCGGTGCGGTGACGCCGACGCGGATGAAGCGGGGGCCGCCGAGCTCGACGACGGCGGCCTCCGCGTCCGGGAGCGGCTTGCCGTGCAGGCCCTCGCGGTCCTCGACGGAGGCGACGCCCTTGCCCTTCACCGTGCCCGCGAGGATCGCGGTGGGCCGGCGCGGCGTGGCCGCCGCCTCCCGGTACGCCGCGTCGATCGCCTCGACGTCATGGCCGTCGACCTCGACGGTGTGCCAGTCGAAGGCGCGGAACCTGCGCGCGTACGCGGCCAGGTCGCGCTGGTGGCGGGTCGGGCCGCGCTGGCCGAGCCGGTTGACGTCGACGATCAGCGTCAGATTGTCCAGGTGCTGGTCCCCGGCGTGCTCGGCCGCCTCCCACACCGAGCCCTCCGCCAGCTCGCTGTCGCCGCACAGCACCCAGACGCGGTACGGAAGGTGGTCGAGGTGTTTGCCCGCCAGTGCCATGCCCACCCCGACCGGCAGCCCCTGGCCGAGCGAGCCGGTGGCCACGTCCACCCACGGCAGCCGAGGCGTCGGATGCCCCTCCAGGCGGCTGCCCTGCCTCCGGAAGGTGAGCAGCTCCTCGTCGTCGACCACCCCGGCCGCGCGGTACATGGCGTACAGCAGCGGCGAGGCGTGCCCCTTGGAGAGGATCAGCCGGTCGTTGGCGGGGTGCTCGGGCCGCTCGAAGTCGTACCGCAGATGACCGGCCAGGAGCACGGCGGCCAGGTCGGCCGCGGACATCGAAGAGGTGGGGTGGCCGGACCCGGCGGCGTCGGCGGCGCGGACCGCGTCGACCCTCAACTGCTGTCCCAGTCCGGTCAGTTCGGTGCGGTCGGCGGTGCGGGCGCTCTTCATGGTCAGTCCTTTCGGGTCGTGGGTGCGGGGCCGCCCGGGATGCGGGCCTGCTCCGGGGTCGCCGTGTCCAGTGGCACCGACCAGGACCGCACAAGGCCCAGCTGGACGCCCTGGCGGGGGAGTACGGCGTCGAGCAGCCAGTCGGCCGCCACACGCACCCGGTTGCCGGGCATGGCGGCGAGGTGGTAGCCGCGGGTGACTGCGCCGGCGAGGATGCCCGAGAGCGGTACGCCGAGCGGGTTGGCCGCGGCCTGCACCCCGCCGAGGTCCACGACGAACCCCAAGTCGTGGTGTTTGTACGGTTGTTGGGTGCCGAAGCCGAGCGAGGCGGCGACGTTGAGCGCGGCCGTCTTTCCCTGCCGGGAGGCGTGCTGCGCGGTCATCGGGGTGAACTCGCCCGGCCGGGTGAGGTCGGGCACGGCCGCCGCGTCGCCGCAGGCGAACACCTCGGGGCGGCCCGGCACGCTCAGCTGCGGCTCCACCAGCAGCCGTCCGCGCTCCACGGACAGACCGAGCTCCGAGACCAGCGGATCCGGCCGCACGCCCACGCACCAGATGAGGGTGCGGGTCGGGATGAACTCGCCGTCGTCCAGGTGCACCCCGTCGTCGGTCGCCTCCTTCACCGAGGTGCCCGTGCGTACGTCGACACCCCGGCGGCGCAGCACCCGGTCGGCCGTGGTGGACAGCCTGCGGTCGAGTTCGGGCAGCAGCCGGTCGGCGATGTCGAGCAGGATCCAGCGCGCCGGTTCGCGCCGGTCGAGGGCGTCGGTGAACAGCTTTCCGTGCGCGGCCACCTCGGTGCCGGTGTAGCCGCCGCCGACCACCACGAAGGTGCGCCGCGCGGCCCGTTCCTCCGGCGTGTCGGTGCCCTGCGCGGCCAGTTCCATCTGCCGGGTGACGTGGTCGCGCAGATACAGCGCCTCGGGCATCCCACGGAAGCCGTGTGCGTGCTCGGTGACCCCGGGCACCGGAAGCAGCTTGTTGACGCTGCCCACGGCGAGCACCAGCCGGTCGTACACCAGCTCGCCCGCCACCCCCTCCGGCCCCGTGTAGTGCACCTTCGAGGCATCCAGATCGACGTTTCCGGCCTCACCGAGGACGAGCCGCACCCCGGGAAGCGTCCCGGTCAGGGAGACGGTGACCCGGCGCGGCTCCAGGATCCCGGCGGAGACCTGGGGGAGCAGCGGGAGATAGAGGAAGTAGTCCGTGGGGTTGAGCAGGGTGATCCGGGCGCGGCCGCGCATACGGCGGGAGAGGGTGCGGGCGGCCTGGTATCCGGCGAATCCGGCCCCGACGACGACGATGCGGGGACGGTCCGGAGTCTGGGTGGTCACGTTCGGCTCCCGGTGGCTGGGGGCAGGCGGACAGGCTTCCCGCGTGCCCTCGGCGGGCGGGGCCAAACACGGGGCGGGCGCTTCGGCGGGCGTCGGACGGCCGTGTCGGACGGCCGTGTCGGACGCCGGTGGTCATGACCGTCCGACGTCGAGGTCGTACCGATCCCGGTGGACGACCTGTGGGCCAGGGACACGGTCCCGGTGTTCGTGGAGGACGGCGGGGAGGTGCGCGGCGTCGGCCTCGACTTCAGCGGCCGGGACGGCAAGCAGCGGCACGCCGACGACGCCGGGGTCGCCCGCGCGGTGCTCGCGAAGTGCGGCATCCCTCGCGAGCGGACCTGGCTCGTGGCCGAGGGCGGCTCGTTCGAGACCGACGGCGCGGGCACGCTGATGGTCACCGAGAACTCGGTGGTCGACGACCACCGCAACCGCGGCAGGTCCCGGCAGCAGATCGGGGACGAGCTGAAGGGGGGCTCGGCGTGGCGAAGGTGATCTGGTTCGACGGCGTGCGCGGCGAGGACATCACCGACGCGCACGTCGACTCGCCGGCCCGTTTCGTCGCGCCCGGAGTCGTCCTCCTGGACCGGGCGTTCCCGGGCGAGCCCGCGGACTCCTGGTCCCGCTCGGCCGATCAGACCAGGCGGGTCCTCAAGGACACCACGGACGCGCGCGGCAAGAAGATCGAGGTCATCGACCTGCCGCAGCCCGACCCCGACCGCATCACCGGCACCGGCCCCGAGATGCTCACCTCGTACGTCAACGTCTACGTCGCCAACGGGACATTGTTCGTACCGGAGTTCGGCGACGCCAAGGCCGACGACCGCCCCAACGGGATCCTGCGCGACCACTTCCCCGGCCGCGAAGTCGTGGCCGTGAAGGTCGACGCCATCGCCTCAGGCGGGGCGCCATCCACTGCTCGACCCACGACCAGCGGGGCAGGCCCGCGGAGTGAGGCGCGGGCGCCCGGTCCGGTGAGGAGGCGGGGCGGTCCGCCGGGAACCCACGCCCTGGATCCTCCGTCTGCCGCGGCAGGAAGTCGGTCCCGGCGCTGTGGCCCGAACGCTTCGATCTCGTCCGGGTGTTCACGCGGCGGGCCGACAGGCGGTCGTCCCGGGCGGTGGCGCGGCATCTCTTGGAGGGCGGCGCCGGGACCTCGTTCAGAACTCGGAGTTGGCGAACCAGCGCTCCAGCAACTCCGCGTCCCCGCTCGTCTCCACCGACCCGGCCGAGCGGTCGAGGCGGCCGTAGACGAGCAACAGGAGGTCGGCGGCGGTTCCCCGGACGGTGGCGTCGGCGGCCGTGCCGTTCGCGTCCGGGACGAGGCCGAAGCCGTCGGGGCGCAGCTGTACGAGCCATTCGCCGTCCGTGTCCGCGCACGCGAAGCGGATGTGCTGGACGGAGCCGGCGCCGCGCAGATTCGCGACCTTGGGTGCGAAGAAAGCGGCGAAGGGGAGGTTGACCAGGAACTCGTCGACGCCGTCCCGGGCGAGCGTGCGGTCGATCTCGGAGTCCAGCCCCAGAGCCCGCTCCGCGTCGAAGCGGTGCACCAGGGTCTCGAACAGCATCCGGCGCACCCAGAAGCGGGCATGGCCGTCCGCGCCCCAGACCCACATCGGCGCGTCGAGGTCCGTGCTCGCGAACGCCTCCGCCGCCTCGGCCGCGCCCGACGCGAGCCAGTCGGCGTAGCCGTCCTCCCGCTCCGGCAGCCGCAGGTCCACGTCGCGGCTCTTGGGCCGCTCCTGGACGCGACCGCGCAGCAGCGCCGTGAACATGCGCTGCGCGCCGCCGGTGTGCTTGATCAGGTCGACCAGGGTCCAGCCCGGGCAGGTGGGTACGGCGAGCGTCAGGTCGGCGCCCTTGACCAGGCCCGCGAACCGGGCGCTCTCCGCGGCGACGGCCGTGCGGTGGTCGAGCGGTTCGGCAGTGTTCATGGTGTCGCGCCTCCTGGCATACCGGTTCTGCTTCACCGGCAGCGTGTCACAGCCGCCCCGGCCGGGTGCAGGCGGGCAGGCGGCTCGCGCGTGAGGTGCGCGCGCTACTTCACCGCGGCACTGGCCAGCACCGCGTCGACCACCCGGCTGTCGGTCGGCTCGGGCGACTCGGTGACGCCGAGCAGGAAGGCCGAGCGGTCGCCGCTCTGCGTGACGATGGTCAGGCGCAGCCGGCCCGCCCTGCCGGTGTCGTCGTGCACGCTCAGCGCCACCGTGTACGCGGGACGGCCGCTCACCGCCGTGGCCCTGGACTCCTCGACCGTCGACTTGCCGTCGGGGTAGAAGAACTCCGCGTTGGACCGGGCCGCCGTCTCCGTACGCTGCTTCAGGGCCGACTCGTCGATCCCCCTGCCCCGCCCGGCGAGTACGGCGGCGCCACCCTGGCCCTCGGGCCCCTTGGTGGTGATCGAGGAAGTGAAGGCCTGGATCAGATCCTTGCCGTCGTTGCGCTTCCAGCCCTCGGGCACGGCGTACGAGAGCCCGGCCGAGGCATCCGTCACACGCGGCCGCCCGGCCAGCGGGGAGCTGTCCTCGTCCAGGGTCAGCCACCACACCGCCGCCCCGGCGACGAGCACCAGGACCAGCGCGCCGACGAGGACGCCGACGATCCGGGCGCGCCGGGTGCGCGGCTGTCCGGGCTGGACCGGAGCCATCGGCTGAAGGGGCGGCGGGCTGACGGAGGGCGGTGTTGTCATGGCCCCAGCTTCCGGGGCGAGGCCGGGCGCGGACCTGAGCGGTCGTACTCAGCCCGGTGCCCACAGGTACTCACCCGTACTCAGACCACTCACCCGTACCCGGATCCCTGGGGCACGCCAGTTCCATCCGTCCCGTTTCGGCCCGCCGCGACCAGGGGAAGTAACCCCGCCATGACCACACTTGGCGCTGTCTTCCGCCCGCAGAACGCTCCCGAACGCCTCCGCTCCGTCGCCCTCGCGGCCGACTCCGCCGGTCTCGAACAGCTCTGGCTCTGGGAGGACTGCTTCCTGGAGAGCGGCATCGCCAGTGCGGCGGCGGCGCTGGCGTGGACCGAGCGGCTGCACGTGGGCGTCGGGCTGCTGCCGGTGCCGCTGCGCAATGTGGCGCTGACCGCGATGGAGAGCGCGACGCTGCACCGGCTCTTCCCCGGCCGCGTCACCCTGGCCGTGGGCCACGGGGTGCAGGACTGGATGGAGCAGGTCGGGGCGCGGGCCGAGTCGCCGCTGACGCTGCTGGGGGAGCATCTCGGTGCGCTGCGCGGCTTGTTGGGCGGGGAGAGCGTCACCGTCGCCGGACGCTATGTGCGGCTCGACGGGGTCGCGCTGGACTATCCGCCGCACGGGCCCGCCCCCGTGCTGTCGGGCGCGACCGGCCCGCGCACCCTGCGCCTGTCCGGCGAGGCGTCCGACGGCAGCGTCCTGGTGGCGGGCACCGGCCCGGACGGGGTGCGCCGGGCCCGTACGCTCGTCGACGAAGGCCGGGCCGCGGCCGCCCGTACCGACCACCACCCCCTGGTCGTCTATCTGCTCGCCGCCACCGGGCCGGACGCCGCCGAGCGGGTGCGTGCGGAGCTCGCGGCGAAGAAGGGCGGGGACGGCTTCGCCGTGACCGGGGACGCCGCTGCCGTCGCGGAGGCGGTGCGGCGGCTCGCCGAGGCCGGGGCGGACAGCGTGATCCTCGAACCCACCGCCGACGAGCCGGACGCCGAGGCGTTCGTCCGGTTCACCGCCGAGGAGGTCCGCCCGCTGGTGCCCTGACCGCCCGCCCGTTCCTCACCCGACGGTCGAGGGTGCGAGCGTGAAGCCGGAGCCCTCGCGCCGGACCTCGACGAGACCAGCCCCGGCGAAGTGTGCCGGAACGACCAACTCCCGCTCGTTGGCGGCCCGTTCGAGGATGCGGCGGCGGCTGGCGACTGCCTGTTCCGCGTCGAGGCAGAAGCCGCTGTTGCAGGACGGGTCGAGGATCTGCACCGGGCTGTGCAGCAGGTCCCCCACGAAGACCGCCCGGTCGGTCCCGGACGCGAGCCGCAGGACGGACGAGCCGGGGGTGTGGCCGGGGGCGGACTCCAGGGTGAGGTGTTCGTCGATGCGGTACGAGCCGTCCCACAGTACGGCCTGCCCGGCTCGGTGGACCGGCGCCACGCTGTCCTCGTAGAGCAGCCGGTCGTCCCGGCGGGCGCCGTTCGCGTACGAGTTGTCCGGTCCGTAGTGGAAGTCGTCGGCGGCGGGGAGGAGATAGCGGGCGTTGGGGAACGTGGGCACCCACTCCCCGTCGACGTCCCTGGTGTTCCAGCCGACGTGGTCGCTGTGGATGTGCGTGTTGACGACGACGTCGACGTCCTCGGGGCGCACACCGGCCCGCGCCAGAGCGCCGAGGAAGTCGCCCTGCCAGTGGTGGAAGCGCGGCGAGTCGGGCCGCTCGCGCCCGTTGCCCACTCCGGTGTCGACCAGAACGGTCCGTCCGCCGCTGCGCAGCACCCACGTCTGGAGCGCGAGTACCGCCGTGTCGCTCTCCGGCTCCCAGTGGTCGGGTGCCAGCCAGTCCTCGTTGTCCTTCCACGCCTCGGCGCCGGACTCCGGGACGAGGCCGCGGGCGGGCACGAACGGCCCCTGCCACTCGACGACCCGCGTGACCTCGACGTCCCCCAGCGTGATGCTCTGCTCGCTCTCCATGCTCATGTCCTCGACCGTACGACGGAGCAGGTGAGCTTCTCAATGCCTGTTCGGCTCATCTGGATACGTGTACGTCTCATCGTCGGCCTGGGAGATACGCTGCCGGGGTGGACGTGGTGAGCGATGCGATCTCGGCCGTACGGATCGGACGGCCCTCCTCCAACCGGGTGCGGGCCAGCGGGAGCTGGTGCACGCGCCTCGCCCCGTACGACGGAGCCGGTTTCCACATCGTCCTTGAGGGCTCCTGCTGGCTGCTGCCCGACGGCGGCGACCCGGTCGCGCTCGGCGTGGGTGACGCGGTGCTGCTGCCGCACGGCGCGGGGCACGTGCTCGCGGACTCCGCCGTCGACGCGGAGGCCGTGGCGCGGGCGCTGCCGTTCGACGACTGGTCCGGTGGCGGGTATCCGTCCTCGGAGCCCACGCCTGCCGCTTTTGCCGACGCGCAGGCGCGACTCCACGTGCTCTGCGGGAAGTACCGGCTCGACCACAGCCGTGTCCACCCGCTGATGGCGGAGCTGCCGCAGGTCGTCCATCTGCCGCACCGAGTGGGTCGTCACCCCGAACTCCGCGCCGCGATCGACCTGTTGGGCAGCGAGCTCGGCGGCCCGCGCCCCGGCGCGGGCATCGCGGTCCCCAGCCTGCTCGACCTCCTGCTCGTCTATATGGTCCGGGCCTGGATGAGCGAGAGCACGGCCGGAGCGTGGTCGGCCGCGTTGGGCGACCCGGTGGTGGCGAGCGCCCTGCGCGCGCTGCACGCGGACCCGGCCGCCCCGTGGAGCAACGACCGGCTGGCCACCGAGGCCGGTGTCTCGCGCCCCACTCTGGCCCGCCGGTTCACCGCGCTGGTGGGCCGCCCGCCGATGGCGTACCTCACCTGGTGGCGGCTGACCCGCGCGGCGACCCTGCTCCGCGACACGACCGACCCCCTGGCCGCCATCGCCGCCCGGATCGGCTACGGCACCCCGTACGCCTTCTCCCATGCCTTCAACAGGGAGTTCGGCACCACACCCGGCCGCTACCGCGAAGGCCATCAAGGAGATCGCGCCCGCGGACCGGCCTAGGGCGTGTTTCGAAAGTAGCGTCGTCCGCCCGAAGGGCGGGCCCGGCGGCGTCTGGTGCGTGCGATCGCAAGGCGGAGGGTCGCCCCG
>NZ_JBVIHM010000034.1:0-8139 GCF_055570295.1 Streptomyces sp. NPDC031265
GCGGCATCATCACCGCCCTCAAGGCGGCCGGCCTCGCCAAGCTTCCCCCGGTCACCGGCCAGGACGCCGAACTCGCCGGAGTCCAGCGCATCGTCATGGGCGAGCAGTTCATGAGCGTCTACAAGCCCTACGTCCAGGAAGGCCCGATCGCGGCACAGATGGCCGTCGCCCTCGCCAAGGGCCAGCCGCTGACCATGATCACCAAGACCACGGCCGACTCCCCCACGAAGAGGGCCATCCCCTCCATGATCATCCCGATCGTGGCCCTCACCAAGGCCAACCTCAAGGAGACGGTCATCCGCGACGGCGTCTACTCCACCTCCGAGATCTGCACGCCCAACGTCAAGGACGCCTGCGACGCGATGGGCCTGAAGTAGCCGCCACGCCAAGGCCGTTCATCCGCGCGGGAAGCCCGCGCAGCCCCCTCCAGCAAACGTCCGCATTCTGAACGCAAATGCCTCCGCTCCGGTGCCGCACCGGAGCGGAATCGTGTTTTCGGCCGCCATCGCATGGCTCAATAGGCCCTCTCCCGCCCACCTCGGACCCCTATTAGCGTGCCTCGGCGCGGGGGTCACTCGGGAAAGGGTCTCACTGGCGTGTTCTATTACGCATTCAAATACATCGTGCTGGTGCCACTGCTGCGGTGGCCCCTGCGACCCAAGGTCGAAGGGCTGAAGCACGTGCCGCGCACCGGCGCCGCGATCATCGCGGGAAACCACCTCTCGTTCTGCGACTCCTTCCTGGTTCCGGTGACAATCCGGCGGCGCATCACCTATCTCTGCAAGATGGAGTACTTCACGGGCCGGGGAGTCAAAGGCCGCTCGACCGCCGCGTTCTTCCGTGGCGTCGGGCAAATCCCGGTGGACCGCTCGGGCAAAGACGCGGCACAGGCGGCGGTCGACACCGGAATACGGGTGCTGCGCGACGGCGGACTGCTCGGCATCTACCCGGAGGGCACCCGGTCGCACGACGGACGGCTGTACAAGGGCAGGGCCGGGGTCGCCGCCATGGCGCTGCGGTCGGGGGCGCCCGTGATCCCCTGCGCGATGATCGGCACGTTCGAGGCCCAGGCGCGCGGCCGGCGGCTGCCGCGCCGGGTACCGGTCACCATCCGCTTCGGCAAGCCCCTCGACTTCTCCCGCTACGCGGACCTGCCCGACCAGCGCGCGGTGCTGCGCGCCGTGACGGACGAGATCATGTACGCGATCCGGGCGCTCTCCGAGCAGGAGTACGTGGACACCTACGCGACCGAGGCCCGGCCGCCGGCGTGGGCGGCGCGGCCCGACGCCTTCAGTGCGCCTGGTCCAGGGCGGTCGTGATCCGCCCCAGAAGCTGCTGGAGCGAGAGGACCTCGGCCACCGAGAGACCCGTGGCCGAAAGGATCTTCAGGGGCACGGGCAGCGCCCGATCCCGCAGGTCGGAGCCCTCTTCAGTGAGCCGGACCGTCACCGAGCGCTCGTCCTCGGCGCTGCGCTCGCGGGTCACCAGGCCCGCCGCCTCCAGCCGTTTCAGGAGGGGCGAGAGCGTGCCCGAGTCGAGCCGCAGCCGCTCGCCGATCACCTTGACGGGCTGTGGGCCGTGCTCCCACAGCACCAGCATCACCAGGTACTGCGGATAGGTGAGGCCGAGGCCCTTGAGCGCTTCCCGGTACACGCCGCCGAACGCGCGCGAGGCGGCGTGCAGGGAGAAGCAGACCTGGTGGTCGAGGCGGAGCAGATCGACGTCGGACGCCAGGGGCGGGTGCGACGCGGCGGGAGTCGACGAGGAGCTCATGACACCAGGGTAGCTTGTCGCCCATCATTGAGTTGCACGCAATTTAGTTGTGTGCAATTCTTTAGAGCAGAAGAGAGCGGCCGCCGCTCACCACCGGACGGAAGAAGAGGCATCCCATGGACGCGCTGTACACCGCCGCCGCCACCGCCAACGGGCGCGAGGGCCGGGCCGTGAGCTCGGACGGCCGGCTCGACCTCCCCCTGGCCATGCCCCCGGCGCTCGGCGGAAACGGCGAGGGCACCAACCCGGAGCAGCTCTTCGCCGCCGGGTACGCGGCCTGCTTCGCCAGCGCCATGGGAGCGGTCGGCCGTCAGATGAAGGTCGACACCAAGGACGTCTCCGTCACCGCCGAGGTCTCCATAGGCAAGGACGACACCGGCTTCGGCCTCGCGGTCGTCATGCGTGTCGAGCTGCCGGACGAGCTCGCGGGCGAGACCGGCCGCCAGCTGGTCGAGGCGACGCACGCCTACTGCCCGTACTCCAAGGCGACGCGCGGCAACATCGAGGTCGAGCTCGTCGTCGAGTAACGGCTCCCCCCGACGAACAAGCCCGGGCCGATGAGGTGACCCTCGTCGGCCCGGGCTTCGTCGTGTGCCGCCGCGGGCGCTCAGCCCGCAGCCGCCTCCGCGCGGATGCGGTCGAACTGGGCCCCCATGGCCTCGGCCAGGGCGTGGGCGCCGGACAGCGGGCGGACCATCACCGTGAGGTCGTCGATGAGACCGTCCTCGTCGAAGTGGAGGAAGTCACAGCCGTTGACCTCCAGCCCGCCGACCTTGGCCGTGAAGACCAGCGCCTGGTCACGGCCGTCCGCGCCGACGATCTCCCGTACATAGCGGAAGTCGGTGAAGACCCGGCCCACGCCCCGCAGGATCGCCGCCGTGATCGCCTTGCCCGGGTACGGCTTGAACGCCACCGGGCTGGTGAACACCACGTTCTCCGCGAGCAGTTCCTCGATCGCGGCGTGGTCGCCGGACTCCACGGCCTTGCGGAAGGCGCTCATCGCCATCAGCCACCTCTCCCCTCGCATACTCAATTTTTTGAGTAGGTGCAGAAGACAGTAGTCACACCTCGGCTGCACGTCCAGGCCTCTCACGCCCCCTCCCTTCACATCGAAGGTCGCTTTCCAGCCACCACGGAAAGTCACAGCCGGTTCACAGCTTGACCCGCGACGACCTGGGGCTCCCGAAATCCCTTGACCGGAAAGCGACTTCCTCTTCCGCCCCGGCTTACTCCCCCGCTGACGTTTTCCAGTCATTCTGTCGACACCTCCATGACATGTACGCGCCCCTGCTGCAACGCTGTGCTCGCACGTGGCACCCGCACCCCCCACACCTCCCCCCTCAGAAAGGGACGCTCGCGTGACCTCTCGTATATCGCGTTCTACGCGCGTCGCCGGCTCCGTCGCCGCCGCCGCGCTGCTCGCCGCAGGCCTCACCGGCCTGGCCTCCGGATCCGCCGACGCCTCCCCCACAGGCGACGGCACGTCCGCGCAGCCGCTCCGCCTCTCCGCCTCCCAGCGGGCCGAGCTGATCCGCGAGGCGAACGCCACCACCGCGAAGACCGCCGGTGAACTGGGCCTCGGCGCCCAGGAGAAGCTGGTCGTCCGCGATGTCATCAAGGACGCCGACGGCACCGTCCACACCCGTTACGAGCGCACCTACGCCGGACTTCCCGTCCTCGGCGGCGACCTCGTCGTGCACGAGACCAAGGCGGGCAAGTCGGCGGGCGTGACCAAGGCGACCAGAGCCGCCATCAAGGTCGCCTCCACCACCCCCGCCCTCGGCGCGGCCACCGTCCAGCAGAAGGCGCTCACCGCCGCCAAGGGTGCGGGCGCTCAGAAGGCCACGGCCGACCAGGCGCCGCGCAAGGTGATCTGGGCGGCGAGCGGCACCCCGGTGCTCGCCTACGAGACGGTCGTCGGCGGGTTCCAGGACGACGGCACACCGAGCCAGCTGCACGTCGTCACGGACGCGACGACCGGCAAGAAGCTCTCGGAGTGGCAGGCCGTCAAGACCGGTACGGGCAACAGCGAGTACAGCGGCAAGGTGACCGTCGGCACCACGCTCTCCGGCTCGACGTACCAGCTCAGCGACTCCGCGCGGGGCGCCCACAAGACGTACGACCTGGCCCACAAGACCTCCGGCAAGGGAACGCTCCTCACCGACGCGGACGACGTGTGGGGCAACGGGCTTGCCTCCAACACCCAGACCGCGGCCGTCGACGCGCACTACGGGGCGGCGGTCACCTGGGACTTCTACAAGAACGTGCTGGGTCGCAACGGCATCAAGAACAACGGCGTGGCGTCCTACAACCGTGTGCACTACGGCAACGCGTACGTCAACGCGTTCTGGGACGACAGCTGCTTCTGCATGACGTACGGCGACGGCACGGGCAACAACGCCCCGCTGACCTCGCTGGACGTGGCCGGGCACGAGATGTCGCACGGTCTGACGGCGGCCACCGCCAACCTGAACTACAGCGGTGAGTCCGGCGGCCTCAACGAGGCGACCTCGGACATCTTCGGCACCTCGGTGGAGTTCTACGCGAAGAACTCCACCGATGTCGGCGACTACCTCATCGGCGAGAAGATCGACATCAACGGTGACGGCACGCCGCTGCGGTACATGGACAAGCCGAGCAAGGACGGCGGCTCCAAGGACAGCTGGGACTCCGGCCTCGGCAACCTCGACGTGCACTACTCGTCGGGCCCGGCCAACCACTTCTTCTACCTGCTCTCGGAGGGCAGCGGCGCCAAGACCATCAACGGCGTCAGCTACAACTCGCCCACGTCCAACGGCTCCACGGTCACCGGCATCGGCCGGGACAAGGCCGTCCAGATCTGGTACAAGGCGCTCACCACGTACATGACGTCGACGACCAACTACGCGGGCGCCCGCACCGCCACGCTCAACGCGGCGAGCGCGCTCTACGGCGCGAGCAGCGCCGAGTACAAGGCGGTGAACACGGCCTGGGCCGCGGTCAGCGTCAGCTGATCCGGCTGCGGACCGCATGAAAGCGGGCGCCCACCCCCGGCAGGGGTGGGCGCCCGCCTCGCTGTGTCAGAGACCCGCACCGCGCAGCGGCGAACCGCCGAAGAGGCTGCCGAGCACATGGCCCGCGAACTGGAGGCCCGCCTGCTCACGGGGCGTCAGTTCCCGGGAATCGTCGGAGGAGACGGCGGCCGCCGCCGTTCCGGCGGTGAGGCAGGCCGCGGCGGAGAGGCTGACGAGGACGACGTCGAGGCGACGGAGCATGGGGGTCCCTTGGCTGGTGGGCGGGCCGGCGCGTGCGGCTGATCGCGTACGACTCTCGCCAACCCGGGACGCCGGGCTCGGTAGGCAGGCGGGGGGTTGCCCCGATCGGATCAGCGGGCCTGCCGCGCAGGTCGACGGCCGTACGCGAATCCCGGCGGCCGCTCTTCGCCGAACATCGCGGCCCTTCACGAAACATCCGGGAAGGTCCCGGCTGACAGGGTGCGGTCATGCTCTTGTTGGGGCATCACACCATCGGCGCGCACCGCGCCCCCGGCCGCCCGCGCCTGAAGACACTCGGCGCGATCGCCGCCGCCGTCACCCTCCTCCTGACGGCTGTCTCGTACGCCGTCTGGGAGTACAACGACCGGCCGCCGTGGGCCGACGACATCGCGTACGAGTCGGGGTTCATCGCGGGTTCCCGCGCACGCCACTACGACCGGACGGGCGCGATGCCCGCAAGCTGCTCAAGGGCGGCTGCGAGCGGTGGCGGTCGGACGGGCGAGGTGGGGAGAAGGCGGGCTGCAACCCTGGACCATGGATGGAGGGTTGCCGCGACGGGGCAGCGGGACGGCAGGCGAGGAAGCAGGGGATGGCCCACCAGGGCCTCTGAGCGGCAGCCGTGCCGCTCCCGAGTGGAGATCAACCTGGCCGGCACCTGAACCGGGCATGAAGCAGGGATGTGGGGAAGGTCTCCTCCGCGACCGGGCGCCGCGGGCGTACCCTCATGGCATGACTCTTCTCGTGATGCGCCGACACGTGGACTACGTGCGCGTCACCAGCATGAGCTGTCGCCCGCAGGACTGACCCTCGCGGCCTTCGCGGCCACGGCCCCGGCCCGGCTCTCCGCCCGCCCCGGCCCTTCGCCCTTCTGCCAACGGTCCTGTCGCGGTCCCTCCGGTTCCGGCGCACCCATACGCCGATCCGTCCCGGCCGTCCTCCCGCCAACCCCGGGAACAGGACCTCCGTGCATCCCGGAACGGAAACGGAACCCGCTCATGTCCAGCACCACCCTGCTTCCCACCTCCCTCCCCGTGGTCGACCTCTCGCAGGCCGATGCCCCGGGCACGCGTGACGCCTTCCGCGAGGGGCTGCACCGCGCGGCTCGCGACACCGGGTTCTTCCATCTCACGGGGCATGGCATCGACGACGCCGATGTCGCCCGCATACTGGGGCTGACCAGGGAGTTCTTCTCGCTGCCCAAGGCCGACCGGCTCGCTCTGAGCAATCTGCGCTCGCCGCACTTCCGGGGCTACACGCGCATCGGCCACGAGCTGACGGGCGGGCGTTCGGACTGGCGCGACCAGCTGGACGTCGGGGCCGAGCGGCCCGCGCCCGTGGTGGGGCCCGACGACCCGGCGTACCGCTGGCTGGAGGGGCCGAACCAGTGGCCCGACGCGCTGCCCGAGCTGCGCGCCGTCGTGCTCGACTGGCAGGACCGGCTCGCGGCCGTCGCGCACCGGCTGCTCCAGGAGCTGCTCGCCTCGATCGGCGCCCCGGCCGACTTCTTCGATGCCGCCTTCGCGGAGCGCCCGCATCTGCACACCAAGCTGATCCGCTACCCCGGCAGCGCGCCCGAGGGCGACGGTCAGGGTGTCGGCGCCCACAAGGACTACGGCTTCCTCACGCTGCTGCTCCAGGACTCGGTGGGCGGGCTCCAAGTCCGGCTCGGGGACGGCTTCGTGGACGTTCCGCCGCTGCCCGGCGCCTTCGTCGTCAACCTCGGCGAGCTCCTGGAGATCGCGACGGAGGGCTATCTCTCCGCCACCGACCACCGGGTGGTCTCGCCGCCCGGAGCGGTGGAGCGGTACTCGGTACCGTTCTTCTACAACCCGCGCCTGGACGCCCGTATCGACACGGTCCCCGGCGCCTATCTGGCGCACGCGCCGGGCGTGGCGCACAGCGCCGACAACCCGCTGCACGCCGAGTACGGCCGCAATGAGCTGAAGGGCTGGCTGCGGGCCCACCCGCAGGTGGCGCGGCTGCACCACCCGGAGCTGGCGGGCTGAGCGCGGCGTTTTCGGGGCGCCGTCCTCCCGCGGTCGGCGGCGCCCCGGACGAAGCGGGGCCGTCTGCTCGGGGATAGACGGCCCGGCTCCGATTCCAGCTTGCGCCGTACTTCCGTGAAACGCACGGGTTGTGCGGACACTTAAAGTGGCCAATCCGGCTGCGCCAGGGCGCGCTGTGGGCAGCGGGGTGGGTGATGCCTGCCCGGTCACACGGCGTGACCGGGCAGGCCGATCAGGGTGACCAGGGGCGTCAAGGCACCCCGGGCCCGGACTCGACGCCCACGACCAGCTTGCGCAGCAGCCCGGCGAGAGCGTGCCTCTCCTCATCGGTGAGCACCGAGAGCAGGGCCTCCTCGCCCCGGCCCTCGGAGTCGAGATGCCCCCGCAGCGCCTCGTGCCCGGCCGCGGTCAGTTGTACGTGGACACGGCGGCGGTCGGTCGCGTCGGTCGCCCGGGTGATCAGGCCGGCCTGCTCCAGCGGCCCAAGCCGGGACGGCAGCGCACCCCGGGTGAGGCCCAGCAGGTCGGCGAGCCTGGATGGGCTCGTGGTGTACGGCGGGCCCTCGCGGCGGAGCATCAGGAGCATCTTGAAGTACACGGTGAAGACCTGGCGCGCCGGGTCGGGGACGGGCAGCACGAACTCGTACCCGTCGAACCGAGGAGTGCTGCCCAGCGCCACGTACGACATCAAGACCTTCGACGCGCACCACCCCGGTGGCCCGCACGGCGTCAACGGCATCTCCCGGTACATCGGGGACAAGCACTGCGAGCCCCACGGGAAGGGCACCAACCGCACGCAGCTCCTCATCCACAGCGAGATGCTCCCCAGCGGCAAGCCGGGCTCCAGCGAGCCCTACCGCTGGGACGGCAGCAGCGACTACAAGTCGAACGGCTGCATAAAGCTCAAGCCCGCCGACGCCCGCGACCTGATGGGCTACCGCTCCAACTACCCGCACCCCGGGAAGCTGTACGTGTCGTAAGGGCGGATGCGCGCCCGGCGCCCGCCGGGGGGCCCGTTGGAGGGGGGGGGGGAGGGGATATGGGGGGTGTTGGGCCCCCAAAAAATCCTCCGCCCCAGCGCCCCCATTCCCGCCGTTTCCCGTCAC
>NZ_JBVIHM010000034.1:8149-78234 GCF_055570295.1 Streptomyces sp. NPDC031265
CTCCCCCCCACACCTCAAGCGCGGTTGCCTCCGCGCCAACCCCCCCCCCCCCCCCCCCCCCCCCTCCCCCCCCCCCCCCCCCCCCCCCCCCCCCCCCCCGGCCGCGCGCTATCCCCCGACGAACTCCTCCGCCCCGTACCGCACCT
This sequence comes from Streptomyces sp. NPDC031265, assembly GCF_055570295.1. Taxonomy (NCBI): domain Bacteria; kingdom Bacillati; phylum Actinomycetota; class Actinomycetes; order Kitasatosporales; family Streptomycetaceae; genus Streptomyces; species Streptomyces sp. NPDC031265. The sequence goes on from NZ_JBVIHM010000034.1 coordinate 8,296, forward strand.
CCGCCTCGTTCCAGTCCACGCCCAGCTCGCCCACGAACTTCTTGGCGAGCGGGAGGTCGGTGAGGGGGGCGATCAGGATGAGGCGGCCGTCCCGGGCCGTGACCGAGCCGCCGCCGAGCTCGTCGCGGGCGGCGGGGTCCGCGAGGAGGGCGTCGTGCAGTTTGCGCGAGGTCACTCCGGTCGCCTCGATGTCGACCGCGTTGGTCTCGGGCGAGGTACGCGGAAGGTGGCGGAACGTCAGGACGGACTCCTGCCTGTACTGCTTGCGGATGATGTCCGCGATGTGGTGCAGCCCGGCCGCGCCGACGTGGTCGACGTCGAACTCGCGCGAGCGCTCGTACGTCGCCTGCTTGAGGTCGGACGACCAGAAGACGCCGTCAAGGAGCGTCGAGCGACCGGCCTTCGCGCCGTGGGTGCGGATGATGTCCCGGACCTCGTGGTCGAAGCGGCCCAGGCGCGTCTTGAGGCGGGGGTCGGCGGGGTCGGTGATGGTCGTCGTGTTGTTCGTGGCGAAGATTTCGGCCGTCGCGATGGTGTGGCCCGGCCCGGCCGAGGGCGGGGCCGAGGCCGCAGCCGTGCCCGCGCCGGTCACGCCGAGGGTCAGCGCGCCGACCGCCACGAAGGTGCCCAACCGTCGGTTCATTCCGGTGACTCCCTGGCCCGAGGCCCCCGTGGGCCGTGTGGTGCTGCGTCGAGCGACGCATCGGGATCACGGTAGGGGGCCGCGGGGGCACTTTCCGGGATATGTACGTGTATGGCCGATAATTGATGTCGGGAGAGGGCGGGAGACGACCGGCGGTCCCGCGCGGGACCCCTAGAAGAACACTCCGCACCTCAGCAGCACATTCGCGTACGGCCGCGCCTCCCCCGTCCGTACCACCAGCCGCGCCCCCGCCGACCGCGCCTTCAGCTCGTCGTGCGCGACCAGTTCGAGCCGGGGGAAGTGTGCGGCCAGCAGGCGCGCGGCCGACTGGTTCGCCTCGCGCACCTCCCGTGCGGCGGTCGCGCCCTCCACCACCAGCTCGGCCAGCAGCCCGTCGAGCACCTCCGCGAACGACGGCACCCCGGCCCGGAAGGCCAGGTCGACCACGCGCGGGCCGGGTGGGATGGGCATGCCGGCGTCGCACACGAGGACCCCGTCGCCGTGGCCCAACTCGGCCAGCGCGCCCGACAGATGACGGTTGAGGATGCCGGTCTTCTTCACCGGGCGAAGACCTCCTCGGCGGTGGGGAAGGACTCCTGCGCCCCCTGCCGGGTGACGGCGGCCGCGCCGACCCTCGCGGCGAAGGCGGCGGCCTCCGCCAGGGTCTCGCCCCGGCTCAGCCGCCACGCCAGGGCGGCGGTGAAGGCGTCTCCCGCGCCCGTCGTGTCCACCGCGTCGACCCGTGGACTCTCCACGCGTACGAACGAGTTGGTGCTGCCGGCCGCGACCAGGGCGCCCGCCGCGCCCAGCGTGATCACCACCGAGCGCGGGCCGCGCAGGAGCAGCGCCCGCGCCCAGTCCTCGGGGACGGGGCCCGCCGAGGTGCCCAGCAAAAAGCGGGCCTCGTGCTCGTTGACGATCAGCGGGTCGCAGGCCGCGAGCACCTCGGCGGGCAGCGGGCCGGGCGGCGAGGGGTTGAGGACGAACCGGCTGTCGAAGGCGAGGCTGCGGACGGTCTCCACCACCGTCTCCAGCGGGATCTCCAGCTGCGCGGAGACCACGCGCGAGGCCTGGAAGAGGCTGGCGGCGGCACGTACGTCCTGGGGGGTGAGGCGGGCGTTGGCGCCGGGCGAGACCACGATGCTGTTGTCCCCCGACGGGTCCACCGTGATCAGCGCGACCCCGGTGGGCCCCCCGCCGACCAGCATGCCGACGGTGTCGACGCCGGCCGCCTGCTGGGAGTCGAGCAGCAGCCGCCCGTGCCCGTCGTCACCGACGCGGGCGAGCAGCGCGGCGCGCGCCCCGAGTCGGGCGGCGGCCACGGCCTGGTTGGCGCCCTTGCCGCCCGGGTGGACCACCAGGTCCGAGCCGAGCACCGTCTCGCCGGGACCGGGGCGCCGGTCGACGCCGATGACGAGGTCGGCGTTGGCGGACCCGACGACCAGAAGGTCGTAGTCGTACATCCCTGTCCTGCTTTCGCTGAGTGGCGGGTGGACGTCCGTCAGGAGAAGTCGGCGACGTTCTGCCGGGTGACGACCTTGACCGGAACCTTCACGGTGCTCTCGACCGCGTCGCCCTTCGCCGCCCGCACCGCGTTGCGGACGGCGATGCGGCCGAGCTCGGCGGGCTGCTGCGCGACCGATGCGTACAGCGTGCCCGCTGCGACCGCCTTCAGGCCATCGGGAGTGCCGTCGAAGCCGACCACGGCGACCGAGTTGCCCGCCCTGGCGCCCAGTGCCTTGACCGCGCCGAGCGCCATCTCGTCGTTCTCGGCGAAGACTCCGGTGACGTCGGCGTGGGACTGCAGCAGGTTGGTCATGACGTCGAGGCCCTTGGTGCGGTCGAAGTCGGCGGGCTGGCGGGCGACGACCGTGATGCCGGGGTACGCCTTGATGCCCTCGGCGAAGCCCTGGCCGCGCTCGCGGCTGGCGGAGGTGCCCGCGGTTCCCTGCAAGACGACGATCCTGCCCTTGCCGCCGAGCTTGTCGGCGAGGGTCTTGGCGGCGAGCCTGCCGCCCGCGATGTTGTCGGAGGCGACGAGGGTGGCGGTCTCGGCCTTGTTGACGCCCCGGTCGGCGGCGACCACCGGGATGTCCGCCTTGTTGGCGCCGCGCACGGACGGCCCGACGGCATCCGAGTCGACCGGGTTGACGATGATCGACTTCACACCGGCGCCGGTGAAGTTTTGTATCTGGTTGGCCTGTTGGGAGGCGTCGTTCTGGGCGTCGGTGACGGTGAGGTCGACTCCGGCCGCCTTCGCCTCCGCCTTGGCCCCGGCCGCCATCTGGACGAAGAAGGGGTTGTTGAGGGTGGAGAGCGACATGCCCATCTTGGTGGACGAGCCGGACGAGCCGGTGTTCACGAACGACAGGGCGCCCAGCACCGCAGCCAGGGCGACGGCCGCGACCGCGAGTTTCGCCGCGCCGCGCTTGCCGCCGAAGCCGCCTCCCGCACCGGTCGTCGCCGCCCCGGGCGCGGCCCCGGCGCGGCGGCGCGCCGTGTCGAGCAGCACCGCGAGCGCGATGACGACACCGATGACGACCTGCTGCCAGAAGGCCGACACCGACAGCAGGTTGAGGCCGTTGCGCAGCACCGCGAGGATGAGCGCGCCGATGAGGGTGCCGGACGCCTTGCCGACGCCGCCGGACAGGCTGGCGCCGCCGATGACGACGGCCGCGATCGCGTCGAGCTCGTACCCCTGGGCGGCCTGCGGCTGCGCGGAGACCAGCCGGGAGGCGAGCACGATGCCCGCGACGGCGGCGAAGAGGCCGGAGAGCGCGTAGATCGCGATCTTCTGCCGCTTGACCCGCAGCCCCGAGAGCCGGGCCGCCTCCTCGTTGCCGCCGATCGCGTACATGGAACGCCCGATGTACGTACGGGACAGGATCAGGGCGGTGAGCAGCCCCATCACGACCATCACGATCACCGGGACCGGCAGGTGCCCGCCGAGCGTGTCGCCCACCCGGGAGACGGACTCGGGGAAGGCGATGGGGCTGCCCTGGGAGATGACCAGGGAGAGGCCGCGGCCGACCGAGAGCATGGCCAGGGTGGCGATGAACGGCGGGAGTTTGCCGTACGAGACGAGGGCGCCGTTGACGACGCCGCAGGCCAGGCCCGTACCGATGGCGAGGACGACCGCGAACCAGACCGGCAGGCCCTGCTTCGTCGCCGTCCAGGCGAGCACGGTCGCGCTGAGCGCGGCCACGGAGCCGACGGAGAGGTCGATGCCCGCCGAGACGATGACGAAGGTGACGCCGAAGGCGAGGATCGCGGTGACGGCGGCCTGGACGCCGACGTTGAGCAGGTTCTGCGTGGTGAGGAAGTCGCCGGAGAGCAGCGACATCGCCACCACCAGGACCACCAGGGCGCTGAGGGCGCCGTTGTCGAGCAGCAGTCGTCGGACCGTGAGGGCGCCGCTCGCGCCCGTAGTGCTCCGGAGCGTGTCAGTGGCCACGGGAGCCCTCCTCTTCGTGCGTTGCCGGGGCGGACGCGGGGGCCGCGCCGACGGCGAGTTCCATGACCGCTTCCTGGGTCGCTTGCTGGGCCGGGAGTTCGCCAGCGATCCGCCCCTGGGCCATGACCAGCACCCGGTCGCTCATGCCGAGCACCTCGGGCAGATCGCTGGAGATCATGAGGACGGCGTGCCCGGAGGCGGTCAGTTCGTTGATGAGCTGGTAGATCTCGACCTTGGCGCCGACGTCGATGCCACGGGTCGGCTCGTCGAGGATGAGCACCTTGGTCTCGGCGAGGAGCCACTTGCCGATGACGACCTTCTGCTGGTTGCCACCGGACAGGGTGCGCACCTGCTGGCCGAGCCCGGCCATCCGTACGCCCAGCTGCTCGGCGATCCGTGCGGCGGCCGCCCGCTGTCCCTTGCGGTCGACGAGCCCGGCGCGGGTGGCCGAGCGCAGCGTGACCAGGCCCAGGTTCTCCTGTACGGAGGCGTCCAGGAGGAGCCCCTGGCCCTTGCGGTCCTCGGGGACGAGGCCGATCCCGGCGCCCATGGCGGCGTTCACGTCGTGCCGGGGCAGGGGTGCGCCGAGCACCTCGACGGTTCCGCTGTCGTAGCGGTCGGCGCCGAAGACGGCGCGGGCGACCTCGGTGCGGCCCGCGCCGACCAGTCCGGCGATGCCGACGACCTCACCGGCGCGCACCTCGAAGCCGACGTCATGGAAGACGCCGTCGCGGGTGAGCCCGCGAACCGAGAGCAACGGGGCGCCGACGTCCGGGCGTTCGCGCGGATACTGCTGGTCGATGCCGCGCCCCACCATCAGACGGACGAGTTCGTCCTCGGGGGTGGAGGCCGGTACCTGGTCGACGCTCCTGCCGTCGCGCAGCACGGTGACGCGGTCACCGAGGGCGGCGATCTCTTCGAGGTGGTGGGTGATGAAGACGACGCCCACGCCGTCCGCCCGCAGCGAGCGGACGATCGTGAAGAGCTTGTCGACCTCCTCGGAGGTGAGGACGGCGGTCGGCTCGTCCATGATGAGGACGCGCGCGTCCAGGCTGAGCGCCTTGGCGATCTCGACCATCTGGAGCCGGGCGATGCCCAGTTCACGTACGCGCGCGTGGGGAGGGACGTCGACGCCGACCCGCTCCAGGAGCACGGCGGCGTCCGCCTCCATCCGCTTGCGGTCGATCATCCCGAAGCGGCGCGGCTGACGGCCGAGGAAGATGTTCTCCGCGACCGTGAGGTCGGGGACGAGGTTGAACTCCTGGTAGATGGTGGCGATGCCGAGCCGTTCGGCGTCCTGGGCGCCGTGGACGCGCACTTCGCGCCCGTCGACGAGGATGCGGCCGCTGTCGGGGCGATGGGCGCCGGAGAGCATCTTGATGAGGGTGCTCTTGCCCGCGCCGTTCTCGCCGAGCAGGACGTGCACCTCGCCCCGGCGCAGATCGAAGTCGACGCCGTCGAGGGCGACCACTCCGGGGAAGGCCTTGCGTATGCCTTCGACGCGCAGCAAGTCGTGGGGAGCGCTCACGGGTTGCTCCTACGGGTCGGGGCGTCCTCGCCGCAGGAGCTGCGGACGACCAGGCGCGCGGGCAGGGTGACGGACTGCGGGGGCCGCCCCTCGATCCGGTCGGCCAGGGCGCGGACGGCGGCCCGGCCCAGTTCTCCGGTGGGCTGCGCGATCGCGGTGATCGGCGGATCGGTGTGGACGAACCACGGGATGTCGTCGAAGGCGGCGAGCCCGATGTCGTACGGCACGCGCAGGCCGTGCGCCCGGATCGCGTCGAGCGCGCCGAGCGCCATCAAGTTGTCGGCGGCGAAGACGACTTCGGGCGGCTCGGGGAGCGCGAGGAAGCGTTCGGTGCAGCGGCGGCCGCTGTCGGCCTGGAAGTCGCCGTGGCCGATGTAGGCCTCGGGCAGCGCGAGGTGGTGCTCGCGCAGGGCGTCCCGGAAGGCCTCGACGCGCTCGCTGCCGGTGGTGGTGACGGCCGGGCCCGCGATGATGGCGAGCCTGCGGTGGCCCAGGCCGTACAGATGGGCGACCAGGTCGCGGATGGCGGCGCGGCCGTCGGCCCGGACGACGGGGACGTCCATGCCGGGGATCCAGCGGTCGACGAAGACCATGGGGGTGCCCGCGCGGGCCGCGTCCAGCATCAGCGGGGAGCCGCCGTCGGTGGGCGAGACGAGCAGCCCGTCGATCCTGCGGTCGAGGAGCGTGCGGACGTGGTGGTCCTGGAGCTCGGGCCGCTCGTCGGCGTTGCCGATGATGACGCTGTAGCCGAGCGCGCGGGCCTCCTCCTCGACGGAGCGGGCCAGTTCGGTGAAGTAGGGGTTGAGCACGTCGCTGATGACCAGGCCGAGGGTGCGGGTCTGGTCGGTGCGCAGGGATCTGGCCACGGCGTTGGGCCGGTAGCCGAGTGCGTCGACGGCGGCGAGGACGCGGGTGCGCGCCTCGGGGCTGACGGACGGGTGGCTGTTGAGGACACGGGAGACCGTGGCGACGGACACGCCCGCGCGGGCGGCCACGTCCTTGATGCTGGCCATGCGTCGGATCACCTCCTTGTGAGCCCGTGGAATCGATTACACGGAGGATTGGAATCGATTACAGCCGCATGGACAAGCCCCTTCCCACGCTCCGAGACCCGATCGTGATGAATCCACGCTCAGATGAGCGGCAGGGCGGGTGAGACGACGGGCGGCCCGGGAGACGGCTTCCGCTTCGACGGGCGGGCGGCGGATTCACGCCCCTGGTTCGCCCCAACCACTGGTGCCACTGCGGCAGTTGATGAACACTCTCCCCCTGTTACGTGCCCAGGAATGCTCTTCCACTCGTCGCGCGCCGGTCGCACCGGCCGCGGAAGGAGCCGTCCATGCGTACAGGGAGATCAAGAGGGATGCGTGCGGCCGCGGTCGCCCTCCTGGCGATCGCGGGACTGCTGGTCCCGGGAGGCCCGGCCGCCGGTGCCGGGACGCAGGAGGAGGACGACGGGGGCGGCCCGGCCGCCCCCGCCGAGTACAGCTATCTGCAGAAGGCGGTACCCGGGCAGCCGCTGCCCCGGCACGCCTACGACACCGCGGCGGCTCAGGCCGCCGCCCTGCCCGCCACCGGCGGCACCTGGCAGCCCGTCGGGCCCACCAACATCGGCGGCCGGGTCGTCTCGCTCGCCCTCGACCCGCACCACGCCGACACCCTGTACGCGGCCGCCGCCAGCGGCGGGGTGTGGCGCTCGGCCGACGCGGGCCGGACCTTCACCCCCGCCTGGCCCGAGCGCGGCACCCAGGCCATGGGCGCGCTCGCCGCCGCCCCCGACGGCACCCTCTACGCCGGCACCGGCGAGCCCAACCCGGGCGGCGGAAGCGTCACGTACGAGGGGACCGGCGTCTACCGCTCCACCGACCAGGGCCGCAGCTGGCGGGCGGTCGGGCTGCGGGACTCGGGGGCGGTCGGCGCGTTCGCCGTGGACCCGCGCACACCGCGCCGGGTCCTCGCGGCGGCCACCGGCTCGCTCTACAATCCTGGCGGTGACCGGGGTGTGTACCTCTCCGAGAACGCGGGCGGCTCCTGGCGGCGGGTGCTCGACGTGCCCAACGCGTTCACCGGCGCCGTCGACGTACAGCGCGACCCGGTGAACGCCGACCGCGTGTACGCCGTGCTCTGGGACCACCGGCGCGAGCCGGACAAGCGCACCTACGGCGGCACCGGCTCCGGCGTCTACCGGTCGGACGACGGCGGCGCCCACTGGCGACGCCTCGGCGGCGGGCTGCCCGCGGCCGACTCGGGGCGCATCGGCCTCGGCATCGCCGCCTCCGAGCCCGGTCGTCTGTACGCCCTGGTCGGCGCCACCGACGGCACCTTCGGTTCCTTCCTCACCTCAGCGGACGGAGGCGACAGCTGGACGAAGCTTCCGGGCAGCGCGACCCTGGCCGAGTCGCAGTCCAGCTACTCCTGGTGGTTCGGCAAGGTGTGGGTCGATCCGGCCGATGCCCGGCACATCCATGTCGCCGGGGTGGACCTGCTCACCACCAAGGACGGCGGGACCACCTGGACGGAGGAGGACGCCGTCCACGCCGACCAGCACGCCATGCTCTGGGACCCGCGCACGCCCGGCCGCGTCTACCTCGGCAACGACGGCGGCGTCTACCGCTCCGAGGTGCGCGGCGACGGCGGCTGGACCAAGGCGACGTATGAGCCGTGGACCCAGCTCTACACCGTGGCGGCGACCCCGCAGGACACCGGCCGGATCTCCGGCGGAGCCCAGGACAACGGCTCCCTCCGGTCCTGGGGCGGTGACCGGTTCAACGAGTACCTGGGCGGCGACGGGCTGCAGAACCTGATCGACCCCACCGACGTCAACCGGGTGTATGCCTGCTACCAGTACGGGAACTGCTTCCGCTCCACGGACGGCGGCGCCACGCTCACCGAGTACACCGACTCCACCACCGCCGACCGGCGCAACTGGCTCACGCCCGTCCAGTTCGACCCGGTGAAACCCGGCGTCCTCTACTACGGCGGCAACCGCCTCAACCGGTCCACCGACGGCGGCGCGACCTGGCAGCCCATCAGCCCCGACCTCACGGGCGGCCCGGGCCACGACTCCTACCCCTACGGCACGATCACCACGGTCGCGGCCGCGCGTGACGGGCACACCGTCTGGGCGGGCACGGACGACGGCCGGGTGTGGGTGACCCGCGACCTCGGCGCCCACTGGACCCGTGTTCTCGACGGCCTGCCGTGGGTGACCCGGATCGCGGTGGACCCGGACGACCCGGCGACCGCGTACGTATCGCTCTCCGGGTACCGGTCGGGCTCGTCGCAGCCTCATCTGCTGCGGACCCGGGACGCGGGCGCGAGCTGGAGCGATCTGTCCGGAAACCTTCCGCAGGCCCCGGTGAACGACGTGGTGCTCGGCGGCCGGAACACGCTCTACGCCGCCACGGACCAGGGCGTGTTCGTCAGTGGCCGGGGCGGCTGGCGGCGGCTCGGCGGCGGGCTCCCGCTGGTGCCGGTGTCGGACATCACATACGACCCGGTCCACCACCGTCTGGTGGCGGCCACCTTCGGACGCGGCTTCTACAGTCTCCGTACCGATCAGGTGATTTGACGGCTCATCAGGCCCCCGTCGGCACGGTCGGCGGGGGCCTTCGCACATCCGCGCGCGGCACGGTCGAGCGTGGCCGGTTCACATCGGCCCCGCCTGGACACTGCACCGACGCGATCTCGCCATGTACCGTTCAAATACGTGTCGTCCGGCAGCCTCCCAACTGCCGTTCTACGCGCGCAGACTGGGCGCCCGCACCGCCTCTCCCCCACCCCTCATGGAGGTAGCAGGATGCTCCGACCCCGGAGTTCCCCAAGGTCACGGCAGAGACTCACGACCGCACTCGCCGTGTTCGGCATGATCGGCGCCGGCACCGCCGCGCTGGCCGTCACCGCTCCCCCGGCCGCCGCGGCAACCACCCCGCACCGCGTGCTCTTCGACAACTCGAAGGCCGAGACCGCCGGCAACGCCGACTGGATCATCGGTACGAGCCAGCCGGACCCGCTGGGCCAGAAGGCCGACCCCACGGCGGAGAAGGACTGGACCGGTGCGCTGTCGTCCTGGGGCGTCGCGCTCCAGAAGACGGGCGACTACTCGCTGAAGACACTGCCTTCCGGCAACACGATCACCTACGGCACGTCGTCGGCGCTCGACCTCCAGAACTTCGACACGTTCGTGCTGCCCGAACCGAACGTACTGCTGTCGGCATCGGAAAAAACCGCCGTCATGAAGTTCGTGCAGAACGGTGGAGGTCTCTTCATGATCTCCGACCACACCGGCTCGGACCGCAACAACGACGGCGCCGACGCGGTCAAGGTCCTCAACGACCTGATGACCAACAACAGCGTGGACAGCACCGACCCGTTCGGGTTCTCCATCGACTCGCTCAACATCGGCACCGACAACCCGAGGGCCGTCTCCAGCGCGACGGACCCGGTGCTCAACGGCTCCTTCGGCAAGGTCACCGGCAGCATCATCCGCAACGGCACGACGGCCACCCTGAAGCCCGCGGACAACCCTGCCGTCAAGGGTCTGGTGTACCGCACGGGCTCCTCGGGCAACACCGGCGCGTTCTTCGCGACCAGCACGTTCGGCAGCGGCCGGGTGGCGTTCTGGGGCGACAGCTCGCCCATCGACGACGGCACCGGCCAGTCGGGCAACACCCTCTACGACGGCTGGAACGACCCGGCCGGCACGGACGCGGCCCTCGCCCTCAACGGTACGGAGTGGCTCGCGGGCGCCGCGGGCTCGGGCAGTGGCGGAGACGGCGGCGGCACCTGCACGGCCGCCCAGCTGCTCGCCAACCCCGGCTTCGAGTCGGGCGGTTCGGCGTGGTCGGGCACCAGCGGCGTCATCACCACGGACTCCGGCGAGGCCGCGCGCACGGGCACGTACAAGGCATGGCTGGACGGCTACGGCTCCGCCCGTACCGACACGCTCTCCCAGTCGGTGACGGTCCCGGCGGGCTGCACCAGTGCGAAGCTCAGCTTCTATCTGCACATCGACACGGCCGAGACGACCACGACGACGGCGTACGACACACTGAAGGCGCAGGTGGTCAACGGCAGCGGAACGGTGCTGTCCACCCTCGCCACGTACTCCAACCTCAACGCCGCCAGCGGCTACACGCTGCGGACCTTCGACCTCGGCGCGTACGCCGGGCAGACGGTCACCGTGAAGTTCACCGGCACCGAGGGCTCCCAGCTCCAGACGTCGTTCGTCATCGACGACACGGCGCTCGATGTGAGCTGACCCCCGGGTCGACCAACACAGACCGCCGCCCACCCCGTTGCGGGTGGGCGGCGTTCGTGTGCGTCCGGCGGCTGTCAGTAGCCCGACGTCGAGGGAATGTAGGCGTAGCAGGCGCCGTGACCGGCGTAGCCGTCCGACGGGTCGTTCGTCAGGAGGGCGTAACCGGTGCGCGGTCCGACGACACCGTCGACCTGGTTCGAGGTGAAGGCGCTCTGGAAGTCGATGACCGCCTGGCGCGTCTGCGGACCCCACACGCCGTCCTGCGCGATCTGCGGTGCGCCCGGACCCCAGCTCGCCTTCCAGTTGTTGATGATGTGCTGCACGCACCACACCGCAGTGGTGTTGTTGGCGTAACCGTCGCCGATGGAGGGCGCACCGGCCCTCGCCTGCGCCGTCCCGGCGAGGCCGCTCACCGCGAGGGCCGCGGTGGCTCCCACGATCGCGGCCCTGGCTCCGAACTTCTTGAACATGTCTGCCCCCGATCTCCCGGCCCGCCGGGCGGGCCGTGTACTGCCGATGTGCCGAGCGGCTCGGCGCCGCTCGGAGGCGATCATCCAGTGGGCCGCCAACAGATCCATAACAGGGACGCGCACCCCCGGCAGCCGCCGTCGTCATGGCTCTTGTCTTGTCGGCCCCCGCTCATTACCGTCCCGTAGCCACCTCGCACCGCGATTGTCATGCCCCCCACGAGATCATCCGGAGTGACGATGCCCGTTTACCGAACGCTCGCCTCCCTGGCGGCGGTTGTGACCCTGGCCGTGGCCGGGTCCTCCGCGGCCGCGACCGCGTCCGCGCCCCCTTCGGCCTCCGATTCCGCGACCGGGGCGAAGCCCGCCGGCGCCGGGGCACTGCGGGAGGTCCTGTTCGTGGGCAACAACTGGGACGGCACCGCCGACGTCGTCAGGTCCAGCGGCGATCTGGCCCGGATCGGGCGGGTGAACGTCATCCCGGACAAGGACGAGCGGATGACCGAAATCTACCTCAACCCGATCAAGCTGGCCTATTTCCTCGGTATCAGACAGGGGCCCGGCGAGGGCCACGACCAGTTCGTCGACGACATGTACTCCACGCCCGACGGCTCCGCCGTCGTGGTCTCCCGGCCCAGCTTCGCCGACGTCGTGTCGATCGACCTGGCCACCGGACACATCAACTGGCGCTTCCCCGTCTCGGGTTACCGCTCGGACCACATGGCCGTCTCCCCCGACGGCACCCGGGTCGCCGTCTCCGCCTCCACCTCGAACACCGTGCACGTACTCGACATCGCGACCGGCCGACAGCTCGGCTCGTTCGCGACCGGCGACAAACCCCATGAAAACGTCTTCACCGGCGGCGGCAAGTACCTGTGGAACATGGCGATCGGCGAGGTCAACACGGCCCTCGACGAACCGTGGCTGGACTGGACGAAGGGCGACCGGCACATCACCGTCGTGGACGCGCACACCTTCAAGCCCGTCAAGACCATCGACATGCGCGACCGGCTCGACGCGTTCGGCCGCAAGGACCTCTCCGACGCCGTCCGGCCCGTGGTCTTCACACCCGACGAGTCGAAGATCTACTTCCAGGTGTCGTTCTTCAACGGCTTCCTCGAATACGACATCGCCAACGACCGGATCACCCGCTCCAAGACGCTCCCCAAGAACCCCGCGACCAGCGAGGACCGCACCACCTGGGTCAACGACTCGCGCCACCACGGGCTGTCGATCAGCCCCGACGGGGCCAAGCTCTGCGTCGCCGGGACGATGGACGACTACGCGACGGTCGTCGACCGTACAACGTTGCAGGAGGGCCCGCTGGTTCCCGCGTCCAAGCCGTACTGGGCGACCGTGAGCGGGGACGGCAAGTCCTGTGTCATCTCCGAGGCCGGGGCGGACCGGATCACCGCGATCGACTTCGCGACCGGGCAGAAGACGGTGTCCGTCGCGGTCGGCGACCACCCGCAGCGGGTGCGGACCGGCCATGTCGCCGCCGACTGGACCGGCCCGTCGGCCAGCCGCTCGGCGGGCTGACCCGTCCGGGCTCGGGCTGTCTGCCCGTACCGCCGGTGAAGGACGTCGTCACGCTCGACCGGCCGATGACGCCGCGGAGCGAGAGGGGTGAGACGATCACCCCGGCGGACCTGCTGGACCACACGTGTCTGTACACATACGCGTAGGAAGCACCGTACGTACGCGGAGAAAGCGCCGTCCGCGCACTGTGATCACCAGCACAGTGCGCGGACGACGCAACCAACCCGGCCGTGCGTGCATCTGGAACGGTGGCACGACCGACGGAACACAGAGAACGCACAGCTTGTCGCCCTGCGTCCACCTGCGCGGGGGCGATTGTTAAATCTGAGTTCCAAAGCCACATAAGCCGAACAAACGCCTTTACATGCACATGTCAGGCGTAGCAGGGTTCGCTCGGGGCCATACAGTCCCCGCGGTGCTCAAGGGCACCGTGCGTACGGGCGGTTGTAGCCGGCCGCCCCCGCAACACATAAGGACCCTCCATAGTGCGTACACCCCACATACGCAGACTGGCGATCGCCCTGGCCGTCACCACGGCCGCGACCATCACGGCTGGGGGCGTGGGCACCGCCGTCGCGACCTCCGCCGCCAGCGGGACTTCCTCCGTCGCCTCCGTCAAGTCCGCCAAGTCGGTCGTGGATGCGGCGCGCGCCGCCGCGTTCGCGCACGCCTCCGCCACCGGTGTCTCCAAGGACGACACCCTGACGGCCACCGACACGCTGATCGACCCGGACGGCAAGCAGCACGTCCGGTTCGTCCGCGCCCACAAGGGCCTGCCGGTCCTCGGCGGCGACCTGGTCGTCCACCTCGATGCCAAGTCCGCGTACCTGGACGTGACCCGGGCCACCCGCAAGCAGGTCGCCGTTCCCGCCAAGACCCCGAAGCTGACGGCCGAGCAGGCCAAGGCGAAGGCGGCCTCGGTGGCGAAGGGCGACGCCGGCTCGGCCGAGCTGGTCGTCGACGCGCGCGCCGGCCGCACGGCGCTCGCTTACCAGATCAAGGTCACCGGCAGCAAGACCACCGAGGCGGGCGGCGCCCGCACGGTCGTCGTCGACGCCGCCACCGGTGCCGTGCTCAGCAACGCCCCGGTCAACGACCAGTTCGTCTCGCCGCAGCTCAAGGCGAAGCTGCGCCAGCGCGGCGAGAAGATCACGCCCCAGACCGGTGCGACCGCGCCCTCCGGTGCGGCCGCCACGACCTCCCCTGCCCGGCCTTTCAACCCGCCGAAGACCGCGGGCATCCCCGCGCTCGGCTCCGGCAACTCGCTGTACGTCGGCAAGGTCCCGCTGAACACGCTGAAGACCGGCACGACCTCCTACCTGCTCAAGGACGCCTCGCGCGGCAACACCGAGACGCGCGACGCGGGCGGCCGCGAGCTGGTGCAGTTCTCCCAGGGCAAGCCGTTCACCAGCACCAACAACACCTGGGGCAACAGTGCCCTGAACAGCCGTCAGACGGCGGCCGTGGACGCCCAGTTCGGCGTGGCCAGCACCCTCGACTTCTACAAGAAGGTGCTGGGCCGCAACGGCATCAAGAACGACGGCGCCGGCGCCCGCGCGATGGTGCACTTCGGCACCAACGTCGGCAACGCCTTCTGGTACTCGGACTGCGGCTGCATGCTCTACGGCGACGGTGACGGCCAGACCTTCACCAAGCCGCTGGTCGTGCTCGACGTCACGGGCCACGAGCTCAGCCACGGCGTCGTCGACGCCACGGCCAACCTGCAGCCGACCCGGGTCGACGAGAACGACAACCAGTTCGGTGAGGCGGGCTCGCTCAACGAGTCGCTGGCGGACATCTTCGGCAGCGCGGTCGAGTTCCAGACCAACAACCCGAACAACGCGCCGAACTACCTGATGGGCGAGAAGCTGGGCCTGGCCCAGACCTTCCTGCGCCGTCTGGACAAGCCGTCGCTCGACACGCTTGAGGGCACGGTCGACTACTGGTCGGCGGCGTCGTACGACACCGAGGTGCACGCCGGTTCCGGTGTCTCCTCGCACGCGTACTACCTGCTCGCCGAGGGCAGCGGCAAGAAGACGATCGGCGAGGTCGACTACGACTCGCCGACGTACGACGGCTCGACGGTGACCGGCATCGGCCGGGACAAGGCGACGCAGATCTTCTACCGCGCCCTGTCCCGCTACATGGTCTCCACGACCGACTTCCACGACGCCCGCACGGCGACGCTGAAGGCGGCGACCGACCTGTACGGCGCGAACAGCGTCGAGTACAAGACGGTCGACAAGGCCTGGGCCGCCGTCAACGTCACCGCGGCGAACACGCCGAAGCACTGACGTCCGACGTAGTTCCGAGGAGGCGCCCCCGCGGGACTCGCGGGGGCGCCTTCGCCGTTCAATGACCGGATTCCGTCGCCCCAGCGGCGAAGCCGAGCCATTTTCTTGACGGGATCCTGCCAACCCGTGCGCCGCTCCCCCATGCTGCGACCGGCGCCCCGAGAGCGAGGCGCCACCGCGCCCGCGTCGCCGACCGAGGGGCAGGCAGCAGATGGACCGACAGAGCAACCGCAGCACCAGACCCACGCACACCACCGGACGCGGCCGGGCCGCGTTCGCGGCGGCCGTACTCGCCGTATCGGCCACCGTCGCGGGCTTGACCGGCGCCCCGCCGGCCGCGGCCGACTCCCCCGCATTGGGCAGCGGCACCGGGATCTTCGACGGCAAGGTGCCGCTGACGACCACGAGGACGGCCACGTCGTACCTGCTCCAGGACCCGACCCGGGGCAACACCAACACCGTCGACGGGCAGACCCACGCCATCCTCTCCGACGCCGACAACACATGGGGCAACGGGCTGCCGGCCAACCGTCAGTCGGCGGGGGTGGACGCCCAGTTCGCGGCGGCGTCGGTGTGGGACTACTACAAGTCCTCGTTCAACCGCCTGGGCGTACGCAATGACGGCAAGGGCGTCCGCAGCGTCGTGCACTACGGCTCCAACTACCCCGACGTCTTCTGGAGCGACGCGTGCGGGTGCATCAACTACGGTGACGGGGCGGGCAATTCGCATCCCCTCACGGCTCTCGACATCGGCGCCCACGAGATCGCGCACGGGGTCACCTCGGCCACCGCCGGGCTCGGCTACAGCGGCGAGGCGGGCTCGCTCAACGAGGCCACTTCGGACGTCTTCGCCACGATGGTCGAGTTCTACGCCAACATCCCCGCCGATGTGCCGGACTACTTCATCGGCGAGAAGCCCGACTTCAACGGCGACGGCACACCCTTGCGCTACATGGACCGCCCCTCCCGCGACGGCGTCTCGCCGGACTACTGGTCACCGTCGCTGCCCAACCTGGACCCGCACTACGGCTCCGGCGTGGCCAACCACTTCTACTTCCTGCTCGCGGAGGGCAGCGGCCCCCGGGTGATCAACGGGATCTCGTACGACAGCCCGACCGTCAACGGCGCCAAGCTCCTCGGCATCGGCCGCACGAAGGCGGCAGCGATCTGGTACCGCGCCCTGACCCAGTACCTGACCTCCAACGCGAACTACCGTGCCGCCCGCACCTCGACGCTCGCCGCCGCCCGCGATCTGTACGGGGCGGGCAGCACCGAGTACGCGGCGGTTGCGGCGGCATGGAGCGCCGTCAACGTGAACTGACCTGAACCCTGCCCGTGCCGAGGCCGCCCCACGGGGCGGCCTCCGGCGCCACCGACGAGCGGCTCATCCCCCGGCGGTCGCCTCCCGCACCGACAGCGGTGTGGCGATGTCCTCCAGCGCCTTGCCCTCGGCGTCGACCGCGAAGAACGCCGCCACCGTGCCCGCCGCCGTCATCAGGGCGGCGCCGATACAGAACGCCAGGACCGCGTCGTCGACCACTCCGCTCGACGTCAGATCCGAGAACACCAGCGGCCCCGAGATGCCGCCGGCGGCCGTGCCGATCGCGTAGAAGAAGGCGATCGCCATCGCCATCGTCTCCATCGGGAAGATCTCACTTACCGTCAGATACGCCGAACTGGCGCCCGTCGAGGCGAAGAACAGAACCACGCACCAGCACGCGGTCATCGTGGTCGCGTTCAGCCACCCCTGGCTGAAGAACCAGGCCGTGACGAAGAGCAGGGCGCCGGAGAGCAGATACGTCCCGGCGATCATCACCTTGCGCCCGACGGTGTCGAAGAACCGGCCGAGCAGCAGCGGCCCGAGGAAGTTGCCGAGCACCACGCCGAGCCCGAAGGTGAGCCGCCAGCCGAGGTCCTTGGGGAAGATGTCCGTGTTGAGGGCGAGTACGGAGAGCAGCGCGCCGCCCATCGCGCCGAGCCAGTAGCTGCCGTTGATGATCAGGTCCACCCGGCCGCGGTACTTACGGGGGATGAGCTCGTCGATCGCGGAGTTGATGGCCGCGTACTCGCCGCCGATGCCGAATCCCGTGAAGAAGCGGAACAGGAAGAACCACCAGGCGGCCCCGGGCCGGCCGCCCCATGTATGGGGCGGCTCGGCGCTACCCCAGCGGCCGGGCGTAGGTGACGTATTCGCGGTGGGTGGTGAAGCCCAGCCGTTCGTAGAGGCCCAGGGCGCCGGACGGGTTGGCGGTGTCGACGGTGAGCGAGGCGCTGTCGTAGCCGCGGGTCAGGGCCGCGTCGAGGGTGGCGGCCATCAGGGCGGGGGCGGCGCCGCGGCCCCGGTGCGAGCGGCGGGTGGCGAGATACCCGATGTGGCAGTCGCGGGTGCCTTCGGCGGCGGTGTCGGCGTCGTACTCCTCGGCGATCAGATACGCCACCACCTCCTCCCCGTCGAGCAGCAGCCGCGACAGGGCCGGGCGGAACGAGCGGGCGCCCACGACCCAGGTCCGCCAGTCGGTCCCGTCCATCTCGGTGAAGTCCCAATGGTCCCGGAAGGCGTCGTTGTGGGCCAGCCGGGTGGCCTCGTCGTATCCGGGCTCGAACGCCACGAGCCGCAGTCCCTCCGGTACGCCTCCGGTCATCGGGCGGCCCGTGTTGAGCGGGTGGGTCATCTCGAACCACCAGCGGCAGGCGGTGAAGGAGGCGCTCGCGGCGAGCGACAGCAGGTTGGCGTCGCCGGACTTCCCGCTGATCAGAAGCTCGCCGGGCAGGTGCGCGAAGCCCTCGGCGTACAGCGTGCGGGCCCGGGAGGCCATCCAGGCGACCAGATGGCGGCCGAGCCCCTGGCGCCGCCACTCGGGCCGGACCGCCGCGTCGCCGCGGAAGCGGGCCGCGTCCACGGCGCCGTCCGGGGCGTGCACCACGGCGTACGCGACCATCCGCGCGCCGTCCCACAAGGTCAGGGTGTCCCGCTCCAGGTCCAGCTTGGGGTTCTCCAGCTCTTCGGCGAGGTCGTCCGCGTCGACGTGGTGGCCGGTGCGGTCGACCCGCTCCGTCTCGCCGCGCAGGCCCAGCCAGGCGGGAACGTCGGCCTTGTCCATCGGGCGCGTCAGAAACCCCCCGGGTGCGATGTGCGACGTGGTGTTCACCGCTCCATAGTCGGGTGCGCACGACGGCCCCGCCCGCCGAGCCCGGCGGGCCCGCTGGCCCGTCCGGGTGGAGTAGGCGCGGACTCGGCGCCCCATCACCGTATGAAATGACAGCGCCTGCCAACGTAGGGCCCCGTGTCCCCGACGCGATCCGCATCCTCTCCGCGCGCTCCCCGCCGGGCCCTGCTGCGCGCCGCCGTGGCCGGCGGGCTCGCCGCGACGGCGGCGCCGAGGGCCCATGCGGCCGGGCGGGTCCCGTCCACCGCTTCCGCGCCCCGGGCGCCCGGGGCGCCGCAGACCCTGATCCTCGCCTGCGACCAGGCGTCGCAGTCGGTGCTCCTGCTCGATGCGACCAGTGCCTACTGGCGTTCCGGGAACCCCGACCGGACGGCGCGGGCCGCCGATCTGCTGCCGCTGTGGTCCTGGACGCCGGTGGACGACCCCGGCCTCGCGGATCTCGATCCGGGCAGCGGCTGGCGGAACGTCAGCGAGGCCAAGGCCCGGTCCACCGCCTCCGGCCCGCTCCTGCTGACCTGTGCCTCCGGCGGGTTCGTGGCGGCGGTCCACCGCGAGGGCGGGGCGGTGTACTGGGCGGCGTCGCTGCCCGGGTGGACCAACCCGCACACCGTCGAGCTGCTGCCGGACGGCAACATCGTGGTGGCGGCGAGCACCGGCGGCTTCGTCCGCGTCTACACCGCCTCGCAGGGCGCGCGCTCCGGGGTGTACGCCTCGTTCGACCTGCCCGGCGCGCACGGGCTGCTCTGGGACGCGGGCAGCGGGCTGCTGTGGGCGCTCGGCGACGGGCTGCTCGTGGGCCTCGCCGTGGAGGGCGGCGCCGCGAGCCCGCGGCTGACGGCGGCGCGCACCTTCGCGCTGCCCGAGTCCGGCGGCCACGACCTGGCGCGGGCGCTCGGTGCGGACGCCCCGATGTGGCTGTCGACGAGCGGCCATGTGCGCCAGTTCGCCGTCCGCACCGGCGCGTTCGTCCCGTACGCGAACCAGAGCGCCGTCGACCGGCCCACGATCAAGAGTGTCAGCCAGAACCCGGCCACCGGGCGGGTCCTCACGGTCAGCCCCGAGCCGGGCTCCCCCTGCTCCTGGTGTACCTCGCGCATCCGCTTCCACGGGCCGGGCGGCGAGGAGGAGCTCAAGGGGTCGAGCCTGTACAAGGCGCGGTGGTGGACGGCCGACGCACCGTGACGTCCGGCCCCCGGCGGAAGGCGGCCGGACGCCGGCATGCGGTCAGGGCGCGATCACTGCCGTACGGTCCAGTGGTCGTTGGCGCCCGCCTGGAGGAACTTCAGCGGCGGGCAGAGGAAGTCCCGCCCGGACGGGTTCGCCTCGGTCCACGGGGAGTCGGCCGGTCGCGCGGGCTTCCGGACGCCGTTCTTGCGCAGGTGAAGTTGTCCGCGTCGCTCACGTGGTAGGCGGCGTCGACGCTGTGGGTGGCGGTGATGCCGTCGTGGGTGCCGGGCTGCGGGGAGATCCCCCACCAGTTGTGGGTGAGGGCGGCGGCGCGCGCGGCGCGGTGGGCGGCGCGGCCGTCCGTGAGTGCCTCCACGGCGCGGTCGCGGCCCGCGTCGTGGCCGGGGGTGCGGGCTCCCGCGACGGCGCCGTGGCGCGGGCGTCGGGCGAGGGTGCGGCGCCGGGGCGTCCGGCGGGCCGGGCGGCGGCGGTGCCGGCGCTCTGCACGGTGCCCAGTGCCGCGGCAGTGACGAGCAGGGCGGCCGCGAGGGCGGTTCTCGCGGATCTGGCAGACCTCGCTCGGGTGGGCGTGTGTCTGTTCACATGGCCCCTCCGGACCGGACCCGGGGTCCGGACGTCATGGGGTACGACGGTGGAGGTGGGAGCACGGTCCGGCGGCGGCGCGGGGTGGTGCGCCGCGGCGGAACCGGAGGAGCGACTAGCAATGTTCATGTCATTGACAGAACTGTCAACAGCCGCAGCAGCCACACATGTTCACGCGGGACGCTTTCGAGCCGCGCCCGCTCCGGGAAGCGCCGGGGCGGGCGGCGGGCTCAGGAATCCGTTCCCCCCGTCGGGTCTACTGGGCGCCGTGGTCCAGACACGGACACTCCCGGCCGCACCAGCGGCAGGCCTGGGCCGGTGACGGGGCCGGTGCGAACAGCAGGTCGAGGACCGCGTCCACGTCGTAGCCGTCCAGCTCACTCCCTTCCGGAACGAGTTGGTACGTACGGGAAAGGAACTCCGCGACATCCTCCAGACCGGCGAGCAGGTCGGCGCTGCCTTCGTCCGAATCCAGCCTGATCCGTAACCCCCCGTCGCCGCAGTACCAGACCCGTACATCACCCATGCCGACCGGGCGGCGCGACGTCAGCCCCTCGGCCACCAGGTCCCGGCCCATCGTCCAGGTGGTGTGGGTGCCGTTGCCGCACACGAAGTCCACGGACACCGCGAGCGGGTCGTCGGAGTCATAGGTCATCACGGCTTCCACCGGCGTCATGGCATCACCCCCCTCGTGCAGCAGCTCCACATACAGCGGTACGCAGATCTCTTCCATGTCTCCCCCCTCGGGACGGGCACCAGCGTCGTCTCTATGTCCTCTATGACGAAATGGACAGTGGTGTTAGTGACGGATTCCACCACCTCACATACGCACCGCGCGCCCGAACCGACTCAACTGCCCCCATCGGCCCCCGAAAACGTGTAAGCGCGCCCCCGGTCAAGGGGGCGCGCCGGACACACGGACGCGTCGGGGCGAATCAGCACGCCCCCTCGTCCTGCCACACGCCCCACTGGCCGGTGGTCCCGGGCTCCTCGTTCTGGGTCCACCACTTGGCCTTCCACTTGTGGCCGCTGTGGGAGACCTCGTTGCCCGACGTGTAGACAACGGTGCTGCTCCAGGCCGTCACCGAGCAGCTGCCGGGAGGGGTTGTGGGAGGCGTGGTGGGCGGGTCGGTGGGCGGCGTGGCGCCGGCGAACCGCACCGCGTACTGGGCGAAGTCCCAGTCGGCCTGGGCCACGCTGCTGCACGTGCCGGAGGTGGTGCCGTTGTTGTCGGGGGGCGAGCACTGCCGGTCCCGGTTGAGCGACCAGAAGGTGAAGCGGTCCATGCCGTGGCCGGTGGCGTAGTCGAGGACGGTCTGGAAGTCGGCCTGGCGGAAGTACTCGCCGGTGTCGCTGCGGCCGTTCATCCCGGAGAAGCCCTCATGGGCGTAGGCGGTCGCCGCGCTCCAGCCGAAGGTGGACTGGAGGATGGAGTTGAAGCCGGTCAGGGCGCTCGTCTGGGCGGCCGCGCCGTTGAACCCCCCGTCGAACGGCATGATCGAGAAGTTGTTGGGCACAAAGCCCTGCGCCTTGGCCTCGTTGAGCATCTGCTTGCCGAACCAGCCGGTGCCGTCGGCCGTTCCGGCCGTGGTCACCGAGACGTAGAGGCCGGGGTTGTTCTGCTGGAGGATCTTGGCGGCGCCGATCTCATGGGCGATGGCCGTGCTGTTCTCGTACTCGGGCTCCTCCAGGTCGAAGTCGATCGCCTTCAGCTGGTACTTGGTGATGACCTGCTGGTACGCGGCCGCGGTGCTGGACGCGTCGGAGCAGGTCTGGCCCAGCTTGGTGCCGCCGTAGCCGCCGATGGAGACGGACACGTCGCCGCCCTTGGCTCTGATGGCGCCGATGACGGAGGCGACCGCCGTGTCGGAGGAGACGGACGCCGTGCCGCCCCAAGTAGGGCTGCACCCGCCGCCGTTGGGGGCGAGGACGAACGCGAGCTGGAACGCCTTGAGCCCGGTGGCATCCATGATGGCGCCCGCGTTGGGCGGGTTGTTGTCGAGGGGCATCAGATACGGCGCTGCCGCGTACCACCGGTTGCTCAGCGCGGCCGCAGCGGCGGGCGCCCCGGACGCCTGACCGGCGACGAAGGCCGAGAGGCCCGCCGTGGCGAGCGCGGCGGTTGCGGCACCGCAGAGGAGAGCGCGAAGACGCTTCATGTCCAGGTCTCCTGGGTGGGGGGAGTTCCCCGAGGGCCCGCCGGGACCCCCGAGGGGGGATGGGTTCCCAGCAGAATCGAGCCGTGCCCGGGGCACGTCAACAACTTGGACTAGACCATGGGGAATCTTTGAACCTGCGACGTGATCCTCGAACCTGCGACGACGGACATACGGAACGTACGGGACACGCCGCCGCGGCCGCCCGCGCGCCGCGCGACCCTCATTGTCAGTGCCGCGAGAGATGCTTGACGGTCCGACACCTTTCCGAAGGACACGAGGGAGAAGCCGAGATGACCGAACCGGAGCGCACGGCCGCCAAGGCGTACGTCCGGCTGCTGCAGACCGCGCAGGCCGTGCTCGCCGACCCGACGACGGCGCCTCGCGCCCTGGCACTGCTCGCCGGGCCGATGGCCGAGGCGGAGGAGTCGCTGCGGGCGGCGGGCCTGGCGGGCAACGAGGCCAGACTGTTCGCACTGGTGGAGGACTTGCAGACCGATACGTGCGCCTCGGGGCCATGACGTCCGGCCGGGCCTGCCACTATGGGGCTCCGAGGCGGCGAAGGCGATCGGAAGGGTGCACGCCATGCGGGACTGGGTTGCGGAGCTCGGACTCGAACCCCACACGGAGGGCGGGTACTTCCGGCGGATCTACACCAGCGAGCACAGACTGTCGCTGCCCCGGGGCGCCCGCCCGGCCGCCACGTCCATCTACTACCTGCTCACCGGCGACGAGCCGCGCGGCCGTCTGCACCGCAACCGCAGCGACATCCTCCACTTCCTGGTGGACGGCGGGCCGGTCGAGTATGTGACACTCGCCCCGGACGGCAGCCTCGGCCGGGTCCGCCTCGGCGACGACGACGAGAGGTTCCTGCTCGTCCCGGGCGGCCACTGGAAGGCCTCCCACCTCGTCGACGGCGCCGTACAGGGCCTCGTCGCCGAGGTGGTCACCCCCGGCTTCGACTACGCGGACCACGAGTTCGCGACAGAGGCCGACCTGAGGGGATTTCCGGACGCAAACGACGCGCTCCGGCCATTCCTGCCCGCCTGACCCCCGCGCCGCCCGTCGGGCGTGTTGCAATCTCGCCAATCAGAAGGCCCGGGTCGCCTCGGCGGTCTAGACCAATGATACAAAGGCAGTCGCTCCACAGAACCGTTCAGACACCCGCAGTGATCACCTCTAGGGAGACACATGCCCGGCACACATGGTCATTCCCTGCCCCCCGTTCCCCGGTACCTGGAGATCGCCCACGACCTCAAGTCCACGATCGAGTCCGGCACTTCGGCCCCCGGGCACCGGCTGCCCGCCGAGCGCATCCTCGCCGAGCACTACCGCAGCAACCGCCAGACGATCCGTCAGGCCCTGGACGTACTGCGGCAGGAGGGGCTCATCAGCACCGAGAAGCGCGGCTCCTTCGTCCGGGGCGACCGCCCCGGCGAAGCGCACGCACGGCTGCTCCAGGCACCTCCGGAGGCGCAGTTCCCCCTGGGCGCGCTCAGCCCCCGGGCGGGCATCGCCGCCGCGACCCGGCTCGTATGGGAGGCCGCTCCCGCGACGTACGCGACGAAGCTGGGCCTGCGGCCCGGCGCCCGCACCCTCGTCCACTACTACACGGCCTCGGCCGGCGACAGGGTGATCCAGCACGCGGTCAGCTACCTCTCCCCCAGCCTCATCGCCCAGATCCCGCTCCTCGCCCGCTACGAGCGGACGCTGTCCCACCACACCCACAGCGACCTGCGCCGCCTGTACGCCTGGGCGGCGGACGCGGGACTCAGCCTGGAGCACAACGAACAGCTCACCATGGCCCCCGGCGACGACCGCTCCGACGGAGTCCCGCAGCTGGAGATCCACCGCGAGGTGCGCGACCAGCACCACCGCACCGTGGAGATCACCCTGCTGACCTTCCCTCATGCCGAACAAGGCCCCATATATCACTTCACGTCCCCGGCCAGGGATGTGCGCCCGCCGCTCTGACGCATACCCTTCCTACCCATGACCAGATCATGGAAGACGGGGCTCACCGCCCTGGCCGCCGGGTTCGCCGCGGTCGCCGGTTCCCTGGCAACGGCCGGCTCCGCCCAGGCGGCCACGCCGTTCGGCTCGATCGACAGCGCCGTCGTCAGCCAGTTCGCCCTCGACCCGGTCGCGGACTTCGGCGCACAGCGCCAGAACACCTTCGACGTCTACGACGAGGCGATCAAGGCGGTGGAGGCGAAGGGCGCGGTCGCCCAGGTGAACGCCACGAGCGTGCTCACCTCGGGCGGCCGCGCCGGCACCAACGGCCTGTGCCACACCACCGGTCTGGCGTCGGGCCTGAGCCCTGCGGGCTTCTGCTGGGACAAGGCGGACGACACGTCCAACTCGTACACCGACGCGGGCGGCTGGACGCCGCAGGGCCTGACCGGCTCCTACGACGCCCAGCCCGGCGGCCTGTGGGACGGCCACAAGGCGTTCCTGGCCTCCTGGCACTTCAGCCGGGGCATGGGCGGGGCCAACCCGGTGGCGAACGAGTTCGCCCGCGTCAGCCTGGTCAACGCCGACAACGGCAAGATCGCGTACAACCACCTGCTGCTCGTCGAACCGACCGGCACCCGGGCGGGCGGCGACGGCGACTTCCGGGCCGTCCAGGGCACCCACGCCGACGGTGTGGTCTGGTACGGCAACAAGGTCTTCGTCGCCAACGGCCGCTGGCTGCAGGTGTACGACCTCCAGCACATCTGGAAGGTCAACGCCGGCCAGGAGTCGGTCGGCATCACCGGCACGACGTCCTCGGCGCGCTGGAGCAACTACGCGCTGCCGATGGTCGGCCGCTACCGCACCACCGCCGACGACAACACCGCCTGTGTGGTGGCCACCGGCACCAGCCCCTGTCTGAACTCGCTGAGCCTGGATCGCACCGGCCAGGACGGCCTGGTCTCCGCCGAGTACAAGCCCGGCGGGGCGGGCGGCCGGGTCGTGCGCTGGCCGCTGAACTACCTCACCGCGCTCCCCACCACCACCGACCCGTCCGGCCACGGCGTCAGCCACGCCACCGTCGGCTACTCGTCGCCGGTCTGGGCGATGCAGGGCGCCGCGACGAACGGCCAGTACTGGTACATGAGCGGCACCTGCCCCACCGGCACCGGCGGCGGATCCGGCGACGCCATCGACTACTCGTGCATCCACCGGGCACTGCCCGACGACGCCCCGCACGTGTACACCACCTCTCCGGTCCTCACCCAGAACCTCGGCTACTCGCCGGACACGGGACGGATCTGGGGCATCAACGAGCGCATCAACTCCACCACCGGCATACGGGTCGTCTTCTCGATCACGGGCTGACACCCCCGCGCGCCGAACGGGCCGGACGCACGCGCGTCCGGCCCGTTCGGCGTCTTCGCCACCGGGTGGCTCAGCCGCCACCCGGCCCGGAAACCGCCGCCCCCTCCCGCGGGCGCGCCGACTGGAGCAGATACGGCACGTCGATGACGGCGACGCCCGGGGTGAACAGCAGCCTGGCCTTGAGCCGCAGCGCGTTCTGGTTGTGCAGCGGCTGCTCCCACCAATGGCCCACGATGTACTCGGGGATGACCACGGAGACCATCGCGTCCGGGTCGGCCGCCGCCAGCTCCTGGACATGGGCGATGACGGGGCCGACCACTTCGCGGTACGGCGAGTGCAGGATCTTCAGCGGTACGTCCAGGCCGTGCTCGCTCCACTGCCGCCGCAGCCGCTCGGCGTCCTCGTCGGCGGCGACGGTGAGCGCGGTCAGCGTACTGGGCCGCAGCGCCTGCGCGAAGCCGATCGCCTTCAGGGTGGGGGCGTGCACCGAGGCGACCAGGACAATCACATGGTGGCGCGCGGGCTTGCGCGGCCTGTCCTGCGGCGAGACGGCGACCTGCCGGGCCACGTGCTCGTAGTGCCGCCGCACCCCCTTCATCCCGATGAACAGCACCGGCATCGCGATGATCACCAGCCAGGCGCCGTGGGTGAACTTGGTGATGAGCACGACGACGAGGACGAGAGCCGTGAGGGCGGCGCCGACGGCGTTGATGGCGAGGGAGCGGTGGATCTTGCGCCGCTGCGGGGCCGCCGGGCCGGTGCTCAGCTCCTTGCGCCAGTGCCGGACCATGCCCGCCTGGGAGAGCGTGAAGGAGACGAAGACGCCGATGATGTAGAGCTGGATCAGCCGGGTGAGCTCGGCGTCGAAGGCGATGATCAGGGCGATGGCCGCGAGGGCGAGCAGCACGACGCCGTTGGAGTAGACGAGCCGGTCTCCCCGGTTGTAGAGCTGGCGCGGCGCGTAGTGGTCCCGGGCGAGGATCGAGGCGAGCATCGGAAAGCCGTTGAAGGCGGTGTTGGCGGCGAGGACCAGGACGCCCGCGGTGAACGCCTGCACCAGGTAGAAGAGGATGTCGACGTGGCCGAAGGTGGCCCGGGCGATCTGGGCCAGCGCGGTCGAGGTGGCGGTGCCGGGCGGCAGCCCCAGCTCGGCCGGATCCGCCGTCACGTGCACCTTGTAGACCAGGGCCAGCATGGTGATGCCCACGAACATGGTGACCGACAGGAAGCCCATCGCGGCCAGCGTCGCCGCCGCGTTGCGGCTCTTGGGCTTCTGGAAGGCGGGCACCCCGTTGCTGATCGCCTCGACGCCGGTGAGCGCCGTACAGCCGGACGCGAACGCCCGCATCGCCAGCAGCACCAGGGCGATCCCCGTGTAGGTGCCCGCCTGGTGGATCGGCAGGTGCGCCGACTCGGCCCGGATGGTGGTGCCGGTGGCGAGGCGGATGCCGGCGATCAGGAACATCACGTAGATGACGGCGACGAAGCCGTAAGTGGGAATG
The DNA here is from genome assembly GCF_055570295.1 of Streptomyces sp. NPDC031265. Lineage (NCBI taxonomy): Bacteria > Bacillati > Actinomycetota > Actinomycetes > Kitasatosporales > Streptomycetaceae > Streptomyces > Streptomyces sp. NPDC031265. The sequence continues at coordinate 35,397 of NZ_JBVIHM010000034.1, forward strand.
GCGAAGATGCGGCCGGACTCGCGCACGCCGCGCAAATTCAGCAGGGTCAGGACGGTGACGAAGCCCACGGACAGCGCCACTTGGTGGTCGTGGAGCGAGGGTAGGGCCGAGGTGATGGCTGCGACACCGGAGACCACGGAGACGGCGACGGTGAGCACATAGTCGACGAGCAGGGCGCTCGCCGCGGTGAGGGCCGCGGTGGCACCCAGGTTCTCGGCGCTCACCACATAGGCGCCGCCACCGCCGGGATAGGCGTAGCAGGTCTGCCGGTAGGAGGCGACGACCACGACGAGGAGGAAGACGATCGCGGCCGCCGCGTACCAGGCCAGGTGCAGCAGTGCGACACCGCCGAGCGCCAGGACGAGCAGGATCTCCTCGGTCGCGTACGCCACCGAGGAGAGCGGGTCGCTGCAGAAGATGGGCAGGGCCAGTCGTTTGGGCAGCAGCGTCTCGCCGAGCCGTGAGGTGTCCAGCGGACGCCCGACCAGTACCTGTTTGGCGTTGAACCTGCGCATTTGCGCATCATGGACGGGAGAGAGCCCGCCCCGGCCGTACGACACGGCCGGGGGTGGCCATCCGGGTGGGGAGCCAAGTGGCGCCGCCGCCCCCGTACCCGGACGGCCGGGCCCGTCGGCTGGGGTGGCGTCAGTGCGACGCGGACGGCACCGGGGCGAAGCCGACCGGGGTGCGCACCGTCGACGGGCCGTGGTAGCGCGAGGCGAACGCGACCAGCTCGCAGTTGTCCTTGCGGCAGTCGACCGCGCGCCCGTCGATCGTCGTGAAGGCGACCGAGAGGGTGGTGTCCTGGTCGATCCGGCCCTGGTCGGTGGTCGCGGGCGGACGGCCGCCCGGGCGGCAGGCGAAGGTGTCGGCCGCTCCGGCCAGGCACTCCAGGATCGGGATGTGGTACTGCGGCTCGTACCGCTGCCCGCCGAGGTGGACGGTCTGGCCGTCCGTCAACCCGCTGTTCGGCGTGGCGCGCAGGGTCGGTGGAGCTTCGAGCGGGGCGAGCGGCAGGAAGCGCAGGGGCACGGTGGTGAGCACGGCGCCCGCGTTGTCCGTGAGCGCCATCAGGCACCGGTTCGCGGCGGTGGCGGCCCGGCAGTCGGCCGGCCCGGCCGGGGTGTCCAGGCGCGTGTAGAGCTTCTTGGGCGAGAGCTGGTAGGTGCCGTCGGGGTAGACGCGGAACTGGCGCGCGGTGTTCTCGTCGCAGGCCCTTCCCCCGCCGGGGGTCGCCACGCACTGCTCGACCCAGACGTACTCCTTGGGCGGGCCGCCGGTGATCTGGAAGCTGACGATGTCGCCGTCGCGGATGCCGGTGGTCCTGTCGACCTTGAGGGTGGGCCCGTCGGGAGCGGGCGCGGGTGCGGCCGAACCGGGCTGCGCGCCGACGAGGGCGAGCACGAGGGTGCCACAGGCCGCGGCCGCGCCGAGGAACGCGCGTCTGCGCCTTGAACGTACTGCGGTACGGGATGCGGTACGGGTCATTGCCTCGGCCTCCCAGCCGGTTGAGGGACGTGCGGGTCTGAGGTGCGCGGGCGTCTCAGGCGCGCGCATGCTTCTCAGGTGCGCGGGCGTTCTCCGGTGCGGGCGTTCTCCGGTGCGCAGGCACTCCTCAGGTGCACTGGGCGTTGCCGCGCAGCTCCCAGGCGCCCCAGGTGCCGTGCGCGGTGAGCTGGGTGTTCCGCCAGTACCGGTCGCGGTTCCACTCCCGGACCGTCATGTGCAGCCGCCTGTCGGGGAGTTCGGTGACCGTGTTGGGCTGGCTGAGCCCGACATTGAGGTCGGGCACCCTGTCCATGGACTGCGCCGGCCCCCGGTCCGGGCTCGGGGTCCGCTGGGTGCGGACCTCCATCGAACGCCCGGCGGCCGTGGTCGGGGCGAAGGCGTCGAGGCTGCCGTCGCGCTCCTTGAACAGGACGACACCGCCCATGTACGGCCCGGGGGCGGAGCCCGAACGGCTCCGGCGCCGTCCAGTCGTGCTGGTCGTTCTCCACCGCGTGGCAGAACTGGCCGTAGGTGGCGAGGAGAAGCTCGATGTGACCCTGGCTGTTCTCGGCGGCGGTGACATAGGGGGCCTTGGGGCCGACGGTCGCGGCGCTGACCCGGGTCCACGGCCCGTAGGCGCCGCCCGGAGCGGATCGGTCGCGGTGCCAGACGAAGGGCAGCCCGTCGGTGGCGGTGGGGTCGTAGAACAACTGGAACTGGTCGACCCGCTCGTCGGCGCGCGGCACCGAGAGCAGACTCCCCGCGACGGGGCTGCTGGCGAGCCCGTGCGCCGCGGTGTCCAGGGGGCAGGCGGCGACGGCCGGGGGGCGTGGGCGGCGAAGGAGGCGGCGGCGGCCGAGGTGGTGGCCGTTGCGCCCAAACCGAGAAGGCCCAACGCGACGGCCGCGCGCAGCAGTTGCCGTACCGGCCTACGATTCATCGGCCTCTGGATCAACGGCCTCCGGTTCCTCGCCCCGCAGGCCGGCGCTGTTCGGGCCGGCGCTCTTCCGGTCATCCGCATCCCCCTTCTTCCGGCCGCGTGGGCGACACGCCGATCACCACCCGAGCCGGACAGCATCCTGCTGTGCGGACCACGGGGCGGCCAGAGCGCATTTCGGTCAGCGGGAACGCCCGTGGCCGGAACGGGCGAAGACGGGGAACCGGGGAGCGCCGAGGTGCCGGGGGCGCCCAACCCCCGCCCGTTCCGCTGTCGTTCGTTTCTGCGGAGACAACCGGAATGCAGCTTGTGTTGCTTGTCATGACTTCGTCGATTCACACTCTGCTGTCACCGTCCGACGAAGAGCCGTCCCCCCACAGGAGGTCCCCGTGTCAGAACTGTTGCCCAGAGGCCGTGTTCCCCGTCTGCGCGCCGCGCTGGCCGGCGCCGTCGCCATCGGCCTCGCGCTCGTCGGCGCGGGCGGCGGCACCAGTGCCTCGGCCGCCGGAGCCGAGGGCCTGCCGCTGTCCGGTGCCACGTCGTCGGGCCTGCACAACACCTATGACCCGGCCGCCTTCCGGTATCTGGCGCAGGCGCTCGACACCGGCACCTCCATGATCGAGCTCGATGTGTGGGACGACTTCATCACCAAGGAGTGGAAGGTCAGCCACTCCAACCCCCTGGGCAACAGCAACAACTGCGTCAACGCGAGCACTCCCGCGCAGCTCTACTCCGGTGGCGCCAACAAGAACCTGGAGAGCTGCCTGGACGACGTACGGGTCTGGCTCGGAGCCCACCCCGGGCACGCGCCGCTCATGATCAAGCTGGAGATGAAGGCCGGGTTCCAGTCCCGCTTCGGCCTCGGCCCGGCCCAGTTGGACCAGGCGATCAGCGCCCATCTCGGGTCCGCCGTCTTCCGCCCGGCCGACCTGCTGGCCAAGCCGGGCGGCGGCCAGTACGCCACCCTCGACGAGGCGGCCACGGCCGGGAACTGGCCCACCCGCGCACAGCTCGCCGGAAAGGTGATCCTGGAGATCATCCCGGGCACGGTCGAGGAGGGAAATCCGACCGACACCCTGTGGACGGACAAGGAGTACGCGACGTACCTCCGCGATCTGCACACCGCCGGACGCGCCGCCCAGGCCCAGATCTTCCCCACGGTCCACGGCGCCCAGCCCGGCGATCCACGCGCCCGCTACGCGGACGCCTCGCTGCGCCCGTGGTTCGTCCTGTTCGACGGCGACGCCGCCACCTATCTCAACGGCACCATCGACACCGCCTGGTACGACGCCCACCACTATCTGCTGGTGATGACCGACGCCCACAACGTCGCACCGGCCCTGGACGGCAAGAACCCGCCCCCGGCCGACGCCCAGGCCCGTATCGCGCTGCTCGCCAAGTCCCACGCGACCATCGCGTCCAACGACTGGACCGCACTTCCCCAGGTCCAGGGCCTGACGCTGCCCCGCGGCTGACGCCGGGCAACAGCTCGCGGGCCCGCCTCGGCCGGGGCGGGCCCGCCGCACACCCGCGCACCCGCATCAGTGATCATGGAAGGGTGCGCCCCGTACCCCTCTGCATCCTCAGCAGCTCCGCCCCGCCCCGGGTGGAGCACGGCCATGACCCCGAACTGTTCGTCCAGATAGGTTCGTTGACCAAGCCCCTCACCGGCACCCTGCTGGTCCGCCTCGCCGCCACGGGCGCGCTTGATCTCGACGATCCCCTCGAACGCTTCCTGCCCGCACCGGCGGGCACCGGCATCACCCTGCGGCACCTGGCGACCCACACCTCCGGCCTGCCCCGGCTGCCTCCGGGCCTCAACCGCCGCGACCCGTACGCCCCGTTCGACGCCGAGGCGCTCGACGCGCTCGTCCGCCGCCTCGACACCCTGGCCACCGCACCCCCGGGGCAGCACGAGGAGTACTCCAACTTCGGTTACGCGGTGCTGGGTTCCGCGCTCACGGCCGCAGGAGGCGCCCCGTACGAGCAACTGCTCAACGAATACGTCCTGAGCCCGCTCGACATCACCGACGTCACCTCCGCTCCGGCGCCGGAGCGGCGCCTGGTCGCGCGCGGGCCCTTCGGCCGCCCGGTCAAACCGTGGACGATGACCGGTGCGATCCTCCCAGCCGGTGGCCTGTGGGCCACCCCGGTCGCGGCCTCCCGGCTGGTCACCTCGCTGCTCGTCGAACGCCGGCTGGGCGAGCCCGCCCCGTCCTGGCAGCGAGCCGGTCGCCTGCTCTGGCACAACGGGGCCACCAAGGACGCCTCCGTCTTCGCGGGCGCCCTGTCGGACGGCACCTGGGTCCTCGTCCACCGGCTCGGCGGCGATCCCGACGCCACCGACAAGATCGGCATCGACCATCTGAAGCTGTGACGCAGGTCACATTCGAGCCTGTCACGTCCGCGCTCCCCCGCTTGTCTCATGGACGTCACCACAGTGGAGACGCGAGACGGAGGCAACGGCGATGAGGATTCTGCTGGCAGGGGCGAGCGGCGTGCTGGGGCAGCGGGCCGTGCGGGAGCTGACCGCCGCAGGCCACGAGGTGGCCGGACTCGGGCGCGGCGCGTCCCACACGGTACGGGCGGACCTGCTGGACGGGGACGCGGTGCTGCGGGCGGTCGACGGGATGGCGTTCGACGTCGTCATCCACGCGGCCACCGCGCTTCAGGGCACGTCCCTGATCCGCCACCAGGAGATGGCGGGCACCAACGCCCTGCGCGTGCGGGGTACGTCCAACCTGCTGGCCGCCGCCCGGGCCACCGGCGCCCGCCGGATCGTCCTGGAGAACATGATGTTCGGCTACGGCTACGGCGACCACGGCGACCGGCCCCTCACCGAAGACGGCACGCCGTTCGGCCCGGCCGGAACCAACCCCTGGCTGGAGCAGCACGTCGGCGCGATGCGCGCCAAGGAGGAGCTGGCCTTCACCGCCGACGGGATCGACGCGGTCAGCCTGCGCTTCGGCCTCTTCTACGGCAAGGACGTCACCGACACCACGGTCCTCGCCATGCTGCGCAAGCGCAGGCTGCCGGTCGTCGCCGACCACGGCCGGGCGCTGGCATGGGTGGACGTGGACGACGCGGCTCGCGCGGTCGCGGCCGCCGTCGAACACGGCCGCCCCTCACAGGCGTACAACATCGCGGACGACCTGCCGACCGGCTTCGGCAGCCACGTCCGCGCCGTCGCCGAGGCGTTCGGCGCCCCGGCTCCGCTGCGTATCCCACTGTGGCTGCTCAAGCCCGCCCCGCTCGCACACACCGTCATGGCGACCAATCTGCGCCTGGACAGCAGCAAGGCCAAGGAGGAGCTGGGCTGGAAGCCGAGCCACGCCGACAGTGTCGAAGGAGTGCGCTCACTTGCCCGCACCCTGGGTGTCTGACAGCCTGACCGCCGTGATCCGTACGACCGCCGAAGACGCTGCCCCCGACCCGTTCACCGAGCACCGGCGGCTGCTGTTCGCCACCGCCTACCGCATGCTCGGCACCGTCAGCGACGCCGAGGACATCCTCCAGGATGCCTGGCTCAAGTGGTCCCAGACCGACCGGGGCGGGGTCCGGCAACCCAAGGCGTACCTCGTGCGCACGGTCACCAACCTGGCGCTGAACCGGCTCACTTCGGCCGCCGTCACCCGTGAGGCATACGTCGGCCCCTGGCTGCCCGAACCCTGGCTCACCACACCCGACATCGCCGAGGAGGCGGAGTTGGCCGACAGCGTCTCCATGGCGATGCTGGTCGTCCTGGAATCCCTCAGCCCCGTCGAACGGGCGGTGTTCCTGCTGCGCGAGGTCTTCGGCTACAGCCATGCGGAGATCGCCGAGGTCCTCGAACGCCCCGAGCCGACGATCCGTCAGATCGCCCACCGCGCACGGGAGCACGTCCAGGCGCGCCGCCCCCGGTACGACACCGACGCGGAGCAGCGCTCCCTGGTGACCCGCCGTTTCATCGCCGCCTGCCAGGGCGGCGACCTCAACGCCGTGATGGAGCTGCTCGCCCCCGACGTGACCGCCTGGTCGGACGGCGGCGGCAAGGTCACCGCCGCCCGCCGGCCGGTGCACACCGCCGACCATGTGGCGCGGTGGATGCTCGGCGTCCTCGCCAAGCCCGGCCTGGAAGCCCTGGAGGCCCGGTCCGCGTCCCTCAACGGCGAGCAGGGCCTGCTTTTCAGCGTGGACGGCCACCCGGTGGGCGCGCTCAGCTTCGACCTGCTGGACGGACGCATCCACCAGCTGCGCTTCCAGGGCAACCCCGACAAGCTGGTCGGTCTGCGGCCCGGTCACGGCGACTGACCGGGCCGGGGCCGCGGGCCGTACGCCTCAGTGCGCGTTCTCCGTCGGGCGCAGGTCCCTCGGAATCCATGCCCACACCATCGCGGCGGCGGCGAGTGCGAGGCCCGCGGCGACCAGGATGGCCGGGGGCACGGCCGTGCTGTAGGCGTGCGACACGGTGTCGAGCAGCGCCTTGCCGGCCGGCCGCCTATCTCGTCGGCCACGTGCGCCGCTTCACCGACGGAGTCACGCACCTTGTCGGCGCCCGGCCGGGTCAGGTCGAGCGACGGCAGATTGGCCGTGTACAGGACGATGGCGAGGCTACCGAGGACGGCCACCCCCATGGCCGCGCCCAGTTCGTAGCAGGTCTCCTCGATCGCGGCCGCGCCGCCGACGTCGTCCTTGGGTGCGGCGGCCATGAGGGTCACGGACGCCACCGTGGTGGCCACTCCGACACCGAGGCCGAGCACCGCCAGGGCGACACCGAAGGGCGAACTGCTGGACGACCCAGGGCAGCGCGAGCCCCACCGCCATCGCGACCAGTCCGGCGCCCATCACATGCCGGATGGGGAAGGCTGCATCAGCGCGGGTGTGGTCATCGAGGTGACGATCAGGCCGAGCGGCGCGGGCAGCAGCCGCAGACCGGCCTGCAGCGGTGTGTACCCCTGCGCGTAGTGGAACCACTGTGTCACCAGGAAAAGCACCGCGCCCATGCCGACCAGCAGACCGCCGATGATCGGCCCGAGGGCCATACCGCCACCGAGGACCGCGGCCCACACACCCTCAAGCTCCGCACCCCCTCCAGGTCGGCCACACTTATCGTCCCCGGCACCCAGAGAAGGGATCACGGTGACACCTCCCCACGAGCGCGGCGAGCGGCCCGCGGCAGCGGCTTTCGAGGTGGCGACCGGCGACGGGCCCGCACCGACGGAACCGCCCGCCCAACGGAAGGCCGCGGTACTGGTCGCCTTCGAGGGGCTGCGACAGATCCGGCGCCTGATGAACACCGAGCACCCCGACCCGCTCTCCACGCCCGCCGCCTGGGAGCGGAAGCAGATGGTGCGCGCGGTCGCCCTGACCCTGGAGGCCGCAGGCATTCCACCGTCGGCCGTGGACGCCGCCGGAGAGCGGACCGCGAAGGGCTACCGCGTGGGCCCGGCCGACCAGCCCGCAGTCGTACGCGTGGAGTGGCTGGGCCCGGCCGGGAGCGGTGCGGCCCAGGAGGAACCCGCGGCGCTGCGCCGGTGCGCGGACGCACTGCGGCCGTTGGGCTGGGAGTCGCTGGAGTACCGGGGAGCGCGCCGCCACCGCTATCTGGAGGTCGAAGCGGCGATCTGAACCCCGCCACCGCGCACCACCACATCAACCGCCACAACACCCTCCCTCCCAATCGCTCCCCACCTCTCCCACCCCTCTCCCCTACCTTTCTCGCACCCGTCGATCGCCCCTCGTCCACGCGAACCCCATTCCATTTGAATATCCAACCCACTCCGCTATGGTGAGTCCAGATTTCCAACTCACCAGGCTCCGGACCGGACGGCCTTCCACAACTCCCGAGAGAAGACACGCATGCGCAACACCACGGCACTCGTGACCGGCGCCAACCGAGGACTGGGGCGTGCGTTCGCCCTCGCCCTGCTGGAGCGGGGTACCAAGACCGTCTACGCGGCGGCGCGCGATCCACGCACGGTGACCGACCCGGGTCTCACCCCGGTCGCACTCGACATCACCGACCCCGCCCAGGTCGCCGCGGCCGCCGAACTCTGCTCCGACACCTCCCTTCTCCTCAACAACGCGGGGATTCTGAGCGGGAGTTCCCTGATCGGGGCGGACTCACTCGAAGGGGCGAGGGCGGAGCTGGAGACCAATCTGTTCGGCACCCTCGCGATGTGCCGCGCCTTCGCCCCCGTACTCGCCGACAACGGTGGCGGGGCCGTGGTCAACATGCTCTCCGTGCTGTCCTGGCACACCCTCCCGCAGATCGGTTCGTACGGTGTCTCCAAGGCGGCCGCACTGTCGATGACCAACGCGATACGCGAAGAGCTGCGCCCGCAGGGCACGTTGACCGTCGCCGTACACGCGGCTTTCATCGACACCGACATGGCCGCAGGCGTCGACCAGCCGAAGACGAGCCCCGTCGACGTCGCCCACCAGGTGCTCGACGCGGTCGAGGCGGGCCGGGAGGAAGTGCTCGCCGACGAGATCACCCGCCAGGTCAAGGCCGCGCTCTCGGGGGTGCCGCGTGCCGCGCGCTGAACTCCGTTCCAAGGGCAGCCCCATGGCCGTCCTCGTGGCGGCCTGCCTCGGCCTGTTCACCGTCTTCCTCCAGACCACCCAGACCATCGGCACGCTCAGCGCGGTCCAGGACGACCTCGACATCGCCCCCGCCGACCTGGTCTGGGTGCCCAGCATGTACACCCTGGTCGTCGCCTCCTTCGTCCTCGGCGCCGGCGCCCTCTCGGACCGGTGGGGCCGCAGAAGGGTCTTCCTCGCCGGCGCCGTGGCGATGGGCGCGGGTGGACTGGTCCTGGTCCTCGCGTCCAGCCTGTCGACGGTCCTGGTCGGCCAGGCCCTCGCGGGCCTCGGCGGGGCGCTCATCACGCCGAGCTCGCTCGCGCTGGTCAGTCACGCCTTCCCCGACCCGCGCCGCCGCGCGGGGGCCATCTCCGCCTGGGCCGCGACCTCGGGGCTCGGCTTGGCCATCGGCCCGGTCACAGCCGGGCTCGCACTGCGATGGTGGACCTGGCACGCGGCCTTCTGGCTGAACCTCGCACTCGGCGCCCTGGCCGTCCTCGTGGCGCTGACCAGGGTGGAGGAGTCACGCGTCCCCGGCGGCCGCCCCGACTGGGCCGGTCAGGTGCTCGGCACGGCCGGGCTCGCCCTGCTCATCTACTGGTTGATCGACGGCGGCCACCACGGCTACGCCTCCACCCGCGCACTCTCCTCACTCGCCGCAGCAGTCGTACTCCTCGGCACCTTCGTCGCCGTCGAACTCCGCCGCGACCACCCCATGGTCGACCTGCGCCTGATGCGCGACCCGTCCTACAGTGCCTCCCTGCTGCTCGCCGCCACCGTCCTCTTCGGCTTCGTCGGGATCTCACTGCTGCAAGTCCTGTGGCTCCAGCAGGTACGCGGACTGAGCGCCCTGGACGTGGGCGTCCAACTCCTGGCGGAATTCGTCACCTTCATCGCCGCGTCGGTGGCGGCAGGAATCCTCGTACGCAAGTGGGGTCCCCGGCCGCTGGTCATCGCCGGGCTCCTCCTGGCCGCCCTCGGCGCGGCACTGTTCGCCACCGTCGAGCCGGACGACACCTTCACCGGGTACGCCGCCGCTCTCGTCGTCTTCGGCCTCGGCTGCGGACTGGCCAACGCGCCCTCCACCGCACTCGGCGTCAGCCATGTCCCGCGCGGCCGCGAGGGCGAGGCGAGCGGCACGGTCAACGCGGCCCGCCAGGTCGGCGCGGTCCTGGGCACCAGCATCCTGGGCACCCTGATGACCTCCCACTTCACGGACCGGCTGGCGGCAGGCGCCAACAACCCGGGCGCGGCCTTCACGGACGCGGTCGGCTACGCCGCATGGACCGGGGCGACCGTACTCGTCGCCGGGACCCTGACGGGCGTCGCATTGCTGGCCCTCGCGGGCCGCCGAGCGAGCGTGGCGGCGTACGAGGTGGCCCGCTAAAGCCTGCCGGGGCCGGACGGGGGCTCCACTCCGGGGGCGAGGCCGAGTGGCTGCTCAACAGAGCACGACGCAGCGCGGCCACGCGAGCGGCGCACGGCGGCGCGTCAGACCGCCTCGCCTCCGCCGGTCCAGCCCACGAGAGAGTCCAGCCGGCAGTGGCCCCCGCTTCGGGCAACTGCCGGCCGGTGCCTCACCGGTGGGACAGCCCGCGGTCGATGGCCGCCATCAGCTCGCCGTTCGCCGTGTCGCCGTCCAGCGACCAGACCAGGGACCCGCCCAGCCCCCGGTCGCGCATGTACGCGGTCTCGGTCCGCAGCACCTGCGGATCGTCGTACGTCCACAGCGTCGTGCCGTCGAAGAGCCACGCGGATCCGGCCCTACGGTCGCGGTAGACCTTGTACGCCCCGGAGTCGGCCAGCTTCTTCCGTGCCCTGGCCATCGCGGGCCGACGCCGCAGAGGCGATCGCGGCAAAAGGGCGACGGCGCAGCCGGCGGCGGCTGCTCTGCCGAGAAGTCTTCGACGCATGAGGCTCTCTTCTGTACGTATGCGGATAGATTCGCCTGCCGCAAGGTGCGCGGACGGTGCCGAGGGTGGGAAGAAGGTGCGAAGAGACGTGCGGTGCGCATACGTCGGCGACGCTATTGGTCTGGACCATCAAGGGTCAAGAGGGGCCACCCACCGCTCCTGCGCCGGGACTTGTCCAAGCCCGGGGCCCGGGGCAATTCCGGCCACTCACCTTGACATGACATCCACATGTCCTAGTTTCAGCCAGAACATTGCCGCCACATCTCAGCCGAGGGGCTCGTGTGACACTCAGGTTCTGGCGTAGATCATTCCGTCTCACCCGCCTCAGACCACGCGTTCTCGTCCTCCTCGCGGCTGCGACGACGACCGCCGCACTGCTGCCGCTGGTCACCCCGAGCGACGCGGCCGTCGCCGGCCGCCCTGCCTCCCCTCTGATCGACCCCAACACGTCTCCCCACCACGGAGTGGCACCCGCCGACGCCATGCGCCCCACCTCACCCGTCCTCGCCCAGTCCGGCTGGAGCGTCACGGCGAGCGGCACTTCCCTCACCATCGACATGCACCACACCGACGTCGTCTCCGCGCTCGTCTACCAGCCGCGCAGGACCGGCGGCGGCAGCCGCGTCACCGAGTACGCCATCCGTCTCAGTACGGACGGGCGGCGCTGGACCAAACCCGTCGCCACCGGAATCCTGGCCGACGACACCACTACCAAAACCCTCAACTTCGCCGCCCAGGGCACCCGTTACGTACAGCTCTCGGCTACGACACCGGCCGCTGGTCGCGACGGCTGGGCCGCCGGAATGGAGCGGACATCCCCCAGCTCCCCGCCCGCACCCCTCGCCCCCCAAGCCGATGTCCAACTCCTGGGTGACCCCGGCCTTGCGGCGCCGTCCACCGCCTTCCTGCCGGTCGTCGGCTGGACAGCCTCCGCAACCGACGAGGAGACGACCCAGGAGAACGACCGCGCCGCCAATGTCCTGGACGGTGATCCCACTACCCTCTGGCACAGCAGATGGTCACCGAAGACCGCACGGTTCCCGCACGCCCTGGTCATCGATATGCACCGCACGACCGCCGTCTCCGCACTCACCTATCAGCCGCGTCAGACCGGCTTGAACGGCCGCATCGGCACCTATGCCGTCTCCACCAGCCTCGACGGCGCCTCGTTCGACGCGCTGGTCGCGAGCGGCCACTGGAAGGACGACGCGACCGTGAAGACCGCCACCTTCACCCGCACCGTCTCCGCACGGTACGTACGACTCGTCGCCCTCAGCGAGGCAGGGCAGCGCGGCCTTTGGAGCTCCGCCGCCGAGATCCGACTCAGCGGCCCGAGCGACCCCTCCGTGTCGGGCTCTTGGGGGCCGGTCACCGGCTTCCCCCTGGTACCGGTCGCCACGGCCGTCCTGCCCGGCAACAAACTGCTGGCCTGGTCGGCGTACGCCGTCGACCGATACGGCGGCAGCAACGGCTACACCCAGACCGCCGTCATGGACCTCGCCACCGGCCGTGTGACCCAGCGCCGCGTCGACAACACCGGGCACGACATGTTCTGCCCCGGCATCGCGCTGCTCGCCGACGGGCGGGTGCTGGTCACCGGCGGCAGCAACGCGTCGCGCGCGAGTATCTATGACCCCCGTACGGACACCTGGTCCTCGACTGCCGACATGAACATCGCCCGCGGCTACCAGGCGATGACGCTGCTCTCCAACGGTGACGCTTTCGTCCTCGGCGGGTCCTGGAGCGGCGGGGACGGCCCCAAGGACGGTGAAGTGTGGTCGGCTACCGCCCGCACCTGGCGCAAGCTCCCGGGCGTGCCGGTCGAGGGCGCCATGACCGCCGACCCCAAGGGCGCCTACCGGGCCGACAACCACATGTGGCTGCACGCCACCTCCCAGGGTCGCGTCCTCCAGTTCGGCCCCAGCAAGCAGATGAACTGGATCTCCACCGACGGCAACGGCAGCATCACCCCCGCCGGCACACGGGCCGACAGCCAGGACGCCATGAACGGCAACGCCGTCTCGTACGACATCGGGAAGCTGCTCACCCTGGGCGGCGCGCCCGCCTACCAGGACACCCCCGCCACCCGCCGTGCCTACACGGTCGACCTCAACGGGGGCGGACGGCCCACGGCGACCCGCACCGGCGACATGGCCGCCGCCCGCGCGTTCAGCAACAGTGTGGTGATGCCGGACGGAAAGGTCGCGGTCTTCGGCGGCCAGGAGACCCCGGTTCCGTTCAGCGACGCCAAGTCGGTCATGACCCCGGAGATCTGGGATCCGGCCACCGGCCACTTCACACCGCTCGCCACAATGGCGGTCCCCCGCAACTATCACAGCACCGCGAACCTGCTGCCCGACGGACGGATCTTCTCGGGTGGCGGCGGGCTCTGTGGCGACTGCGCGACCAATCACCTGAACGGGGCGGTCTTCACCCCGCCCTACCTGTTGAACCCGGACGGCAGCGAGCGGCCCCGGCCCGTGATCACCAGCACCCCACCGACCCATGTGACGCTCGGCTCGACGCTGCCGGTCACCACTGGGGCGCCCGTCAGCGCCTTCGCCCTGGTCCGCTCGGGGGCCGCGACCCACTCCATCGACAATGACCAGCGGCGCGTGCCGCTGACGTTCCGGCAGGCCGGCGAAGGCTCCTACGACCTCTCCATCCCGAGCGACCCGGGAGTCGCGCTCCCCGGCACGTACCTGCTGTTCGCCCTCAATACAGACGGCGTACCGAGCGTCGCCAAGGTGATCAGCGTGAGCTGACCCATTCGTCACCCTTCGGGTGTGGGCGGAAGCACAATTGCGCGCCCCGATGAACGAGTCGTACCGGACTCCCGTCTTCCCTGCCGGACTCCGCAGGCCCCTGCGAGCAGTCGACGTACCCGGCGGGGAAACAGGAGCTGAACACACGTGCCGGCCATCAGTCAGCGGATGCACCTCGTGCTGCTCACCGCTTGGACCGCTCTCTGGTTCGTCGTGGTGGAGCCGAACGGCGGTTTCTCCTGGCACTACCTGCGCACCGGCGGGGAGTTGATCTACCAGGGGCCGTCCGGCGACGGCACCGGCGGGCTCAACTTGTACGCCCACCATCCCGAGCTGCAGATGGGGCCGGTCAGCTTTCTGATCGCCGGGCTGTTCAATCCGTTCCCCGACTCGACCGGGCAGTTCCTCGCCGCGGCGCTGATGTCGGTGCTCGGCCTGGTGATCCTGGTGCTGGTCGGCCGCAGCGCCGCCTGGCACTTCCTGGGCACGGGCACCAACCATCAGCGGCTGCGCCAGCGCGTCCTCATCGCGGGACTGGCCTTCATCCCGATGTGGATCGAGGTCTCGGTCCGGTTCGGCCACCTCGACGATGTGCTGGCGCTGTTCTTCACGACCCTCGCCGTGCGGGCCGTCACCCGTGGCAACGCGGCCGGAACGGGCATCTGGCTCGCCCTGGCCATGGACTCCAAACCGACCGCGCTGGGCTTCGCCATGCTGCTCTTCGCGCTGCCCAGACAGTCGTGGCTGCGGGCCGGGCTGTGGTGCGCGGGGCTCGTCGCCCTGGCCTGGCTGCCGTTCTTCCTCGGCAACGCGGACAGTTTCGCCGCCACCGGATTCGCGATACCCAACCAACCCGCCTCCGCGCTGCGCTGGCTGGGCGTCGGCGATGCCGAGACCCCCGGTTGGGACCGGCCCGCCCAGGCAGCGCTGAGCCTGGTGCTCGGCGGCATCGCGGTCTGGCGCAAACGCTGGACGGCCGTGGTGCTGCTCGGCGCCAACGCCCGCATCGTCCTCGACCCGAGCGTCTACACGTACTACACGGCGTCCGTCCTGCTGGGCACATTGCTCTGGGACGTGATCGGTCAGCGCCGGCTGGTGCCGTGGTGGAGCTGGCTCGCGCTGATCGCCCTGTACGGCAGTGTCTTCGTCGTCCCGGACGACTCGGCACAGGGCCTGATACGTCTCGCGTTTGTGGTGATCTCCACGACGTACGTGCTGATGTGGCCGCAGCGGGACCGCACACGCAGGCGCGGACACGGGCGGCGCGGGCGGCCTCCAGCCACCGCACAGCATCCGGTGCAGAGCTGATCCGACCGCCGCTCCGATCCCACTGAGGAGCCCTCTCCCCGTCATCGCTGCCACCGGGGATCAGGGCGCGGTGGTCGTCGAGCGGACGGCCGTCCTGGGCCGCCGCAAGCGTGCCAGGCCACGCCTCAGCCTTCCGTGGCGGGCCATCGGATCCACCCGCTCGACCCCGACCGGCTCGAGTTCCCTCCCCTGGGGTTCACTCTGCTTGAGGTCACTCCGCTTGGGTTCGCTCTGCTTGGGTTCCACCGGCCCGGGAGTGGAAGCTGGCCCACGCACGTGGACCGGGCGCGCGGTGGCGGCCGCACCGATCGCGGGTCGCTCCCACTCCGGCCGCGGTGCCGGACGGGTCGAGCGGGCGGTGCTCAGGTGCTGCGCGAGATCCATGCGGTACCACAGGACCTCGTCCGGGTCCTGAGCCAGTTGCAGCCGCTCGATGATCTCCCGAGCGGTGGGCGAATCCGGGCCGACCCGGACCGTTTCGGGTCGGAGTCGGCTCAGATACGCCCGCTCGTAGGGGTCCGTGACCACCTCTGCCAGATGCGCGGAGGCGAGCGCGGAGGCGATGCCTGCGGCACGCTCCCACGGGTCCTCGGTCTGCTGCAGCAGCATGGCGGCGCGGCGGCCACGCCAGTTGCGCGGGCGCCGGTCCTCGCCCGCGCCCAGCCGGACCAGCGTCTCCTTGGGCAGTTGCCGGTCGTTGAGCAGCTCCGGATGCCGAAGGGCCAGGTCGGTCACCTCTTCGGCAAGGTAGAGCCAGACGACGGCCCTGTAGCGGTTGAGGTAGCACTTGACCGGCGTGAAGTGGCCCCCGCGGGCCAGCCGCGTGAAGCGGTGGGCGGGGACGTCGAGCAACTGCGACGCCTCCGCCGTGCCCACCACGCGGACTCGTTCACGCAGCGCTTCCGGGAAGCCTTCGGCCGAGCGGATCCGCTCGATCTCTTCCTGGGCGACCCGTGGGCGCGCACTGAGGTCTTCCCGCACGGTGCGGACATGGCCGAGCTGCACGGCAAGGTCGAATTCGCCGCGCTTCAGCGCCAGTTGCTGGGCCGCTCGGCCCAACGCGGCTGTCTTTCCGCTCACTTTGGCCGTGGTCGTAGTGGTCATGAGGTCCTCCCCCGCGAGTTGCCAATACTCTCGGTGACGACCGTAACTCTCCGTGCGGACATCCCGCTGGGCCTGTGGATAACTTTCGCAAGTTGGACAGTCTTCGCCGTATAACCGCTGCTCAGAGGCCGGATACCGGGGGGCCGGGCCGCCGTGCCGCGACGCCGAGGTGCTCACCGACACGATTGACCAGCAGCGTCATCTCGTACGCGATCTGGCCGATGTCGGCCTCGGCGGTGCCCAGCACGCACAGACAACTCCCGTCGCCCGCCGCCGTAACGAAGAGAACCGCTTCGTCGAACTCGACCATCGTCTGGCGCACGCGGCCGGCCCGGAAGTGGCGGCCGGACCCCTTGGCCAGGCTGTGCAGCCCCGAGGACACCGCGGCGAGGTGTTCCGCGTCCTCGCGGGGCAGATCGGCGCTGGCGCCGGTGACCAGACCGTCGTTGGACAGGACGATGGCGTGCCGCACGTGCTCGACCCGCTTGGTCAGGTCGTCGAGCAGCCAGTCGAGTTCCTTGTTCAGTGCCATTACAGCCTCACCCCACTCATGCGTTCCCCGTTTCCCCCAGGTCTGCGGCAAGCCTTACCCATGGTTCGCGTAGGGGCAAGCAGGGGTTCCGGGCGGTAACGGCACCTGTCATCCGACGGAATCGAGCAGCCGGGCGGTGTGAACGCGCCCGGCGTACTCGACGAGGCGGATCAGGACCTCCTTTCCGGAGTCGCGGTCGCGGGCGTCGCACAGCACGACGGGGGTGCCCTGGTCGAGGTCGAGGGCCCGGGAGACCTCATGGGCGCCGTAGGCGCGCGAGCCCGCGAAGCAGTTGACGGCGACGACGAACGGGATGCGGCGGTGCTCGAAGTAGTCGACAGCGGGGAAGCAGTCCTCCAGGCGTCGTGTGTCGGCCAGGACGACCGCGCCGAGCGTGCCTTGCGACAGCTCGTCCCACAGGAACCAGAAGCGGTCCTGTCCAGGGGTGCCGAACAGGTAGAGGGACAGACCCGACCGGATCGTGATGCGGCCGAAGTCCATGGCCACCGTGGTGGTCGTCTTGTGGTCGACGCCGTCGGTGTCGTCGACGCTCTCACCCGCCTCGCTGAGCAGTTCTTCGGTGCGCAGGGGCCGGATCTCGCTCACGGCGCCGACGAGGGTGGTCTTGCCGACCCCGAATCCGCCTGCCACCAGTATTTTGAGCGCGAGAGCGGGAGTGGGGTCAGAGTGCTCGGAGGCCATCGATCACTTCTCTCAGGATCTTCTCGTCGGGCAACTGCGCGGGCGGTACGGGCCGGTGCACGCTGATGTGACCGGCTTCGAGGAGGTCGCCGATGAGGACCCGGACGACCCCGACGGGCAGATCCGCGTCGGCGGCCAGTTCAGCGACCGACTGGGGCTCCGTCCGGCACAGGGCGAGCAGGGACCGGTGTTCGGGCCCCAGTAACGACTCCTCGGCGGCGCCCGGGGCGTCGGTCGCCATCGAGACCAGGGCGATGAAGTCGAGCCGGATGCCACCGGCGGCCGGTTCGGTACGGCCGCCCGTCATGGCGTACGGGCGGACGAGCGGACCCGCGTCGGCGTCGTACCAGCGGTTTCCCACCGGCCCCGGGGCGGCCTCCTCGTGCTCGGTCATGGAGTGTGACGTCCCTCGTCGTCCGGTCAACCAGCGGCCGGAGGCCGCGCGGTGTGCCGGGGCGGGATGTGCCGGGGCGGGGTGTGCCGGGGCGGGGTGTGCCGGGGCGGGGTGTGCAGATGCTCGCCGACACGCCTGACGAGACGGGCCATCTCGTAGGCGATGAGCCCGATGTCCGAGGTGAGACTGCTCAGCACGGCGAGGCAGGAACCGTCCCCCGCCGCGGCGACGAAGAGGAACCCTTCGTCCATCTCGACCAACGTCTGTCGCACACCTCCGGTGTGGAAGTGGCGTCCGGCTCCCTTGGCGAGACTGTGGAACCCCGAGGCGACGGCCGCGAGATGCTCGGCGTCCTCGCGGCTGAGGCCGTTGGACGCGCCGACGGCCAGTCCGTCGTTGGACAGTACGACGGCGTGCCGGACTTCTCCGACCCGCAGGACCAGGTCGTCGAGCAGCCAGTCGACTTCCCCGGCGCGAACCGGGGAGTCGAGCCTCTGGTGGTCGATCATGCGTGGTCTCCTTCGCTCGTGTGGTCGTCGCCGCAGGCGTCTTCGGCGGCGGAAGAGCCGGTGGTGGTGCGATCGGTGTCAGCACCGACCTCAGGGGCGCGAGAGGTCGTGCCTTGGGCCGCGCCGACACGGGAGACACCTCCATGGGAGGCGCCGCCACGGGCCCAGCCGCCCATGTACGCGGTCATACGGTCCCGGACCACCTCCGGAGTGCGTGTGTCGGCGGCTTCGTCGGTCAGAGGCTCCTCGGTGGGGGCTTCGCGCAGTTGGGGGGCGAGACTCGCCTGTCGTACGCGGCGCGGAAGTCCGTCCCCATGAGCGCTGTCGGGAGCGACAGTCCGGGCCCGATGACGCAGCGTGGCCACACCGGGCGGCGGCGCGGGAGCCGTCGCGGGCACGGTCGTCGCGCGCGTAGGTGGAGTACCGGGCTGGGCGACGAGGGCGGGGCGTACCGCAGTCGGCGCGGTGGAGACAGTCGTGCTGGGGCTCTCAGGGCGATCGTCGTCTGTCCCTTCGGGCCGAGGGGCCGGGGCCGGGGCCGGGGCTGGGGCCGGGGCTGGGGCGAGCGTCCTGCGTTGTTCTTGTCGCGCCCCAGTGGGCGCTCGGTCGTCGCACTCTGCGCCCGACCTGGCAAGCGGTGCCCGCTCTGCGTCGGGGCCGGAGGGCGTTGCCTGTCGCGCGACGGCGGTGATGGCGCTGTCCAGCAGCGCCGTGGGCAGAAGGACGACGGCAGTGGTGCCGCCGTACGGCGAGGTGCGCAGTTGGACCTTGATGCCGTGCCGTGCGGCAAGTCGGCTGACCACGAAGAGGCCGAGGCGGTCGGTGTCGAAGAGGTGGACGGTTTCGGAGTACTCGATCCGGTGGTTCGCCTCGTCGAGGCTCTTTCTGCCCATACCCAGGCCCCGGTCCTCGACCTCCAGGGCGTAGCCGTTGCCGACGGGTTCGCCGCTGACGCGCACCTTGGTGTGGGGCGGCGAGAACTGCGCCGCGTTCTCGACGAGTTCGGCCAGCAGATGGGTGAGGTCGGCGACGGCGCCTCCGGTGACTGCCGCCTCGGGAAGCCGGCGCACCTCTACGCGCGCGTAGTCCTCGACTTCGGACACCGCTGCCCGAACGACGCTCGTGAGCGGAACGGGCACGCTCCAGGCGCGCCCGGGGGCGGCCCCGGACAGGATGATGAGGCTCTCCGCGTGGCGGCGCATCCGGGTGGTGAGGTGGTCGAGGCGGAACAGGTCGCCCAGCTCCCCCGGGTCTTCGGCACGGCGTTCCATGCTGTCGAGTAGGTTGAGCTGTCTGTGGACGAGAACCTGACTGCGGCGGGCGAGGTTGACGAAGACCCCCGAGATGCCGCTGGCGAGTTCGGCGCGTTCCACGGCGGCGGCCAGCGCGGCCCGGTGTACCGTGCCGAGCGCCTCCCCGACCTGGCCGATCTCGTCCTCGGACGCCGGGCCCCTGGGCGCTTCGGCCTCGACGTCGATGTCTTCGC
Source organism: Streptomyces sp. NPDC031265 (assembly GCF_055570295.1). Taxonomy (NCBI): domain Bacteria; kingdom Bacillati; phylum Actinomycetota; class Actinomycetes; order Kitasatosporales; family Streptomycetaceae; genus Streptomyces; species Streptomyces sp. NPDC031265. The sequence continues at coordinate 55,099 of NZ_JBVIHM010000034.1, forward strand.
CCGCCCGCAACCGACCCATGGCGGCGGGGAGTTTGCGCCGGGCGATCTCCAGTGCCGTGTTGCGCAGGCTGACCAGTTCGACGACGAGACCGCGGCCGATCCGGACAGAGATGACCAGGGACGCGGCCACAGCCACCAGCCCGAAGAGGACGGCCGCCCCGGCCGGGGTGAGCAGGCCTCGGGCGAACGGATCGGCGCGGGCCACGACATCGCTCACGGCACCGGACTCGATGTCGCGCATGCCCTTCTGAACAGTGGTGAGCGCGTCGTCCCAGGCGGCCTCCGGTACGACCTGGGCCGCGTCGCGTCCGGGCGCCGCGGTCAGCACCTTGTCCTCGGCTGCACGGAGCGCGGCGTACGTGGGCTGCCCGCTCAGGGTGCGCCAGGCGGAGCGTTCCGCGCCGCTCAGGTCGGCTGTGGCAGCGTCGGTGAGGGTGCGGCGCGAGTCGACGGCACCGGCGAATGCGGTGTGATGGGGAAGGGTGAACGTGCGCGCGAGCTGGGCCGAGCTGAGCAGGGCGTCCTCACGGGCGAGCATCTCCGCCGCGCGGCTGAACTCGTGGACCACGCGCGCGTCGGAGCCGAGTGAGCCGTCCTTGATACCGGTGAGCGCACCGGCTACGTCGTAGGCGAGAGCGATGGTGTCGGTGTACTGCTGGTAGGCGGCATCCCAGTCCGCCTTCCGGCCGAGGGCGTTCGCCCGCAGGGCCGGCAGTTGCTGGGCGCGGGACACGAACTGCCGCAGCCGGTCGGCCGCGTCGCCTGGAAGGTCGCCGTCGTCCGCGACGGTGTTCTTGTCACCGAGGCGGAGCTGGGCGAGCGCGCCGTCGGTGCGCTTGGCCTGTTGAGTGAGCGCGGCCGCACGGTCGCCGGCCGGGGAGGACAAGTACCGTACCGCCGCACGCCGTTCGGCCTGGACCTCAGCGACCGCTGCGGCCACGGGTGTACGCACCTGCTCGTCGACGCGGCGCAGCTGGCGCAGGGCCGAGACGTCCTGCGCGGTCGTGACGGTGGCGAATCCCCAGAGGGCCAGCAGCGAGACGATCGGAACCATCAGCAGAGACACGATCTTCGCCCGGACGGTCGTCGGGCGGAGCCGACCGCGCGCCCCTGACTCCCCCGGCTCCCCTGGTTCCGTGCGAGCGCGAACCATTCGCTCATACGCCCATGGACCCTCGATCCGGTCAGCCCCTGAGGAGTGGTCCTCAGCAGCGGGCGGCCCGGCGTGCGCGCGTCGGCCGCGTGCGGGTGGGGGTGACGGGGGGAGCGGCCGGGGGGCGGCGCCCGGGGCCTTGCGGGGTGTGCGCACGGTTCGCCTCGCTTACGGGAACGGTTCTGCAAAAAATCTGGGAACGGCTGTTCTGCGAGCGGAACTTCGGGCCATGGACGGTCGTTGTGGAGAGTGGATGGGCGAGGGGTGAACGGGGCCAGAGACGCGAATGCGGTCAGGGGGCGATCGCGTCGCGAGGGGATGCCAAAGGCGCGTCCACATCCGTGAGTTCGGCAGAGCGGTAGGCGCTGCGCTCACCGGCGGTGGGCGAGAGCGCGACGAAGGCAGAGGTGATGAAGAGGTAGGAGCCAAGACCGACCGCGAGGGGGAAGATGAACTGCATGGCAGTCGCTCCGGGCAGATCTGCGCCGGACGGGGTGACGTGCACACTCACGGCGATCATGCCGGTGTAGTGCATGCTGCTCACGGCCGCGCCCATGACCAGGGCTGCGACGGCAACAGCGGCAGGCGACTTGATGTTGAGTCCGGCCCATAGGGCTGCAGTGGCGGCGACGACCGCGATGAGCACGGAAAGACCTACGAGCGCGGGGTCGTAGTGGACCTGGCCGTGCAGTTGCAGGGCCGCCATGCCGAGGTAGTGCATGCTGGCGACGCCGAGTCCGGTGGTGAGGCCCCCCAGTAGTAGCGCCCGGGTGCGGTCCTTGCCGTAGCCGACGGCGAAGACCCCGGCGCCGACGACGAGCATCGCGACGAGGAGGCTGAGGAGGGTGAGTGGCACGTTGTAGTGAATGTCCGTGCCGGTGACGGCGAAGCCGAGCATCGCCACGAAGTGCATGGTCCAGATGCCGGTGCCGATCGCGGACGCTGCCGTGACAAGCCAGTTGCGGCGGGAGCGGCCGGTCGCCGAGAGCGCCCTGACGGTGCAGCGCAGCCCGAGGGCAGCGCCGATACAGGCCATCGCGTACGACAGCACGGGGGTAAGCCAGCCGAAGGCGGCGTGGTCCAGGTGTCCCATGGCCCCGGGACGGTAGTCCGGCCGGGGGCGCACGACTGGGGCGCATTTCGAAAGCTGTTGAAAATTGACATGACTGGGCCTCTGAACGATCGCGCCGCGTTCGAACGTGCGCACCGAGGACTCGTCTCAGCCAGACGAGTCAGCGGTGGACCGTTCGAGCCGGTGAGGGATCATGGCCAGATGGCCGATGACCACACACACGTTCAGGAATTCTTCGGGGCTCGGGCAGCGGACTGGGACAGCCGCTTTCCGGACGACGGGCCGGCGTACGCGGCCGCGGTCGCGGAGCTCGGGCTGCAATCCGGAGCCTCCGTACTCGACGCCGGGTGCGGGACGGGCCGTGCGCTGCCGCCGCTCCGGGACGCGGTGGGACCCGGGGGCACGGTGCTCGGCCTCGACCTGACGCCCGAGATGCTGGAAGCGGCGGTACGGGCCGGGCGCGGCCGGGCCGGGTGGCTGGCCCTGGGCGATGTGGCCAGGCTGCCGCTTCGGACCGGAGGGCTGGATGCGGTGTTCGGGGCTGGCCTGATCTCACACCTTCCGGAACCGGGGGCGAATCTCCGGGAGTTGGCGCGGGTGGTGCGGCCGGGTGGGCAGTTGGCGCTCTTCCACCCCATCGGACGCGCGGCCCTTGCCGCACGCCAGGGGCGGCAGATCACACCGGACGACCTCCGGGCGGAGCCGCAGTTGCGGCCGCTGCTCGCGGGGGCGGGCTGGCGGATGGTGTCGTACGTGGACGAGGACGCGCGTTTTCTTGCGATTGCTGTGCGGGAGGGGTGACGGGGGTGGGGGGAGGGGGAAGGGGCCCCCTCCCCTTGCCTGACGGTTCCGGTCAGGGCTGGTGGTGGCCCGCCGCCGGGCTGTTGCCGCCTGCCACCGCACAGATGAAAGCCTGGGGGTTGTCGAACATGATGTTGTGGCCGGCGTTCGGTACGACCTCTACGTGGACGCCCGAGGCGGTGAGTTCTTCGCGGCCGGGGAGGTCGTTATCGACGTCGCCTACCAGGTAGGTGCGGTCGATCGGCAGGCCCATCAGGAGGTGGCGCATGGTGGGCTGGGTGCCGCGTACCAGGCCGAGGGCGGTGCGGTGCAGCGCGAGGGGGTCGGCGAGCCTCATCGTCGCCGCCCACAGCGGGCCGATGCGGTCGAGGACGGCCGCGAAGCCGCCGCCGTGGACGAAGTCGTCCTCGGCGTATGTGGCGATGCCGCTGCTCCCGGCCGTCGGGGTGGGGTGGGGGTCGAGATTGGCCTCGGTGAGGACGAGGCGGGACACGAGGTCGGGGCGGCGGGCGGCGAGCACGATGGCCACGGCGCCGCCCATGCTGTGCCCGGCGATGTCGGCTCCGGCGGCGCCCGCCGCGTCGAGGGCGTCGGCGAGGGCGTCGGCGTGCTCCTCCAGGCTGTAGCCGAAGTCGGCCGGGCGGTCGCTGATGCCGTGGCCGGGCAGGTCTACGAACAGTTGCCTGCGGGCGGCGAGGCGGGGGTCGGCGGCGACGTGGGCGTGGTAGACGGTTGATGCCGAGCCGAGGCCGTGTACGTAGACGAGTGGCGGTTTGGCGGCGTTCGGGCTGCGTTCGCCGCGGCCCGCCTCCGGTCGGGCCGCGTCGAGCCGTACTGCCTCAGACAGTTCCTCCGAATCAGGCAGTCCCTCCGACTCGGTCCAGCGGATCTGGCTGCCCTGCTTGTCGAATGCCGTCTGTCGCACGGTTCCGTCCCCCGTTCTGCTTGCGCCTGCCCGGCGCTTCCAAGGCTTGCTTCGGCGCGCTGACTATACATCGGTCTGGATGTATAGCGACATCGATGTACAGCGCTCATGCGGCAGAATGCGGTCATGCTTGAGCTCGCCATCCTGGGATTTCTGTACGAAGCGCCGCTGCACGGCTATGAGCTGCGCAAACGGATCACCGCGCTGACCGGACACGTACGACCTGTCGCCGAGAGCACGCTCTACCCGGCGATCAAGCGGTTGGAGAAGGCAAGGCTGCTGGCGCGGGAGACTCAGCCCGGTGCGGTGGCGGCGCCCCGCCACACGCTCACCCTCACCGCCGAGGGCAGGGCGGAGCTGGTGCGGCGGCTCGCGGAACCCGAGCAGGTGGAGATCACGGACGAGAACCGGTGGTTCACGCTGCTCGCGTTTCTGCGGCACTTGCCCGAGCCCGCCCGGCAGGCCGAGGTGCTGTGGCGACGACTACGCTTCCTCGAGGAGCCCGCGAGCTTCTTCTACGAGGGCGAACGTCCGCTCAGGGCCGAGGAGTTGGACGACCCTTTCCGGCAGGGGATTCTTACCGTGGCCCGGGCCACGAGTGCGGCGGAGTTGAAGTGGCTGCGTGCCACGCTCCGGTCGCTTGGATCACCCGAGCCGGGCGCCACGACCGACACGACCGATGTGACCGGCACAACGAGGTCGCGCGGCTCGAACCGCTCGTAAGCCGCTCACGGCACGGCACTCGCCGACGGTTCACGTCAACCGACCCGCTCCGACCCCTATCTGTCACCAGGTCGTCAACTCTAGCTTGAGAAAGGCACGTTGATTCGCACCAGGCGAGCGCACCCGCAGGGAAGGCGGTCCGGATGTTTCGTATGTTCGGCAAATTCCGGAAGCCGGAACGGCGCGAGCCCGTGCGACAGCACAACATCTTCGAGGCCGCCGCCACCTACGTCGCGGCCTGCGCGGACGACGACCAGGAGGCGCTCGACGAGGCGGTCGGGTGGGTGTCGCCGGAGGCGATGTCCTTCGGGGTGCGGGAGCTGGCGTGCCGGGCGCTCATCGCGCTGGCGCGGGAGCGCGACGAGTCGCCACAGGCCGTTGCACGCTCGCTCATGGGGTTGCCGGCCGCCTGACCCCGTACCGGCTGGGTCGGTGCACGATCAGGGCACGCGATCTGGGCTGATTCCACGCGATCTCGCCCCATCCCCTCCGATGTCACCCGATCTCTCCGCGCGCCGCGCCTGACCTCTCACCTTGCCCGGTCCCATCGGTTTCCTTCGCAGCGTCCTCCGGTGCAGCAAACCCTCGACGATCGGGTTACCGACTGGTTATGGTGCGCCGACGAGCGATCCGAAGGGGAGGGTTCCGTGACCGGGACGGACGAGGCCGCGACTGCCACAGCCGCAGCCGACGCGGTCGATGACGACGCGCTGTATGTGCTCACGGCGGTGTTGCTCACGCCCGCGCAATTCCCCAGCGTGCTCGGTGACGACTTCCCGGAGGCGTGTGCAGCCCTCGACCTCGAACCGTACCCGGGTGGCTACGGCCTGGTCCTCGGCCAGGACGGGAGCGGCGCCCGTTGGACCGTGATCATCCACGACGTGTCGCTGGTCGCGGTGGCGATCGCGTCGTGGGACTGCGGGATGGAGTACGACTTGTCTCCGGACGAGCGTACTGTGGTGGCCGCGCTGCCGGGCTGGCCGTTGGAACTCGCCGTCGCCGCGCCCGGAGTGGCGCCGCCGCACGACCCCGAGCCCGAGCCGGACGAAGACGGCACGATGCGGCCGCCGCTCTCGCCACCCGACACGAGCGTGTGGGGCTCCGCGCAACGGCGTCTCGGCGCCGACGAAGTCGCCCTCCAGTGGGCGATGTGGCGCGGCCAGATAGCCGACGGCGAGGATGAGGGCGAGGGCGGCAGCGACGGCGGCGGCGAGGACGCGGAGCCGACGGCGTCCGCAGAATCGAATGACCCTGCGGATTCCGTACCGGAAGCTGCCGAATCGGACTCTGCCGAACCGTCGGCTTCCGAGACCTCGGAGGAGCCAGATGCCGACGCCTCCGCCGCCACCGGCATCCTCAACGCGCGCGTAGAGCGAGTTCTCGACGAGGTACGCCAGTACCTCGACTCCCCTCCCCCGCTCGGGCGTGTCCGGTCGAGCTTCGCGCCGGGCGGGGCGCGTATGTTGCGGGCCGATGGCCCTGGGTGGTCGATCGTCGCCAGGACCGACGACATCGCGTTCGTGCTGCTGGACGACGAGCCGGGCGAGGTGACGCCGGTGGGGCGCGGACCCAAGTTGCCGGAGCTCCTGGAAGCCTTGGACGCGATCGCCGTACGGCCGTCCTGAGCCACACCCGCGCACCCAAAGCCGCCCCCCGGCCGTCTCAGCCCGCCCCCGGCCCGCTCCCCTCACCCACCCCCAACAGGCTCGGTCAGCAGCGCCGCCATCGCCGTATCGGGGTCGGGATGGCGGCGGAGCGCGGACAGTTCGGCGCGCCATGCCGCGTCCCAACCCGTACGCGCCCCCGATGCCCGTACGAGGACTTCCGCAAGCAGTCCGGCGGATGGTGTGCCGCGTTCACGCAGCATGCGGGCTGTGCGGAGCGTGGTCTCGGCATGGCGGACAGGTGTGGCTCCGAGGCTGAACCCGCTCAGGTCCGGCAGCCGACCGGGATGGTCCGCGACCAGCCGCAGCGCCTTCGCCCACCGTTCGGGCGCCGGGTCGCCACGCCGGAGTGCGGCCCACGCCGCATCCAGGGCGAGGCGCGCGGCCTCGCGCAGCAGCCCGGCATCCTCCAGAGCTGTCGCCAGTGCGTCGGCGCGGCGCACCTCCACGTACGAGCCGTAGCCCGAACTGACCGCGGTCGCGCACCCTTCGAGCCGCCGCAGGGCGTCTCGCCGCCTCACGTGCTCCGTGTTCGAACTCGCCGTCGCCTTTTCCACGAGAACGCTGAGGACACACCCCAGAACATCACTCGACGGGCGCCCCATCGCGACCTCAGCGGCCCCAGCGGCCTCAGCCGCCTCAGCCGCCTCAGCGACCACGGCAGCCTCGACGCCCCCGGCGCCCTCGGCGATTGAGGTCATCCCCGCAATCGCCGCGACCGCCGCATGCCACACCTTCGACGGCCGCCCCTCCGCAACCGCGGCCTCCCCCAGCGCGTGGGCCGCGTCCCGCATGACGGGACTCTCCCCCACAATCTGCCCGGCCAGAGTGGCGCAGGCCGCGGCGGCGCTGTCGTCGTCGCCCTCGCGGACCACGCGCGCGAGGAAGGCGATGTACGCGGCGGACGCCACGGACCGCGTGATGGCCGCATCCCGGACGGCCGGTTCGCGCACACCCTCCAACAGCCGGCGGCCGATGCCGTCCCGGCCCGCGAGCCGAAGCAGGAAGGGGGCGATCGCGGCCCGTACGTCCCGGTGCTGGTGCGGCTGGTCCCACGCCTCGATCAGTGCCGCGCCGACGCCCTCCCCACCCAGAACCCCGAGCGTACGGGCCGCCTCCTTTCGGGAACCAACCGGCATCGACGGTGAGTTGAGAAGAGGAGTGAGTAGCGCGATCGCTTGGCCGTCGGGAGCCTCGGCCAGGAGACGACGCAGGGAGGCGACGGCCGCGCGGCCGCGCACGCCACCGGTTCCGGCGTGCCGCAGCAGTGTGACCAGGAACTCCGGCGTGGCCGGACCGGTCTCACCGAGGGCGGTGAGGGCAGCGGCCGAGACCGGTTGGAGTGCATGCTCGGCAAGGGGGTGGAGGTGGGCGGGTGACCGGAGGTGGGCCGCCGCGTCGGCGCGGACGCGCATCGGCGCCCGCTCGTCGGTGGCGACCACCGCAAGCGCCTCGTACCACTCCTGGCGTTCTTTCGGCCGCCAGCGTCCGGAGGCTCCGGCTCTCGGCCGGGGCACCCATGCCCCGCCTCGTGGCCGGATCCTGCCGCGCAGCCCCCGCCCGTCGCCCGCTTGCACGGCCGCGAGGACGGGTGCGAGCAGATCGGTGCGACGTTCGGTGATCGTCGTCAGCACCTCGGGTACGGCGGCGAACGACGGGTCCGCCGCGATCAGTTGGGCAGAGCGGTCCTCCCGCATACCAACCGGGGCCACCCATACGGCGGCCGCGCGGGCGGCGGCCCGAGGGTCGTCGTCCGTGAGCGCGGTCCGGCGCATCAGGGCGTCGGCGTCCGGCAGTTCGGTGAGGTGCGACGCGAGCAGTTCGGCCAGCACGATCCGAAGAGCGGGGTCCTCGGGTGATGCCGGCTGTGCCGGCTCAGACGAGGATGCCGTCTCCCAGATATGACGTGCCGAGGCCAGATCCACGCGCAGCGGGCGAGACGAGCCGCGGTGACGCGGGTCGGTGACGACCTGGCAGAGGAGCAGGGCGGCGGTCGCCGCGCGCTCCCGGTCTCCGCGCGCGGCGGCGCTCTCCGCCGTGCGGCGCAGCAGCGACGCGGCGGCGGCGAGGGTCTCCGCCTTGGAGTCGCGGGACTGGACGGCCGTCAGTGTGGCGTCCCGGAGGACCTGTTCGGGTAGGGCGGCCAGCAGGCGCGCGGCGGTTCCCGCCAGTTGTTGCAGCGTACAGCGGCGCACCTCCTCCTGGTCGTGCCAGGCCCGTTCGCAGCTCAGTGCGATGCGGGAGAACTCGTCCGGATCTCCCCTGAGTTCGGCGCATGCCAGCAGCGCGGGCCACGCGAACACTCGCTGGTGGATCCGATGCTGGGAGGCTTGTTCTCGCAGGATCGGTTCGGCGTCCGCGAGAGGCAGGCCGACGGCCACGGCGATGAGATGGACCGGGCGTCGCTTCCAGCGCTCAAGGCATGCGTCACTGAACTCGGCGCGGTCGGCCGGTTCGAGGGCGGCGAGGGCGACCAGCGGGACCCGGTGTCCCGTGTCGCCGCCTGCCCGTTCGGCGACGAGCCGCCGCCGTTCGGCCGGGGGCAGCAGCGCGAGCAGGGGGTCGGCGGCCACCTCCTGCCGTCCCGGTGCGCGCATATGGCTGCCCGTGGCGCGGCAACGAGTGGCCAGTTCGACGAGGTCGGGCGCAGGGAGGGCGCGGAGCGCGGCGACGGCCGCCCGGCCCAAGGGGCCCGCCGGTACGGTCAGTTCGAAGGGTCCGGCCTCCTCCCTCAGCGGGACAGGCGAGAGTGCGCGGATGCCCCGCAGGACGTCGAGGAGTTCGGCGGGGCGTCGCAGGAGTGCGACAGCCGCGCGTTCCCCGATGAGGCGGGGCGCGTCGCGCAGCATAGACAGGCCCGCCGCCGCGTCGCGTTCCGCGACGACGGTGGCGACGAGCTTCCTGCCCTGCGCATAGCGGTAGGCGTACGGACCGTCGGCCCGTTCGCCGTACTCCTTGATCAGCAGGGCCGCGACGGCGGCCGGCGCGGTACGGGCGAGGGTGGACAGCACCCCTGGCGGGACATCCGTCCGGGGCAGCCAGCGGGCGACTGTCCCGGGTGAGCAGGCGCTGAGCAGCCGGGCCGCTTCCTGGGCGCCGTGGCGTTCGTACACCTCGGGCAGGAGCCGATCGGCGAGGCGGCGACGGCGGCTGAGCCGCAGTACGCGGTACGCGGAGTGGCGCACCGCGCGGATGTCGCTCAACGCGAGGGCGGCGAGCGGCTCTTCCGGCACCGGGAGCCTGATGGCCGCGGCGAGCGCCCGGCGGCGCAGCACGGGGTCGTCGAGTGCTGCGACCACGGTGTCGAGGTCGCGGCGGGCGACGGCGAGGAAGAGTCCGGTGTGCCGTTCGTCCTCGTCACCGGCGTCGAGGGCGCGGTGCAGGGTGGCGTACGCGTCCGGGGCGAGCGTTCGCGCGTAGCGCGCGAGGGCGGGCATCCGGGCCGGGAACGGCAGGGAGTCGAAGTGGGCGCTGATCCACTCGGGGGTCAGCGGCTGGGGCGGAGTGGAATGGGCCATCAACGATCACCGTGGGATCGTGAGGCCTCCTTTCGGATCATCATGCGTACGATCCTGGCAGCCTGTCGATCGATGGGCAATGCGATTTCGGGCGGGCGGCAAGGCACCACTGTTGCAAGGGCAGCCTCGAATCGCATACGGAGCCGGCCCTCGGATGCGGATCGGGTACGGGAGGAAGCACATGGCGGACGTTGGAGCCCACGCGCGCGGCGCGGAAGTGGTGTGCCGGGCGGTGGGGCGGGTGGTCGGCGGGCGGGCCGAAGTGGCCGACGATCACTGGGGCGGTGAGTCGGCGGTGATCCAAATCGACGCCGAACAGTTCGGCCCTGAGGCGCTGTTCGGCCTGACGGACTTCTCCCATCTGGAGGTCGTGTACCACTTCGACCGGGTGGCACCCGAGAAGATCGAGTCGGGCGCGCGCCGTCCGCGCGGCAACCCCGACTGGCCGCTGGTCGGGATCTTCGCCCAGCGCGGCAAGAACCGCCCGAACCGGCTCGGCGTCTCGCGCTGCCGTGTGGTGAAGGTGGAAGGGCTGGACATACACGTCACCGGCCTGGACGCGGTGGACGGCACCCCGGTGCTCGACATCAAGCCGTACATGGCGGAGTTCGGCCCACGCGGCGAGACGGTCCAGCCGGAGTGGTCCACGGAGCTGATGCGGGACTACTACGCGGGCGAGCCGGTGTCCGGGAGCGGCCTCGACGACTGAAGGGCTGCACGCCGAGGCCAGGCCGGAGCCGTAACCGCAACAGGCCGGAGCCTGGCCAGGCCCAGAGCCACCGTCAGCGCAGTTCCTTGCGGGTGATGTGGCGCAGCCTGCGGCGCTGGCTCGGGTCCAGCAACAGATAGGCCACGACGGGCACCCCTATGAGCACCAGCAACGCCGGCAGGAATCCGATCAGCGGGATCAGGACGAGTCCCACCACTACTCCACCGGCGGCGATCATCGCGCGCTTCGACATGTCCGTCGCCTCCTTCGCGGCCGCTGCTGCCGCCGCTCTCTGTCCAGGGAACGCGTGGCCGCGTCCTCCGGTTCCCGGCCCCGCGTCCACTTCCGCGCGGCACGCCGGCCGTCTGTTTCCACTATGCGGCAGCGGTGCGACAGGGCCCCGCGTCCGTGCCCCGATTCCGCGCTCCGATTCCCCCTTGCGTCAGCTACACGGCCGCACCCCGGCGCAGCGGCGCTCCGACGGCGTGCATGTGCCGCAGGGCCTGCCGGTAGGAGTCGATCAAGGAGGTCTCGGCGTACGGGATGCCGACGGCCCGGCAGTGGGCGCGGACCAGCGGCTGGACGAGCCGCAGGTGGGGCCGGGGTACGTTCGGGAAGAGATGGTGCTCGATCTGGTAGTTCAGTCCGCCGAGGAACCAGTCGGTGAGCGGTCCGCCGCGCACGTTGCGCGAGGTGAGGACCTGGCGGCGCAGATGGCCCCAGCCGTCGTCGTCGGCGTCGGGCATCTCCATGCCCTTGTGGTTGGGTGCGAAGGTCATACCCAGGTGGAGTCCGAAGAGGGCGTGGTGCAGCAGCGCGAAGACCAGCGCCTTGCCCGGCGACAGCACGGTCAGCAGAAGGCCCGTGTAGGCGGCGAGGTGTACCACGAGGAGCGTGCCCTCGACGGCTCGTTCCCGCCGGGGCTGCCTGCGCAGGTCCTGGAATCCGTACACCTTCAGGGCGATGCCTTCGAGCAGCAGCATCGGGAAGAACAGCCGGGCCTGGTTACGGGTGAGCCAGCGTGCGAACCCCTCGCGGCGCTCGGCCTGCTTCTCGGTCCACACGAGCGCGCCGACGCCGACGTCCGGGTCCTTGTCGACGTGGTTGGGGTTGGCGTGGTGGCGGTTGTGCTTGTCGTTCCACCAGGCATAACTCATACCGAGCAGCAGATTGCTGTGGAGCAGGCCGACGGCCCGGCCCGCGCGGCGGCTGCGGGTTATCTGGGCGTGGCCCGCGTCGTGGCCGAAGAACGCGGTCCGGGCCCAGAACACCGCGAGCGGCACGGCGTACAGCAGGGTCCACCAGGTGTCTCCGGTGAGCGCCATCACGGTCACGGTCGCGGCGAGGGCGAGAAGGTTGACGGCGATGCCCCGCGCGTACCAGCCGGTGCGCCGCTCCAGCAGCCCGTGCCCCTTGACCGCCTTCAGGAGCGGTGCGAATTCGCTGCCCCGTCCGGTGGGGCGCGGTGGCGCGAGCAGGGTGGCGCTCGCGCCGCTCTCGGCGTTCGCAATGGCCTGGGGCATGGTCGGTCTCCGGTCGCTGGTCTGCCGCAGTCACCTGCGCTGACCTCATGAAACGTACGAATCCGGGGCTCCTGGCCGCTATGGCGCCACCACCCGGACCGGGCGGGGGCCTGTCCCGAGGTCATGGTGGTGCTGACGCCACCCCGAGCGAGCGAGGCGCGCCCCACGCGCGCGTCGAGTGAGCCAGATCACGGCGCGCATCCGCCCGGCAGCACTTCGCCCGGTGTACCCTCGGCGATTCCGGAACCGCAGTAGTCAAGTTTGAGGAATGTGTCATCGCCGTACACAGGCTTCCCGCCCCCACACCCTCCGAGATCGATGAACTCGCCCGCTGCCACGTCACCTTCCTGCCCGCCGCCCCCGCCCGCCTCGGCCGCATCGCGTTCTGGCACACCGACGGCACGGCCCCGCAGGCCTTCTCCGGCCGCGCCGAGGAGCCTGCCGAGGAGCTGACGGTGGTGGGGGCCGACGCCGAGCCGTACGCGGTGCGTGCGGCTGTTCTGCCCGTACGTGACGCGCTGCCCGTCCTGACCAGGGCCCGGCCCCGCGCCGACGCCTCGCGGGCCGCCGCCTTCTGGGGTACGGCCACGCTCCGCGCGCTGCAACTCGCCGCGCGCGGCCTGCTGTTGCCCGGGCTCACCGCCACCGACCACGACGCGTGGCGGATCGGGCCGCTGGGCGCCGACGAGCTGGGGCGCGTCCGTGAGCTGGCGGCCTCGATGCCGCCCGAGGCGCACGCGGTGCCGCTCGACGCCGGTGGCGAGACGTTGCTGCTGCCCGAACCCGAGGTGCTGGTACGGCAGTTCCTCGACGCGGTCGCGGACGGGCTGCCGCGCACACCCGCCGCCGCCCTGGCGACCGGCTCCCCCGCCTTCGCGGCGGACCCGCCCCAGCGGCTGCCCGGACAGCGCGCCTGGGCCGCGGAGGTGGCCGCCGGGCACGACGCGGGCGTGCGCATCTCGCTCCGCGTCGAACTGCCCGGTCTGGAGTCGGCGGACCCGGACGCGGCAGGGCCGGCCTTCCGGGCCGTGCTCCAGCTGCACAGCGTGAGTGACCCCGCTCTGGTGGCGGACGCGGCCGAGGTGTGGGGTGAGTCCGGGCCCGCCGCCGGGGCGTTCGGTCCGCACGCGCGGATGGACGCGCTCCTTGCGCTGCGTCGCGCCACGCGCGCGTGGGCGCCGCTCGCGCCGCTGCTCTCGGCGGCCGTGCCGGACGCGATCGAGCTGGCCGACGAGGAGGTGGGCGAGCTGCTCGGCGGGGCCGCGCGCACGCTCGCCGCGATCGGCGTCCAGGTGCACTGGCCCAAGGACCTCGCGCGAAAGTTCACCACGCGCGCGGTGATCGGGCCCGTACCCGTACAGGAGGCCGCGCAGCGGAGCTCGTCCGAAGCGCGGCCGGACAGTACGCAGTCCGCGGCCCCGTCCACGCTCTCCGCGGACGCCCTGCTCGCCTTCGAGTGGTGGTTCGCGCTCGGCGACACGCAGCTCACGCGCGCGGAGCTGGACCAACTTGCCGAGGCCGGCCGCCCGGTGGTGCGGCTGCGCGACCAGTGGGTCCTGATCGACCCCGAGGAGGTCCGCCGCGCCCGCGCGGCACAGGACCGCAAGGTGACCCCGGTCGACGCGCTCGGCGCCGTCCTGACCGGCTCGACGGAGGTCGACGGACGCCGGGTCGACGTCGAGGCGTCGGGCTGGCTCACGGGCCTGCGCGACCGCCTCGCCGACCCCGAGGGCGCGCGCCAGGACGCCGTGGAGCAGCCCGCCGCGCTCGCCGCGCGGTTGCGCGACTACCAGCTACGGGGCCTCAACTGGCTGGCCGACATGACGTCGCTCGGCCTCGGCGGGTGCCTCGCCGACGACATGGGCCTCGGCAAGACGATCACCCTCATCGCCCTGCACCTGCACCGCCAGAGCAGCCCGGCGACCGCCGGCCCCACGCTCGTGGTCTGTCCGACGTCCCTGATGGGCAACTGGCAGCGGGAGATCGAGAAGTTCGCGCCGGGCACGCCCGTGCGTCGTTTCCACGGCTCCGCGCGGCGCCTGGAGGGCCTCGCGGACGGGGAGTTCGTCCTCACCACGTACGGGACGATGCGGCTCGACGCCGCGAAGCTCGGCGAAGTGGCGTGGGGCATGGTCGTCACGGACGAGGCCCAGCACATCAAGAACCCGTACTCGGCGACCGCCCGGCAGTTGCGCACCATCGGCGCCCGCGCGCGCGTGGCGCTCACCGGAACGCCGGTCGAGAACAACCTCTCCGAGCTGTGGGCGATCCTCGACTGGACGACACCGGGGCTGCTCGGCCGCCTCGGTACGTTCCGTACCAAGTACGCAGAGGCCGTCGAAGGCGGCAAGGACCCGGCGGCGGCCGAGCGGCTGTCCCGTCTGGTCCGCCCGTTCCTGCTGCGGCGCCGCAAGTCCGACCCGGGCATCGCGCCCGAGCTGCCGCCCAAGACGGAGACCGACCGGGCCGTCTCGCTCACCAAGGAGCAGACGGGGCTCTACGAGGCGGTGGTGCGCGAGACCCTCGCGGAGATTGCGGGCGCCGACGGCTTCGAGCGGCGCGGGCTCGTGGTGAAGCTGCTCACCGCGCTGAAGCAGATCTGCAACCACCCCGCGCAGTACCTCAAGGAGGAGCAGCCGCGCATCGCGGACCGCTCCGGCAAGCTGGAGCTGCTCGACGAACTCCTGGACACCATCCTCTCCGAGGATGGTGCGGTGCTGGTCTTCACCCAGTACGTACAGATGGCGCGGCTCATCGAGCGGCATCTGGCCGCGCGCGGAGTCGCCACGCAGTTCCTACACGGCGGTACGCCCGTGGAGCAGCGCGAGCGGATGGTGCGGCGCTTCCAGGACGGTGAAGTCCCGGTGTTCCTCCTGTCGTTGAAGGCGGCGGGCACCGGTCTGAACCTCACTCGGGCGGGCCATGTCGTGCACTACGACCGCTGGTGGAACCCGGCCGTCGAGGCGCAGGCCACCGACCGTGCGTACCGCATCGGCCAGACGCAGCCGGTGCAGGTCCACCGGCTGATCGCTGAGGGGACGATCGAGGACCGCATCGCCGAGATGCTGACGCGCAAGCGGGAGCTGGCGGACGCGGTCCTCGGCACCGGCGAGTCGGCCGAGGCGGCGCTGACGGAACTGTCCGACGCCGATCTGGCGGATCTGGTGGCACTGCGAGGGAGCGGGCGATGAGCGAGTACGGGGATCTCTCGGAGGAGCGGATGTACGGGGACCACGCCGAGGACGGCCGTGCTCCCGAGGAGCGCACCTTCGCGGCGCTGCCGCCCGCGCACGGGCACGGTTTCGCACGGACGTGGTGGGGCCAGGCGTGGCTCAAGGCCCTTGAGGACACGGCGCTCGACGGCCAGCAGCTGAAGACGGGCCGCCGCTACGCGCGCGAGGGCGCGGTCGGGGCGGTGTCGGTACGGCCCGGGCGGATCACCGCCGTCGTGCGCGACCGGGACGGCACCTCCCACCGCGGCGACGTGGTGTGGCAGCGGCTTTCCGAGGACGACTGGGACCGTTTCCTCGGCATGGCGGTGGAGCGGGCGGGGCACATCGCGGCGCTCCTCGACCGCGACATGCCTCCGCACCTGGTGGAGGACGCGGCGACGGCCGGAGTGGAACTCCTGCCGGGCATAGGCGACCTGGAACCCGAGTGCACCTGCGAGGCGTGGGACCACTGCCCGCACACGGCGGCGCTCTGCTACCAGGTGGCGCGCCTCCTCGACCAGGATCCGTTCGTCCTGCTGCTCATGCGGGGCCGGGGTGAGCGGGCGCTGCTGACGGAGCTGGCTGAACGAAGCGCGGCGCCCCGGTCTGCGGAACCGGATGTTCCGGCCGGGGTCCCGGCCGCCGAGGTCTTCGCGGCGCGGGACATCGTGCCACCGCTGCCCGGGGAGCCCGAGGTACCGGCCGAGGCGGGGGCGCCGCCGCACCTCGACACGGAGGCCGCCCCCGAACCCGGCGTCGATCCCGCGGCGCTGGAGTTCCTGGCGGCGGACGCGGCGCGGCGGGCGCGCGAGATGCTGGCGGAGGCGCTCGCGCCGGGCCATGAACACCAGTCGCCGCCGTCTGACCTGACGCAGAATCAGGACGCCGTACGTCTGGCGGCGGACTGTGAGGACAGGCGGATCACGGGCCGCCTTGCGGCCGGTTCCGGACGGCGGCCGGCCGAGCTGGACCTCGCCGTACGAGCGTGGCGGTACGGGGGCGCCGCCTCCCTCTCCGTATTGGAGGAGGAGTGGACCCCTGGGCCGGAGGCCCTGACCCGGGCCCGGGACGCGCTCGCGCGGGCCTGGCAGGACGAGGAACGGCCCGTACTGCGCGTGTCCGGCGCGAACCGCTGGACGGTGGTCGGGGGCGGCGCACAGCTGCGGCTCGGACGGGACGGCCGGTGGTGGCCGTACCGCAAGGAGCGCGGGGCGTGGGTCCCGGCGGGTCCAGCCGACCCGGATCCGGGAGCGGCGCTGGAGCGGTAAGGGGTGCGGTGGTGGGGGCGCGGTGCCTATGTCCTGGGAGGCGCCCCGTGGCCCGGTGTCCCACCCGCCCTGAGCTCGTAGAACGGCAGGTCGTCGCCGGGGTCGTTCGCCGCCGACGGGAGTATGCCGCCGGGAAACTCGGTGGGCAGGTCCGGCAGGTCGCTGGGCAGGTCGCTCGGGAAGCCGCTCGGCACTTCCGTGGGGAGTCCTGACGGAAGGTTGGACGGAAGGCTCGTGGGGAGTTCGGAGGGCAGCTCCGTCGGGATCCCGCTCGGAAGGCTCAGTGACGGCGTCGGGGCCCCCTTGCTCGTCGGGGTCTTCGTCGGCCTGCCGTCGGCCCCGTCGCCGCTGCCGTTCACCACCAGCACGATGGCGACGACGGCCGCGGCGGCCACCACGACCGCGAGCAGTATCAAGACGCCCCGGCGACCTCCCCCGGCCGGCGGGCCCGGGGGTGACGGCGGCGGCGTCGGGGGCTGCCAGGCGGGGGGACCGAAGCCCCCGCCCGGCGAGGACAGCGGCCCGGGTGGGCGCGGAGGTACGGGCGGCGTGGCCATAGCCTCCAGAGTCGGGCCGAAACGGTTCATCTAGCGATCCCTGGCCGGAATTTACGCCAAAGTCGGTCAGTCGCGGCGCTCGCCGGAGCCACCCCGGCCGTGGCAGCGCGCCGTTCCGCGCCCCGGCCGCCGCCGCGCGCAGCTGCGGCCCTTCCACCCTCGTACACCTCCCCGTACCGTAATCTCGGCGACGTTCTTGCCGGTTGAACGTGACGTATCGACGCACAAGCGACACGACGCACACACGACACGACATACAGGAGCTCGTTACCCGTGGACCGCCGAAGACTCCTCCAGGGCGCCGCCGCCAGCGTGGCCGCGGGCGCGCTCTTCCCCGCGACGCGTGCCGAGGCCGCCGCCGACACCGACTACCCGGGCGCGCACTGGGTCCCCGCCTCGACCGCCAACTACACCGCTTCCCAGCGCCCCTTCACGTATCCGTTCGAACGGGTGGTCATCCACGTCACCCAGGAGACGTTCGGCAACACGCTCGGGATCTTCCAGAACCCGGCGAAGAAGGTGTCCGCGCACTATGTGGTGCGGTCCGCCGACGGCTATGTGGCGCAGATGGTGCGAGAACAGGACATCGCCTGGCACGCGGGCAACTGGGACTACAACACCCGCAGCGTCGGCATCGAGCACGAGGGGTGGGTGGACCAGCCCGCCTACTTCACCGACGCGCTGTACGAGGAGTCGGCGCGGCTGACCGCCTCGATCTGCGACCGGCACGGCATCTCCAAGGACCGGGAGCACATTATCGGCCATTACCAGGTCCCCGGCACCGACCACACCGACCCGGGGCCGAACTGGGACTGGGTGCGCTACATCCGGCTGGTCAACTTCGCCTGAGCGCACGGGGATTCGCTGACCGGCATACGGGTTGCGTTGCCGCGGATGCGCCGAGGGCGTGCGGGGTGCCTTGCCGGGTGCGCCCGGCGGGCCGACGATGGACCGGTCCCCGTCCGCCCCGCCCGCCCGGAGGCCCAGTTGACCGATACGCGGAACGAGTCCTGGGTCGCCCTGGAGGCCGGGGCCGACCCCGCCGAGCGGACCGGCGAGCTGCGCCGCGCCCATGAGGCGTTCACCTCGGCCGGGCGGGTGGTCCGGCCCGTACGCCCGCTGGTGGCCGCGTCCTGGCGGCGCTCGGCCCGGGCCCGGGTGAACCCGGACGGCACGGCCGGTGTGGAGCTGGGCGAGGACGAGCTGGCCGCGTACCGGGACGGGCACCCCCTGGCCCGGGTGATGCCGGTGATCCGGGAGCTGATGGGCACGTACGCGAAGGACGGCGAGCATCTCGTCGCCGTGTGCGACGTGCGGGGACGGCTGCTGTGGGTCGAGGGCCACCCGGGGGCCCGGCGCAAGGCGGGCGCGATGAACTTCGTGCCGGGCGCCCGGTGGGCGGAGTCGGCGGTGGGCACCAACGCGCCGGGGACGGCGCTGGCCGAGGACCGGCCCGTACAGGTCTTCTCCGCCGAGCACTTCCGGCGCCCGGTGCATCCCTGGACGTGCGCGGCGGCGCCGCTGCACGACCCGCGCACGGGGCGGCTGCTCGGCGCGGTGGACATCACCGGCGGCAACGGCCTGGCGCATCCGCACAGCCTCGCGTTCGTCCAGGCGGTGGCACGTGCGGCGGAGGCGGAACTCGCCCTGCACGCCCCGCAGCCGACCGGCGACACGATCGGGCTGAGCGCCCTCGGCCGTGACGAGGCGGTGCTGGTCGCCGCCGGGCGCAAGGTCCGCCTCAGCCGCCGCCACAGCGAGCTTGTGGTGCTTCTCGCCCGCCACCCCGAGGGCCTGACGGGTGATCAGCTGTTGGTCGACCTGTACGAGGACGAGTCGGTGACCCCGGTGACGGTCCGCGCCGAACTGTCCCGACTGCGCCGCCTGCTGGGCCCCGACCTCCTGTCCTCCCGCCCGTACCGCCTCACCCTCCCGGTCGACACCGACTTCGACATGGTCGCCCGCCGCCTGGGCTCGGGCGCGGTGGCGGCGGCGATGGGCGCGTACACGGGCCCCTTGCTGCCCGCCTCGCAGGCGCCCGCCGTGGTACGGATACGGTCCCGCCTCGCCGGACAGCTGCGCGCGGCCCTGATCGAGCGCGGCGACCCCGGACTGCTTGCGGACTGGGCACGCAGCCCGTGGGGCGGGGAGGACGTGAGGGTGTGGCAGGCGCTGGCGGAGTGCGGGCGGGGGGCTGCGCGGGCGGGGGTGCGGGAGCTGGATGCGGAGCAGGGGACGGGGTTCGCCGGAAGCACCTGACCGCCGCAGGGGCTCGCAACGGGCCCGCAACGTCGACGGTCCTAGCCTCCGCTGCGAGTGCCGCCCAAGGGCGGGCGGCGCCGGAGGGAGGCCACGGAGATGACCCGTTACGCAGCGCCCGGCACCGAGGGCGCGATCGTCTCGTACGAGTCGCGCTACGACCACTTCATCGGCGGGGAGTACATACCGCCGGCCGGCGGCCAGTACTTCGAGAACCCGAGCCCCGTGAACGGCCGCCCCTTCACCGAGATCGCCCGCGGCACGGCGGAGGACGTCGAGCGCGCCCTCGACGCGGCCCACGCGGCAGCTCCCGCCTGGGGCCGGACCGCCCCGACCGAGCGCGCCAACATCCTCAACAAGATCGCCGACCGGATGGAGGCGCATCTGGAGGAGCTGGCGGTCGCGGAGAGCTGGGAGAACGGCAAGCCGGTCCGCGAGACGCTGGCGGCCGACATCCCGCTGGCGATCGACCACTTCCGCTACTTCGCGGGAGTGCTCCGCGCGCAGGAGGGCTCGCTGAGCCAGGTCGACGAGGACACGGTGGCGTACCACTTCCACGAGCCGCTCGGCGTCGTCGGCCAGATCATCCCGTGGAACTTCCCGATCCTGATGGCCACATGGAAACTGGCACCGGCGCTCGCGGCGGGCAACGCGGTGGTGCTCAAGCCCGCCGAGCAGACCCCGGCGTCCGTACACCTCTGGCTGGGCCTGGTGGCCGACCTGATCCCGCCGGGCGTGGTGAACGTGGTGAACGGCTTCGGCGTGGAGGCGGGCAAACCCCTGGCGTCGAGCCCGCGCGTGGCGAAGATCGCCTTCACCGGCGAGACGACGACGGGCCGCCTGATCATGCAGTACGCGTCGGAGAACATCCGCCCGGTGACGCTGGAGCTCGGCGGCAAGTCCCCGAACATCTTCTTCGACGACGTCTGGTCGGCGGACGACGACTTCCGCGACAAGGCGCTGGAGGGCTTCACGATGTTCGCCCTCAACCAGGGCGAGGTCTGCACGTGTCCGTCCCGGGCACTGATCCAGCGCGGCCACTACAGCGAGTTCCTGGAGGCGGGCATCGCCCGCACCGAGGCCATCGTGGCGGGCCACCCGCTGGACACGGACACGATGATCGGCGCCCAGGCCTCAAACGACCAGCTCCAGAAGATCCTGTCCTACCTGGACATCGGCCAGCAGGAGGGCGCGAAGATCCTGACAGGAGGTCAGCGGATCGAGTACGACGGCGAGTTGGCAGGTGGCTACTACGTCCAGCCCACGATCTTCGAGGGCGACAACCGCATGCGGATCTTCCAGGAGGAGATCTTCGGCCCGGTGGTCGCGGTGACGTCCTTCACGGACTTCGACGACGCGATCCGCACGGCGAACGACACCCTGTACGGCCTCGGCGCCGGCGTCTGGACCCGCGACGGCAGCCAGGCGTACCGCGCGGGCCGAGCGATCCAGGCGGGCCGCGTCTGGACGAACTGCTACCACGCCTACCCGGCACACGCCGCCTTCGGCGGCTACAAGCAGTCGGGGATCGGGCGGGAGAACCACAAGATGATGCTGGATCATTACCAGCAGACGAAGAACGTTTTAGTCAGTTACTCACCCAAGAAGCTTGGGTTCTTCTAGAGAACAGAAATCCGTTGCCTGGAGCGGGCATTGCCTCTCCAGGCAACATTGACTCCAAGCGCAGAAGGTAATCAAACGGCAGCCATACGTGACCTCCGGACCACTTCGGAACCTTCCCCCGGACCAGTCACGGACCAAGAAGTTGGAAATCGCTCAAGGCCGAGTGGGCGAACCTGGTCGGCGGCTGCTGGATGCGCCGGCGAAGCAGCTCACTGAACCACCGGTGCTCGCTGCCGACGTGCCGCGTGAGGTCCCCGAGAGTCCAGCCGGGGCAGGTCGGCAGCGGGGTGGACGGTCGGCTCCCGTGACCGTGGCGACGAATGCGGCGGTTTCGGCTGCGAAGGCCGCTCCGTGCTGGGCGGGGTTCATGACTGCGCCCTTCCTCTGATGACGCGGCCCCAGGTGGCGATACTCAAGGCCTCTGCCGTCGTACTCGGCGCCGATGGTGGGCAGGGCTCCGTTGACGTCCCAGGACGAGGTGCGGAGCACTGTGCTGCCCTTGGCAGCCGTGACGCGATAGCCGTCGGAGTCACAGGCGAAGCCGTGACGGTTCGGGCAAGTCATCCCGGCCCTCGTTGTCGGCGGGTCGCGTGCGGTGCAGGTCGTCGAGCCTCCAGCCGGTGCCCAGGCCGCCCACAGCGCCCCGCTGCCTTGCTTGGGACACGAGGCGGCGGCATCCGCTGAACTGCAGCCGTATCTCTGGTCACGCGCTATCGGCCGACCCGTGGCCCGGCGGGTGCCGGTTCGGCGAGAGCGAGGCCGGTCCGGTCGAGCGGGCGCACTCGGTGGGAGTCTGACCGTAGTGCTTCTTGAAGGCTCGGGTGAAGTGACTGCCGTCCGCGAACTGCCAGTGTGCGGCGAGTTCCGAAATGCTCAGGCGCCCTGACGGCGAGACAAGGGCGAGCCGGGCCTCATGCAGTCGCCGGTGGCGGATGTAGGTGCTCACCTGCTCTCCCACCGCGGCGAATGCCCGGTGCAGCGTGCGGACGGAGACGTTGAGTTCACGCGCAAGCATCGCCGGAGAAAGTTCGGGATCAGCGAGCCGACGGTCCGCGAGGTCCTTGGCTGCCTGGGTGAGCGCGGGAGCCAACCGGGGCTCTACGTCGTCGAACCGGCCCTTCACCACCGCCTTGGTCAGCTCGATCAGGGTACCTTGGGCAGCTGCCACACCGGCCGGGCCGAGGTCGGCCACGGTCATGTGGATCATGTCTGCAAGGGCCGTCAGCAAGCGCACCTCGGCCGAGTCCGCCGGCCCGGTGACGACCCGGTTCCCGAGCAGGGGTTTGAGCTCGCCGGGGGGCAGGACGAGGAACTTCGCCGTGAGGTGCGCCGTCGTCTCGAAGGCCGTCAGGCGCCCGAGGTGCCGGACGAGGAACTGCCCGGCCGACACGGTCTGGTCGCCGTAGCCGGACGGGCCGCCCAGAGTCCATGCGCCGCTCCGCACGACGTACATGGCAACCAGATCCTGATCGCCGCCCGGGACGTCCGCGGTCCGGGTTGCCGACGCGGCGTGGAGATCGGCGATCGCCGCGCCATGCACCTTGGCAACCTTGCCCTTGACCCGGAAGTCACCGATCGTGTCCGGGCTGAAGGCCGGCAGTTGGAAGACATCGTCACCGACCTGCGTCTGCCACCCGCGCCGGAAAACGTCGAGTCCCCGCGGTGCGGAATCCGGGGCGGTCGAGTCCACTGCGAACACCCCGCGCGCGCCGTCGACCTCCGCTCCAGTACCGTGCATCCCTTTGCGATCCTCTCGTCTTCATTGCTTCAACGCCGTCCTGTGGTGGTCGTGTTCCGCAGGACGCCGCCATGACCCATGTGGACACCGTGCCAATCTTCCTATAGACGGCTCGCATTGCAGCGGCCGGGAGGCAGAGCTGATGTTTCTGATTCGGCGAGATGAACGACGCGACCCCTGACGATCAGGTCGCAGCCTGATCGTCAGGGGTCGCACTCGCGCTCGGTCCTCCCTCATGGGCTCGTGCCGGGGACGTCTTCGCCGCCTCGGTCGGACCTTTCGCCGGAGGTAACGGTTACTGAGGTTTTCAGGGTGGGGTCGGTGGGTTGATAGTCAGGCCGGTCGCGGTGAGGCAGCCGTCGATCAGGTGGGGCTGGAGCTGGATCCTGCG